>VBKE01000323.1 GCA_005879605.1 Deltaproteobacteria bacterium
TGGCCGACGCAGCCTTCGGGATGAATTGCCTTTCCGACATCGGCGACCGAGATCAATCGCTTGATTCGTACTTCGCCCGTCTCTTCGTCGATATCCAACTCCACCATTCCCATCCCGACTTCCCAGAAAACCGGCAGCTTGTAATCCGTGATGGCGGGGTTCGTATCACCGTGACCGATCAGTTCGCCGCCGGAGCCTTTGCCAAAACGCCGCTCCAAAGCTTCCTTGAACGTCAGGCGCGCCTCGCCGCAAATCAGCGCGCCCTCCTGCAACCGGACCTGCCTCTGAGGGACGCGGAACGCGTCCGCGGCAATCTTGACCAGTTGCTTCTTGAGATCTCGCGCTGCCGCCTGAACCGCATTCCCCATACAAGTGGTCGAGCGGCTGGAACCCGTCGAGCTATCGTACGGCGTCACCTTGGTGTCCGCGCCCATGATGCGAATCTGATCCAGCGGTACGGTGAGCTCTTCGCCCGCGATTTGAGACAAGACCGTCCGCACCCCCTGTCCCATTTCCGTGCTGCCGGCGAGAATGTTCACCACGCCGTCCGACTGAAGCCGAGCCATGGCGATTGAAACCGGCGTCGCTCCAGCATTCATCACCGCGCAGGCAAGTCCCACCGGAGCGGTCTTCTTCTTCTTAACTGTTTGTTTCCATTCGCTGGCACGGATGAGTTTCTTGAGTCCCGATGTGAGGTTTGCATCGATGCCTTTTAGTCCCGGCCTGAGTTCTTCGCCTCGCTTCAAGAGATTTTTAAGCCGAAGCTCCGCAGGATCCATTCCCAGACGGGCCGCCGCGACGTCGATCTGTGACTCGCCGGCGAAGATCACTTGCGGCGCGCCGATGGCGCGAAACGAACCCGCCGAGCCGGAGTTTGTATAAACCGAGTAGGCGTTGGTGAGGATATTCGGAATCCGGTAAGGCCCGATCACTCGCGTCGCCGCTCGGATTGTCACCTGCGGCCCGTTATCATCGTAGGCGCCGGTGTCCAGATAAATTTCCGCCTCCCGCGCCATAATCGTGCCATCTTTTTTGAATCCGGTTTTGAGCCGCACCTTTGCCGCATGGCGCCGAACGGTAATCATGGATTCGGTGACTGAATTGCATACCCGCACCGGCGCACCAGCTTTGCGTGCAAGTGCAGCCACGACCGGCTCGAATTTCGTGTAGGACTTGCTGCCGTAACCACCACCTAGATAGGAAATGATGATTCGGACTCGCGCCGTGGGGAGGCGAAAAACTTTCGCGATATCGTTTCGCACCTGAAAGGGATGCTGCGCCGACGACCAGACCGTGACTCCTTCCTCATTCCAGTGCGCGATGACCGCGTGAGGCTCCATCGCGTAGTGATAGACCATTGGAAAAGTGAAATGGTCCTCCACGATCACATCGGACTGAGTGAAGCCCTCTTGCACGTTGCCGCGCTCCACACGCTCGTGGCTGCAGATGTTGTCGCTGCGGTCCTCGTGAATCAATGACGCGCCCGGAGCGCGGGCCGCGTCGATTCCGACCGCGGCGGGAAGCTCTTCGTATTGCACGTCGATGAGCGAGATCGCCTCCTCGGCCGTCGACGAACCTGTCGCCGCCACCGCTGCCACGGGCTCTCCGACATAACGAACTTTATTCATCGCAATGACAGGCCGTCCATTATAAGTTGGAACGAGATCGCCGATATCCGCCGCCGTGAGCACGGCTGCGACGCCCGGCAAAGCCTCTGCCTTGGAAGCATCAACGGAAAGAATCCGGGCGTGGGGATAGGGACTGCGGAAAATTTTTCCATGCAGCATTCCAGGAATGACCAGGTCGCCGAGAAATTTTGCCTTGCCGGTAACCTTTTCGATTCCGTCAACGCGTGGAACACTTTGGCCGACGTATTTGAGCGCTTGTTTTGCCATTTCTTCTCTGTCTCAAAGTATGATTTTTATCGAACCTAACAAAGGAGTATGGCCAGCGCAACAAACCGCTGGCGAGTGGGATTTTTCTTTGGAGTGAATTATATTCACACGATGCAGTTTCCATCCCGCCTGATCCGTGGAACTTTGATCCAGCGCTACCAGCGTTTTCTCGCCGACGTTCGAGTAGCCAGCGGCGCGATCGTCACGGCTCACTGCACGAACACCGGCAGCATGATGGGCTGCAAGGCTCCGGGCAGCGCCGTCTATATTTCGCGCAGCAACAAAGAGGGGCGGCGGCTTCTGTACACCTGGGAAATGATCCGAGTTGATGGCGGTTGGGTGGGTATCAACACACTCCATCCTAACCGCCTTGTCACCGAGGGGATAGAAAGCGGAGTCATCCGTGAATTGCACGGCTGCGAATCGATTCGGCGCGAGGTCTGCACTCGCCAGGGAACGCGCCTGGATCTTTGCCTTCAAGGCAGCAACGGCTCATGTTTCGTAGAGGTCAAAAACGTCACTCTTGCCATTGATGGCGCCGCAGCATTCCCGGACGCCGTCAGCGAGCGTGGACTCAAACATCTGAAGGAACTAATTTGGCTTCGCCGAAGAGGACATCGCGCCGCTGTGGTGTTTGTCGTGCAGCGAAGCGACTGCAACTCTTTTCGGCCCGCCGATGAAATCGATCAAGAGTACGGCCGTTGGTTGCGCCGGGCCGTCGAGGCCGGCGTGGAAGCGTTGCCGTATCGTACGCGCGTCACGCCCAAACAAATTATTCTTGCCGAGCGCCTGCCCATCAAACTGTAGTGTGTGGAGAAAAAAAGGGGTGACTGTTCAAACAGCCACCCCTTGGTTAGGCATCGATTAACAGTCCGTGTTTAGCCTTCGATGACCTTTTTCCACTTCGCGCGAACTTTGTCTCTCAGCTCGGGACTCGATTCAGCCACCGGCGGGAAGTCCTTCATCCATTCGAACGGACGGCAGGCGTCGATCACCGCGCGGGAGTTGAAGCCCTTCTTGCTCGGGTGAATGCGCGGATCGAGCGGACCGCTCCAGCAGCGGCGCAGGATCTCGATGGATTCCACCGGATCGGAACGGCTGGCCAGCGCCCAGAGAACGTCGAAGGTGTTGGTCGGATCGATGTCCTCATCGACGACGATCACATAGCGCCCGAGGTACGCGCCAGCATGGACTTGGGAGGCGACCAACATGGCTTGGCGCGCATGGCCGGGATAGCGCTGTTTGATCGAGATGATGTTGAACAGGCGGCCACCGCCGGCTTCGTGACACCACACACCCCTCACATCAGGAACGCCGGCTTTTTCGACCTGTTCCCAAATCAACGCCGCTTTCACCATGCATTTAGCAATGGAGTAGTCTGAAGGCGGTCTGCCCGGCCGGGCACAGCAAAGAATTGGATCATTGCGGTAGTAGACATTTTCTACTCGCACAACCGGCTCAGGACGGCTCGAGCTAGCATAATAACCGGTCCATTCGCCAAACGGGCCTTCGGTCTTTCTGTCGGTAGGATCCATCCACCCTTCGATGACAATTTCAGCGCTAGCTGCAAACGGCAGCCCAGTGGATTTCCCTTCGATAACTTCAATCGGCGAGCCCTTGAGACCGCCGGCATAATCGAATTCCGACACGCCGTAATCGATCTCGTTGCCTGAGACCATAAAGAGCACCGGATCCTGGCCGACGGAGATAACTACGGGGCAGGGCTTGCCGCGGTCGAAATACTTGGCGCGCTGGATGTTGCCGTGCTTTCCCGGCGAGATGTAGAGTCCCATGCTCTTCGCATCGTGGACCATGCCGCGATAGGCGCCGAAATTCACCCAGCCTTCGTCTGGGTCGCGGGTAGTGACCAGGCACGCAGTGCCGATAAAGCGACCGCCATCGAGCTCGTGCATGAACGGCACCGGGAATTTGAGCAGGTTGACCTTGTCACCGGAATCGACGTTCTCAAGAATCGGACCCTTCGTGACGACTTTGTGCTTGATCGGCTCATGGGTGACGAGCTTCTGGCGGAAGGCTCGCACCAAATCCAAGTTGGATAGTTCCATGGGCAAGCCTAGATTCAGCGCCATACGTTTGAATGAAGCATTCTGGGCAAACAGGGTCCGGAATCCTTTTGGATATCCCGGAACATTGTCGAAGAGCACTGCCGGCACCACACCGCTTTTAGACTCGCGGGATAAAAGCTCGGCGAGCGTACCCATTTCCAAATTCCAATCGACGCCATCGACCTTCTTTAACTCACCGATGCTGTCAACGATTTCCAACCAGTCACGGAGGTCCGTGTATTTCGGCGTTTTTCCAGCTTTCATTTCGTCTTCGGCTAACTTTCTCGCCTCTAGTGCGGTCATTGATTCATTCTCCTTTCAGTCTCCAAGAGCTTTATATTAGTTGCCCAGCATCGATTCATCAACACCCTCCGTATCTTCAGCGGGCAGACCGTTACAACTTCCCGGATCGAGATGGAGGTACACCTTATCCCCTGGCTTTACGGCATTGAAAGGATGGGTGTGAACCGCGAGTAAATCGTCGCCCACGGCAACCTTACATTGATACGCATCGCCCATAAAAATCGCTTCCTTGACCGTTCCTTCGAGAACATTCTCCAACCCTTGCGGCTTTTCTTTGTGCAAGGGAATATTCTCCGGCCGAATCGAAATCACGGCCGCTTGGTCCTTTTTCAGTCCTGGGGCTGGAATGAAAGTGAGCAGGCCTTTCTTGGTCTGGATTTTTCCCGGTTTCGAATCGCCGTTCAGCTCAACCACTTTACCTTCGATTAAATTGGTCAGCCCCAAGAATGTCGCAGTGAAACGTCTTGTCGGACGGGCGTATAGCTGATGAGGCGCGCCAACTTCGATCAGTTTGCCCCCGTGCATGACGGCGATCTGATCGGAAATGGCCAGCGCTTCAGATTGATCGTGAGTGACGAAAATAGTGGTGATATTGGTCCTTCTCTGCAGCGCCTTGATCTCGGATCTCATCTGCACGCGCAACCTGGCATCGAGATTGCTCAACGGCTCGTCCAGGAGCATGACCTTGGGCTCGTTCACAAGCGCTCGCGCGAACGCGACTCGCTGCTGTTGACCACCGGAAAGCTTCGGCGCCGGGCGGTCTTCCAAACCGTCCAAGCCGACGATTCTCAAGACATCGGTTACCCTCTTTTTGATTTCGACTTTCGGTCGCCGTTGAACCGTGAGAGGATAGGCGACGTTTTCCGCCACGGTCATGTGGGGCCAGATCGCGTAGGATTGAAAAACCATACCGATGGGCCGTTTATTGGTCGGGACATATAGCCGTTCACCGAACGCGAAGACGGTCTGCCCGCCGATACTGATCCTACCGCCTTCGGGCCGTTCGAGACCCGCGACGCAGCGGAGGGTCGTAGTTTTACCGCAACCGCTCGGCCCCAGGAAAGTGTAGAGCGACCCCTGGGGGACATTCAGTGTCACTCCTTTTAGAACATGCACCCGTTCCTTATCTTCGCCGAAATATTTTTCCAGCGCCTCGATTTGAACCATGTCTTTCTTCTCTGCCATTTGGCCTCCCGAATTCGTCAGCCCGCGATCAGCGACACGAATCTATTCCGCGATACCGACTCTCGCGCCGAGCTTGCGTGCGACAAAAGCCATCGTAACCAGCAAAAGCACCATCAATACGCCGAGCGCGCAGACATAGGTGTATTGTCCGCCTTCCCATAAGTCAAATGCCATAATCGACAGCACCGTGCTGTTGTAAGAATACAGCAATATAGAGGTCGAAAGCTCCCGGAGCGCGATGATGCTGATATAGATCCAGCCCGCTGTAAAACCGGGCATCAGCAAAGGAAGGATTACTTTTCTAAAGGTCTGAAACCAAGTGCCGCCGGCCGTCAGCGAGGCCTCTTCCAGTTCTTTGTTGATTTGGATCATCGAAGCCGAAGCCGCCCGGATCCCATAGGGCATGAACTTGGTGATGTAAGCCAAAAGCAAAACCCAGATGGTGCCGTAAATCGGAATCGGCAGAGTGAGATAGACCCAGATCAGACTCACGCCCAAAACAATGCCCGGCATAGCGATCGGAATAAAAGTCATGTTGTCGAGCAGGGCCCGGCCCGGCAGCTTGGTCTTCACGGTGATCCAAGCGATGAGCGATGTCAAAAGCATCACCAATGTCGCGGAGCCGACGGAGAGATAGAAACTGTTCTTAAAGGCGGTCAGCGCGAGCGGATAGTTCAGAATGTATTGGTAATTGGCCCAGGTCATTTTTTCCATCAGCTCGCGTGAAGGCACGCCATAATACGGAATGAACGAGGACCAGAGCAAAACGAAAACCGGTAGAATCACCGCCAAAAAGAAAATCAGGAAAGAAACCCCGAGGGTCAAATATTTCCAGACTCCAAGATCAATCACCCGCGGACGATAGCCTTTTCCGGTAACAGTCGCATAGCGCTCTTCGCGCCGGGTGATCCTCCCATAAATGAGAACCCCGGTGGTGCTGATCACTAAGAGCGTCACGGCGTAGGCGCCAGCCAACCCGAAGTCCGAAGGAAACTGGTGAATGGCCAGGAAAATTTTTGTAGTGAAGACAGAGATTTTCGCCGGGACTCCGATCAATGCCGGCACCTCGAAAGCCTCGATACCACGAATAAAATTTATCAGTAGGACGCTAAACATGGCAGGACGCATCAGGGGAAGCGTAACGCGGCAGAACGTCGAAAAGGTGCTGGATCCGGCCGTCAGCGCCGCCTCTTCTAACGACGTATCCATGTTTCGGAACGCTGCAGACATCAGGAGAAAGACGAGCGGATAGAGGTGGATCGATTCGGCCCAGATCATCCCCCACATGGTATAAATGTTAAAAGGCGCAGATTCCAAGCCCAAGAAATCCTTGACTACCAGATTGATCAAACCGATCTTGGGGCTGAGCAATAAAATCCACGAGATAGTGCTGAGAATTCCCGGAATGATAAACGGGATCAGCGACATGACCACAAAGAGCTTTTTTAGCGGCGTATTCGTGCGCTCGCTAACCCAGGCGAGAAACGTCCCGATTAAAAAAGTCAGCGTACAGGTACCGAGGCCGTAATAGATAGAGTTGAGGAGAAGAAAGTAAAATTCTTTATCAAAGTAGGCCTTGACGTAGTTCTGAATAGTATATGTCGCTCCGGGCTCTCCGATCGGCGCGCTCCGAATGCTCCCGTAAAGAAGCATCACCAGAGGCACGCCAGCCAGATAGAGGACGAATGCAATTGCCCCGATGAGAATGAGGGTTTGGGAGTTAAACCTCCGCACCCTGTGCCTCCCGGACTAAGTCACTACCGGTTGATATTGTGCACGACCTGGTCCTGGATCATCGTCTTTTTGACCTCCTCCTCGATCAAGGTCCAGAGGTGATCTTCATATTGCAGGAACTGTTTAGCCCGCTTTACGGCAAGGTCGCGTGGCCGCGGGATATCGATCTTGATTGTTTCTTTTACTCGACCGGGACGGGCACCGAATACGATAACGCGATCCGCCAGGTAAATCGCTTCATTGATCTGGTGAGTGATGAAGAGAACCGTCTTCTGCGCTTCTCGCCAAATCCGCAACAGCTCCAATTGCATGATTTCACGGGTTTGGGCATCCAGCGCGGCAAAGGGCTCGTCCATGATCAGGATCTCAGGATCCACGGTCAGCGCCCGCGCAAGGTTACAGCGCTGCTGCATTCCGCCGGATAGCTCGTGGGGATAATGTTCTTCGAATCCTGTCAGCCCGACCAGTTGGATAAACTTGCGCGCCCGCTCGACCCCTTCCGTATTGTTGAGACTTTGACATTCCAAGCCGAACGTCACGTTTTTGAGCACCGTTCTCCACGGCATTAGACAGGCGTCCTGAAACACCATGCCGCGGTCGGTGCCCGGTCCGGTAACCTGTTTTCCATCTATGACTAAATTACCGGCCGTCGGTTTGAGTAAGCCGTCGCAGAGATTGATGAACGTGGTCTTGCCGCAGCCGCTGGGCCCGACGATGCTGACGAACTCGCCGTCTTCAACCGAGAGGTTGACGTTGTCGAGCGCCAGAAGCCTTCCACCGGTTCTCGGCTGATAGTACTCCATTCGTAATCCCGTCGCCTGTAATTTGGTTTGTGCCACAATGCCTCCTGATTTATTTATAAGTTGTTTTATCAGCCAAATCGAAGCCCAAAGGACATCCTGCAAGTACCAATAACCGACAAGAACGCACTAGGAACTATCATTTTCAATTGTTTTTTCAAGTTTTGACCCACCGTGATTGACAATCACGTTTGGATTAGATAGCTTCGCGACGAAAGTTTGCATAAAATTTTTCATGCAATCCCGTTTTTCATGGCCTACACGTTGCGCAATCCTAAATCAAGAGCACGAGGATCGGAAAATCTCTCCGCCCGGGTTTATAATCAGATTAAAAATCTAATCTTGTGCAATGAGGTCTTGCCGGGCCAAAAACTTCATCATCAGGAACTCAGCGAACGTCTCGGTGTCAGCAGGACTCCCGTTCGAGAAGCTCTGACCCGTCTCGTGCAGGAAGGCTATGTCTCCTTTCTGCCGAATCGCGGTTTTACCTGCAAAGAAATTAGATTGCAAGAGGCGGAAGAGCTTTACGATCTCCGCGAAGCTTTAGAGGCGTTTGCCGTGGAAAAAGCCATCGAGAACTTGACTGATGATGGGCTCGATGATTTCGTGAACAAGGTGGACCGGTACGGCGAGGACGTGCAAAAACGGTTCACTAAGGAGCGACTCGTCTATGATCAGGATATCCATCTGGGAATCGCGCGCCTATCCGGCAACGCCACGCTGACGAAAACATTGGCGCAAATTTTCGAACGCATTATCTTGAAAAGGCGCACCGATGGTCTCTATGACCCGGCTCGGGGCATGACGGCTCATCAAGAACATCTTCGGCTCTTCGAGGCCATGAAGCAACGCGACGTTCAACAAGCCGTCACAATTATTCGCTCGCACATTCGAGCGGGTAAGGATAACGTTCTCGCCGATTTGAAGCAGAGACAGGAGATGCGCGAACTGCAAAGCAGCGAAACCGTGAATTGAGAAAAAACCAAACGGAAAGGAAGAAACATGGCGGCAGATTTAGTCATTAAGAATGGTTGGGTAGTGACACCTGAGGAAACCTTCAAAGGGGGCGTGGCCATCAGCAACGAGAAATTCGTTGCCATCGGCGCGGACGACCAGCTACCCCAAGGCAAAGAGGAGATCGACGCGAAAGGTAAACATATTCTCCCCGGTATCATCGACGGACACGTCCATTTTAGAGAGCCCGGCATGACTCACAAAGAAGATTTCGCCACGGGCTCGACAGCCGCAGTCTGTGGTGGAGTCACTTTTGTTGTTGACATGCCGAATACCGTGCCTCCGACGGCAGACGCCGAGCAAGTCAAGGTTAAGCAACAACTGGGAGAGCAAAAGTCCTTAGTCGATTTCGGCGTGACCGGCGTCGTTGTCCAAACGAATACCAAAAACATTCTTCCGATGGCCGCCGCCGGCGCCATCGGCTTCAAGATCTTCTTCGGCGAAACGATCGGCAATCTCCCCTTCCCCGATGACGGTATGTGCATGGAGGCCTTCGATTACATCGCGCAATCGAAGCTGCCGCTGGGTATACACGCCGAGAACCGGCAGATCATGGCCTACTGCACCAATAAGCTCAAAACCGAGGGGAAGAACGACGCGCGTTACTGGGAGGCCTCCCGTCCGGATATCTGCGAGGCGGAATCCGTGCACCACGCGCTCTTCTTCGCCGAAACCTTCGGCACGAAGCTCCACGTTTTTCACATGAGCTCCAAACAGGCGGCCTACATGGTGCGCGACGCCAAGGCCCGGGGACTGAGAGTCACCGCGGAGACCGGACCGCACTATCTTTTGCGTGAACCCAACGATATGGACCAAGTCGGCTCTTTGCTGAAGATGAACCCGCCGGTTCGCACCAAAGATCACGCCGAGGTCTTGTGGGATGGTCTGCGCAATGGTTATGTCGACATGCTCGCCACTGACCACTCCCCCCACACGCTCGATGAGAAGGGTTCGGATCTCTACGGCAAGCTCACGAAGCCGGCGATTTGGGATTGCATCTCCGGCTTTTGCGGCGTTGAAACCGGCGTGCCGTTAATCCTGACGGAGGTCAACAAAGGCAGGCTGACCCTCAATCAATACGTCAAAGTGGCCTGCGAGAACCCGGCGAAGGTTTGGCAGATCTATCCGAAGAAAGGCGCGATCCGCCTCGGCTCCGACGGCGACGTCACCATCATCGATAGGGACAAAGAAGCGGTGATTGACGTTAACAAGCTCCACAGCAAGAACAAACCTTCTCCTTGGCACGGCTGGAAGGTCAAGGGCGTTCCGGTTTGCACGGTGGTGCGCGGCCACGTGCAGATGAGGGACGGCGAGCCTTGCGGCAAACCCATTGGCCGTATGGTCAAGCCCAATCCAGCATAAGGAAGAGTATTATAGTATTATAAGGATGTGTAGGGGCGACCGGCCGGTCGCCCTTACGGCGGTCATTTATGAAACGTCCAGAACCTTTAGAGATGTACCAACCTATCTCGCTCCAGGAAGCGAGTCGCCTGTTAAAAGAGCACGGTCCGGGCGGCCGCTTCCTTGCCGGCGGCACCGATCTGGTAATCGCTATCAAGGAAAAAGGGCTGGTACCGAAATACGTGGTGGACCTGAAAAAAATCCCAGGGCTTTCAGCAATTCGCGAGCATGCTGACGGGAGTGTGACCATCGGCGCATTGACGACGATGCGCGAGGTCGAAATTTCGCCGGCGATCATACGGAAATTTCCCTTTCTGGCGCAGAGCGCGGCCGAGGTTGGTTCGATTCAAATAAGAAACCGGGCGACGGTCGGTGGCAACATGGCCAATGCCACGCCGTCCGCCGACGTGGCTCCGGGCCTGATCGCCCTGAATGCGACAGCAAAAATTGTTGGCGCGCGCGGCGAGAAAACCGTGCCTCTCGAAGAGTTCTTCCGCGGTCCCGGTCAGACCGTGATGGAACCCGATGAGATACTGACGGAGATCACGATCCCCAAAACCAGCCCGCAACTCGTGGGAGAATATATCAAGTTCTCACCCCGCGATATGATGGATTTGGCCTACGTCGGAGTCGCCGTCACCTACAATCTCACTGATATTAATCGTTGCAGCGATGTTCGAATCGTTCTCGGCGCCGTAGCGCCGACGCCGATCCGCGCGCGAAATTCCGAAGCTATACTGGAAGGCCAAATTCTCACGGCCGGGCTGGCCGCCAAAGTTGGCGAAGAAACGGCCAAAGAATGCAAACCCATCAGCGATGTGCGCTCTTCCGCAGACTATCGCCGCGCCATGGTGGGTGTCATGACGAAACGGGCGATTCTAAACGCTGCAGCCCCGCGCAACGGCAAAGTCTCATGGTGCGATAGACGGGACAGGAGATATTGAAGAATGGAGTGATGGAGTACTGGAGTAATGGGTCAAGATCCAATACGCCAATTCCCTATTCACGAGGTAAAATGAAAAAGAAAATTCAATTGACGTTGAATGGCAAAATCACCACTCTCGAAGTGCCTAGCCATCGCCTCTTGCTGGACTTACTCCGTGACGAGATCGGGCTCACTGGAACCAAGGAAGGCTGCGGCACCGGCGATTGCGGCGCTTGCACCGTATTTCTCAATGGCAAGCCGGTCAATTCCTGTCTGGTGCTCTCCGGCGAGCTGGACGGCACCGATATCGTGACCATCGAGGGATTGAAGATCGGACCCGAGCTCCATCCGATTCAAAAAGCATTCATTCAAGATGGCGGGGCCCAGTGCGGTTACTGCACGCCGGGAATGCTGATGATGTCCAAAGCGCTGCTGGACGAGAACCCCAATCCAACGGAAGAAGAGATTCGTTTCGCGCTTTCCGGCAATCTCTGCCGCTGCACCGGCTACGCCAAGATCATACAAGCGGTGCAGGATGCCGCCGCAGAGTTAAGAAGCAAGAACGTTTAAAACGTTTAACCTGTTCAATGCGTTCAATGGCTTGAACGACTTGAACCTTTTGCGAAGCGATTTAAGGAGCGGAAGATGTCGGAACTGACAGTTGTTGGCAAACCAGTCACTCGGGTTGACGTTAACGAAAAAATCACGGGGCAAGCCATTTATGGCTACGATCTCGTCCTCCCTAACATGCTTTATGGCAAGGTCCTTTTTAGCCCTAAGGCGCATGCAAAGATCAAACGCATCAATACAGTGAAGGCGAAGCAGTATCCCGGCGTCGTCGCGGTCGTGACCGGCGAAGATGCGCCCTGGACGCACGGTGAATCCATTAAGGACAAGCCGTTCCTGGCTCAGGAAAAAGTTCGTTACATCGGCGAACCGGTTGCCGCGGTCGCCACCGAGGACGAAGACATGGCTGAGACCGCCGTGAAGCTGATCGAAGTCGAGTATGAAGATCTGCCGGTTTATACCGATCCCGAAGAGGCCTGTAAGCCCGGTCGCGGCGCCATCCATGAAAATTTCGACAAATACCGGAAAGTTGAATTCATCGTCGGCTCGCACCTGCCGAATATCGCCGAGCACTTCAAGCTGCGGACCGGCGATGTGGAAATTGGCTTCAAAGAATCCGATCTAATTCTCGAAGAACGTTATTTCGTGCCGATCATTCAGCACGCCGCGATGGAGCCGCATTCAGCGCATGCCCAATTCGACAAAGAAAGCGGTCGTCTGACGATTTGGGTCGCCAATGATGCGCCATTCCGGGCACTGCACGAGATTACCGAAGCGTTGAACATGCCCAAGGAAAAAATCCGCTTCATCAATCCGCTACAGGGTGGGGGATTCGGGTCCAAGGGCGGCCTTAAAGTGGAACCCATCGCCGTAGCCCTTGCGTTCCACACAAGCGGCCGGCCCGTGCGCGTCAAGTTCAATCGCGAGGAGACGTTCATTTCCACGCTCACCCGTCATGAAGCTGTGGTCTATTGCAAGAGCGGCGTGAAAAAAGATGGCACACTCATGGCGCGAGAGATGACGATCTACTGGGGCGCCGGCGCTTACGCAGAGAAAAGCCCGACCGTGTGCATCCGCGGTAGCTTACCCGCGCCGGGTCCGTACCGAATCCCTCACGTCAAAGTCGATGGCTATGCGGTTTACACCAACAAGCCCGTCGCGGGTTCCTACCGCGGCTATGGGATACCTCAAGGGGCGTGGGCTTGCGAACAGCAGATGGATGAACTCGCCAAGCGTCTGGGGATGGACCCAGTTGAGATCCGGATGAAAAATATTTTCGTCGAAGGCGATGTTTCGTACTGGAGCGAGCGGCTTCACGCGGTGGGGCTCAAAGAAACCCTTATCAAGGCCACCGCAGCCATCGAATGGGGCAAGAAAACTCAGCCGACCAAGTTCGGTACAAAGATTGGCAAAGGCTTCGCATGCATCCAGAAGCCGACGCGGTCGCCCACCACGTCGAATGCCGGAGTTTTGGTGAACAGCAGAGGGGAAGTAACCGTGCTCGCCGGCACGGTGGAAATCGGCCAAGGCTGCAACACGATTCTCTCGCAAGTCGCGGCTGAAGAGCTCAAAGTCCCGATGGACAAAGTCTTCATGCACCCGCTGGATACGGACGCGATTCCTTACGACGCCTCCACGACGTCGAGCCGCAGCACCTATCATATGGGCAACGCGGTCCGTCGCGCGGCGATTCATGCGCGCCAACAGATTGCCGAAGCGGCGAGCCCGATGCTCGAAGCCAACGTGCAAGACCTGGACTTCGCCCACGGCAAAGTCTTTCTCAAAGACCAGCCGCAAATGGCCCTGCCGATTGGCGAGGTGGTCCGCCGAAAACTCGGAACCAACGGAGTCGTGCGCGGCGACGGCTCCTACACCTATGAGATCGGCAAGGACTTGGACCTCGAAACCGGCCACAGCGACCACGCGTCGGCCTTCTACATGTACGCCACCCAAGCCGCCGAAGTGATGGTCGACGAGGAGAGCGGCAGGGTTCGCTTGTTGCGAATGTCCGCCGCCCATGATGTCGGCAAGGCGATCAATCCACTCAACTGTGTCGCGCAGATTGAAGGTGGTCTAGCGATGGGCATTGGCTCGGCTCTGCACGAAGAGATGGTCGTGGACAATACCGGCAAGGTGCGCAATCCGTCTTTTCTCGATTACCACTTGGTCACGTCGCTGGACGTGCCCAAGATGATTCCGATCATCGTCGAGTGTCCAGAGCCCGAAGGCCCTTATGGGGCCAAAGGCTTGGGTGAGCCGGGTCTCGCGCCGACACCCGCTGCCATCGGCAATGCCGTCGCCGATGCCTTGGGAGTTAGAGTCTACGATCTGCCGCTCAAACCGGAAAACGTCTATTGGGCCATCCAGAACAAAAAGAAAAAAGACGCCGCTTAAGCTTTCGTTGTCGAATTTTCTGAATTTTTCGTCTAACATTCAGAAACCCCTACTAACAGGTGTCACCCTTCGTTCGGTAGTCGCATGTGTGTTTGGAGGATTACGTGAATCGAAGTTTGAAGAATTACGCCAATAAAATAATCATAGGCTTCGCCGTCGCGCCGCTGCTTTTTTTTCTGAATATCGCTTCCGCGGCGGAGCCGGCCGGCAGCTCGGCGGCGCATGCGATCCAAACGGTGCTCGGCATGCCGCCCGTGGTCAATCCCAACAATCTCTACAGTGAAACTCGGCCTGATAAGCTCAGCCCTGTTGTCGCTAAGCACCTGTCGCGCGTCTACGTTCCCAACCGACGTTCCAATAACGTGGAGGTAATCGATCCGGCAACTTTTCAGGTGGTCGATCATTATTCCGTGGGAATCAATCCGCAACACGTCGTTCCCTCTTGGGACCTAAAGACACTCTGGGTAAACAACAACGCCGAACATCGAAATGACGGCAGCGTTACTCCCATCGACCCAACCACGGGCAAACCCGGCAAGTCCATACCCGTGGACGATCCGTACAACATGTACTTCATGCCGGACGGCAGCGCAGCGATCGTCGTCGCCGAATCTCTGAAGCGGCTCGACCTGCGCGATCCTCACACCATGGCGCTCAAAAACTCCATCAAGACTCCTAACTGCGGCGGGATCAACCACGCCGACTTTTCCATCGATGGGCGCTACGCGATTTTTACCTGTGAATTCTCCGGTGGCCTGGCAAAAATTGATCTCGTGGAACACAAGGTTGCTGGGCATTTGAAAGTGTCGAAGGGGGGAATGCCCCAGGATATTCGCATCGCGCCGGACGGCAAGGTCTTTTATGTCGCGGACATGAAAGCCGATGGCGTATTTGTGATCGATGGTGACAAATTCGCTGAGATTGGATTCATTAAAACCGGGGTCGGCACGCATGGACTTTATCCTAGCCGCGACGGCACGCAATTGTACGTCGTCAATCGCGGCTCTAACAAAGTCTTTGGGCCGCCCCACGGAAAGGGCAGCGTGTCGGTGATTGATTTCGCCACTCGTAAAATAGTCGCCACGTGGCCGATTTCCGGCGGCGGCAGTCCCGACATGGGCAATGTCAGCGTAGACGGAAAGACGCTGTGGCTCTCCGGCCGATTCGACAACGTCGTCTACGCCATCGATACGGCGACCGGTAAAGTGAAAACCATTCCAGTAAAGGGGAAAGAGCCTCACGGCCTGACGGTCTGGCCGCAGCCGGGGCGTTACTCACTCGGCCACACGGGGAACTTGCGCTAATACTGCTGAGTTCGGTAAAAGACGACTGACCTTCTGTGTTCAAGTGAGGAGTTTCCATGGCCCATCGCACCGCTCTTCTGGCTGCACTCTTACTGGTCTCCGCCCCGCGGTGGGCGGAAGCTGCTTCAGCGGACCAAGACTTCTACAAGGGCAAAACCATCCGCGTGGTCGTTGGCTTTGCCGCCGGCGGAGGATTCGATACCTACGCGCGGATCCTTGCGCGCCACATGCCGAAGCACATCGCGGGCAATCCGACCATGATTGTCGATAATATGGCCGGCGCCGGCAGCCGGCTCGCCGCCAACTATCTCTACAAGGCCAGCGCTCCTGACGGCTTGACCATCGGCAATTTCATCGGCTCTCTCATACTTCAACAGATCTTAGGCGACCAGAGCGTCGAATTCGATGGAAGAAAATTCGAGTGGCTCGGCGCGCCCGTGATGGATGAGACGGCATGCGCCCTGACAAAGACCAGTGGCGTCACCACCATCGACCAATGGTTCGCCGCGAAGAAGCCGGTAAAACTCGGAGGCGAAGCTCCGGGCGCCAACGATTCGGATGTTCCCAGAGTCCTTAAAGCCGCCCTCGGCCTTCCCGTCCAACTGATCGAAGGCTACAAGGGGACATCCAATATCCGGCTTGCCGCTGAGTCGGGCGAGGTTGATGGCGGTTGCTGGACTTGGGCGTCGGTCCGCTCAACGTGGAAGAAGGGAATCGACTCGGGCCTCGTAAACGTCGCCCTACAAGTGAACCCGAAGAAAGCCGCTGATATACCTAGCGTCCCCAACGCTATCGACTATGCAAAAAGCAACGAAGCACGCCAGCTCATCGAGTCAGGCGTGCACGCCCCCTCCGCGGTCCTACGTGCTTACGCGCTCCCACCGGGCACTCCCAAAGAAAGGGTAAATATTCTACGCAGATCGTTCATGGACACCATGAAGGATGCGGAATTTGCAGCGGAGATTAAGAAAGCGGATCTGGATCTCAACCCGCTCACCGGTGCGGAAGTGGACAGCACGGTGCGGAAGCTCTTCCAGCTCGATTCCGGGATGGTCACGAAGCTGAAGGAGATTTTGGTGCCAAAAAAATGAGCCGGCTTCCAGAAAGTTTCATTCGCGCAAAACTACCTTACTCTCTTTAAGAAATCGAGGAGACAAATGGCACCGGAGATTACTTTAGACGAATTACGCCCGATGACCGCGCGGGCTGGCTTGAAGCTGTCTGAGGAAGAATTGCAGAAACTGCTGTCCGGAGTGAACCGTTCCCGCAAACAAGTTACCGATCTCCGGGAGTTCATGACTGACACACTCGAACCCGCCGGAATTTTCTCAGCATCGCCGAGAAACAAAAGTTAACGGACACATGGCAATTAACGACTTCTGCTACCTGACTATCACCGAAGCAGCCGCCGGCCTTCGACGCAAGGAGTTCTCCCCTCTCGATCTGACACGGGCCTGTCTCGAAAGAATCGAAGCTGTCGACGGCAAGCTCCACAGCTTCATCACGGTAACCGCCGATGTTGCTCTCAAACAGGCAAAGCAAGCCGAACAGGAATTTCTTTCCGACAAGGACCGCGGGCCACTGCATGGAATTCCTATCGCGCTCAAAGACCTTTACGCGACCAAGGGAATTCGCACGACCTGCCATTCGGCAGTGCGGCAGGATTGGGTGCCCGACTATAACGCGACTGCCGTGACAAGACTGGCGGATGCTGGCACAATCCTTCTCGGCAAACTCGGAATGCATGAGTTCGCTTTCGGCGGACCGTCGGTAGACGCCCCCTTCCCCGCCGTGCGCAATCCCTGGAATACGGATTACATTCCCGGCGGTTCCAGCAGCGGCTCCGCCGCAGCGCTCGCCGCCGGATTCTGCTGCGGCGCGCTCGGCTCCGACACCGGCGGCTCGATTCGGACGCCTTCATCCCACTGCAGCGTCGTCGGCATCAAGCCGACTTATGGTCGTATAAGTAGGCAGGGCGTCGTCCCGCTGAGCTGGTCGCTCGATCACGCCGGACCGATGGCTAGGACCGTCGAGGACTGTGCAATATTGCTGCAGGCAATTGCGGGTCACGATGCAAAGGACTCCGCATCCGCAAATGTCGCTGTTCCCGACTTTCGGGCCGGACTGAAACAAGGAATCAAAGGCCTGCGAATCGGCGTGCCTCGCGACAACTGGTTCAATGAGCAAAAAGGAACAGACCCGCAAACCGAAGCGGTATTTAACGATGCACTTAAGACCCTGGAAAGCCTCGGCGCAATGTTCGTTGAAATCGACGGCCGGCCTTTTGCGATCGCGCGAAAAGCTAACCAGACGATTCTGGTCGCCGAAGCTTACGCCTATCATGAAAAACGTTTCCAGCAAGCGGCTGAAAAATTCGGCAGTTCGGTCAGAACACGGATGCTCGAAGGCGCTTTTCTCAGCGCGGCGGACTACATCACCGCTTTACGAGTCCGAACGGCACTCAACGAGCAGATCAGGGCAAACTTTTCTCGCGTCGAAGTCTTCGCCACACCGACCGCGCCACGCCCTCCCGAAGCCTTCAAAGACATGGACCCCAACGAACAAAACCTGCGGCCGAATTTCACCAATCCGTTCAATCTCACTGGACTCCCCGCGATCTCCGTCCCTTGCGGCTTTACGCAGGGTGAACTGCCGGTCGGCTTGCAAATCGTCGCTCGACCCTTTGAGGAAGCTACTGCATTTCGTATTGCGTACGCTTATGAGCAGGCAACGGAGTGGCACGAACGGCGACCATTGCTATAGAGAAATAAGCCGTAAATCTCACGGTTAACGATTACTTGGGCTTCTCAAAAACTCGGAAATACATTTGAGCCAGCATCGGCTCCATTGATTGAGCAGCTGCTATCTCTCGCTGAATCGATAGATCTAGCCGCCCCCGGGCCCGCGTTGCCAGATGCAAAACCTCTTTCTCGTCGATACGCGTGCAACGCCCACTTTCAACGACAATCTCTCCATTCACGATAACGGTATCCACCGAGCTGCCGTTCTCGCAGAAAACGAGTTGGCTCATTACGTCATTGAGCGGCGTGAACGCCCTAGTTTACCTGGTGCTAGGACTCCGGCATCAAGCCCGAATGCACACGCCCCGTTGCGCGTCGCCATGGCGAGTGCCTCCGTAAGCATCACCCATTGGTTGAAATCGCTGCCGGCTTGGTTGTGAATCAAAGCAACCAATCGAATCGCATCGAACATGTTCTGTCCGTCATTCGATGCCGCGCCATCTGTGCCCAAAGCCACCGGTACGCCGGCGGAGAGAAATTGCCGAACCGGCGCCAAGCCGCTGCCGAGGCGCAGATTGCTCGCTGGATTATGAACGGCCGTAGCGCCGCTTTTCGCGAGGAATTCGACGTCTTCGGCCTCGATCCAAATTGAATGAGCCAAGGAAAGATTAGCTCCGAGGATTCCGAGAGAATCCAGGTGTTGCAGCAATGAATGGCCGTAAAGCTGTCTTCCCATGATCTGCTGGGCCTTGGTCTCGGCCAGATGAATGTGCAGGGGGACCTTCCTATTGCGCGCTATTGCCGCCGCGCCGGTGAGAAGTTCATCCGTACAGCGCTGGACGGCGGACGGACCCGGGCAAGGGGTCGTTAACTCATCAGGAGCGTGAAACGCATCGATGAATGCTTCACAGTCCTCAAGCCAAGCCTTGGTTGCCTTTGTCTCGCTTTGGCTCATACTCTTGATCTCGTCGTTCAGATTGGACGCCGTTTCTCCCAGCGGAATTGTCTCCTCATAGTTCCTGTCGGACAATGTCAGGGAAACGACATGGCGCAAACCGAGATCGCGCATGGCTTGGATCGCGGCGCCTGCGCCCATGAAACGGTAGGCCTGGTTGCCGAAGAAGTGATCCAGCACAGTCGTCGCTCCGCACTTGAGCATTTCCAGACCACCGAGAAGCGCGCTGGCATAAAAATCTTCATCTCGCATGTCTCTGAGAGCAGCTCGGTAATAGGCGCGCCAGATTTCTAAGGGGCGGCTGGCGAGCATCCCGCGTACCAGGTTCGCCGGGGAGTGACAGTGAGAGTTGATCAGACCGGGCAGGGCGATCATTCGATCCGCGGCAATCGTCCGATCGAATGGGCCCTTGGGCGTCCATGCCGACGGTCCGACGTAGGTGAGACGGTTGCCATCGATCACGATGGAGCCTTTTTCGATCACATCATTCTGCTCGTTCATTGAGACAATGAGAGCGTTACAAATCAAAGTCTTCATGGCACAGCTTGAGGTCGATCCCTATCGAAGGAAGGTTTCCGCAAGGAGCTATGGAGTAAGAATAGTTTGTAGTTCCTGATTACCTGCTTCCGGCAACTCGCAACTCGAAACTGTGAGCGTAGAATCGCGCTCACACGAAGCTCATCTTGCGGCCCCAGTTTTCCGGATCCTTGAGAAAATCGATAATCTGTCTGTTTGCCTCTTCGCTGAAGTAGTTCTTAGTCAGCCCGGCGTCTAAGACATCGTCCCAGTTGGCGAGAACGTGCAGGCCGATGTCGTTTTTGGCCAGATTGTCTCTCCCCTCGTGTTGACCGAGTCGATCTGAGGCGTAATCGAAGACACAGAGACAGTGAGTCATTTTCGCCCCTGCCGCGCGAATGCCGATATTGAAGCGAAGTTTGCTGAGCCCATCGGTAATCAGGTCTTCGACCAACAGCACGCGCTGTCCGGCGTTTAAATTTCCTTCGATCTGTCGGGTGCCGCCATAGCCTTTGGGCTGCTTGCGGATGTAGATCATCGGCTTCTTGATCAGATGCGACACAAAGGAAGCGTAAGGAATACCCGCAGTCTCACCGCGCGCGACAACGTCGATGTTATTTAGTCCGACATCGATCTCCGCCTTCTTGGCCAGTTGCGTCACGATGTATTCACGCTCGTCGGCAAATGAGAGGAGTTTGCGGCAATCGATATAGACCGGCGAGATGCGACCCGAAACAAAGACGAAGGGTTTTTCCTTATACACTTGAATCGCTTCCGTCTGAAGCAGGATCTGCGCGACCTTTTGAGGAACGTCGCTCATGACAAAAACCTTTCCGTTTTCCAACTGAATCGCATATAACACAGCCCCCGGCGGTTTCCAATATAAGCGCGGCAGAGAATAGTTTTTCAGCTGCGTCTGAAGCTGCTAAGATACTCGACATGGCGTCTCCTAAATTCTCGCCAGTTTTGGTAGCCGTCCCTACCAAGGTCGCCATCAACAAGCGCAGGCTCATGCGCGACTTAAACGCGGTATCGCGGATCGGCATCGGCAGTCGCGGCGCCGTCACGCGACTGGTGTTCTCCATCAAGGAGCTCCGCAGCCGCCAGCTCCTGATCCATATGATGCGCCAGGCCGGGCTGAAAATTCATATCGATGCGATCGGCAACATCTTCGGCCGATGGGAAGGAACCGATCCAAGCGCGCCAGCGGTCTTGGCGGGCTCGCATTTGGATACGGTGATTCACGGCGGCAAATATGATGGACCCGTCGGCGTGATCGGCGCGCTCGAAGCGGTCAGAACCATTAGCGAGAATAAGATTCCCGTTCGCTCACCCATCGAAGTCGTCTGCTTCGTGGGAGAAGAGTCGAGCCGTTTCGGATTCTCGACCCTGGGCAGCAGCCTGTTGGCCGGCGAAGTGCAGCCGAAAGACTTAACGAACGCCGTGGATTCCCAAGGAACGAAACTTGAAACTGTTCTCTTAAGCCTGGGCATCTCGCGGCGCAACATGAATTCTCTAAAGCGGGCTCCGAAAACTCTCAAGGCCTACCTGGAGCTGCACATCGAGCAAGGCCCGATTCTGGAGGCCAAGAAGAAGAGAATCGGTTTGGTTACTTCCATCGCGGCGCCGAGCCGGTTCAAAATAATCTTTAAAGGTCAGGCCGATCACTCCGGCACCACCCCCATGGAGATGCGCAAAGACGCCCTGGTCGCCTCTTCGCACTTGATTGAGTACGTAGAAAAGGTCTGCAAGAAATTCTCGTCAATGGAGAAAGGACGTGTCGTCGGGACCGTGGGCGCGATGAAAATCGAGCCGGGAGTGATCAACGCCGTGCCCGGAAGAGCTGAGCTCTCCATCGATATTCGGAGCATTTCAGCCCAAGCCAAGGACCGCGTGTCAGGGATGGTCAAACAGCGCGCGCGCGACATCGCCCGCAAGCGCCACATCGGCGTTGAAATTTTGACCATTCGAGAGGAACATCCGGTGCCGCTGGACAACCGCTTGCTGCGGCTCACGCGGGAGATCTGCGACGAAAAGGGAATCATCTACGAGATCATGCCCTCGGGAGCGGGGCACGATGCCATGCAGATGGCGAAAATAACGCCAGCGGGGATGATCTTCGTGCCGAGTCGGCGGGGCATCAGCCATAATCCAATGGAGTGGACCGACCCCGAGGATATCGGGCTCGGCAGCCAATTGCTGATGGAAACCATCATTCGAGTCGCCAATGAAGAACTCTAAGACGAAAAAACAACGCATCCTTAACGCCGAGCAGATCAAGGTTATTCTTGAACGTTTCGCCCGGGAAATCCCGCGGCAATACCCCAGCCTTGAGCCAGTCGTCTTTATCGGCATCAGAACCCGCGGCCCGCACATGGCAAAGCGTGTCGCAGAAATTATGAAAAAACGAAAAGGAAGAGAAATTCCGGTCGGCGAGATGGATGTCACATTGTATCGCGACGACCTCAATGCCCTGCTCCCCGGCGGCACCATCGATCACACGCGCATTCCATTCGATATCGCCAACAAGATCGTGATCCTTTTCGACGACGTGTTGAACACCGGCCGCACGGTCCGCGCGGCCGTCGACCACTTGATCGATCTGGGTCGCCCGCGCATGATTCATTTAGCTGTCCTGATCGACCGCGGTGGCCGAGAGCTTCCACTCGCCGCCAATTACGTCGGCAAGAAAATCAATTTGTCGGCCCAAGGAGACGTCCAAGTAAGGCTCAAGGAAGTGGACAAATCGGACGAAGTTTTGATCGGCGAATAGCGCCAGGGGCGCGTTTGAAAGCGCTATCAAAAGCTTGTAGTTTGGGATGCGAAAAGACAGGAGCAGGGGGCCTTATGAAATTGCCATGCGCGATCTACCGGGGCGGTACCAGCAAACCGATTTTCTTTTTGGCAGATGATCTACCCAAAGATGCCAACAAGCGCGATCAGATCGTCCTTGAGGCATTTGGTACCCCGGACGTGCGGCAAATCGACGGGCTCGGCGGCGCTGATCCGCTGACCAGCAAGGTCGCCTATATCGGCGCTCCAACGGTTCCCGATACGGATATCAATTACACCTTCGGCTACGTCGGCATCGCCAATCCCGTAATCGATTATGCCGGCAATTGCGGCAACACATCGGCTGCGGTCGGCCCCTTCGCCTTGCTGCGCGGCCTCATCAAGCCGGTGGAGCCCGTTACTAAAGTCCGTATTTACAATACCAACACCAAGAAAGTGATCCTTGCGGAGTTTCAGGTCAGAGACGGTGAGTTCGTAAGCGAAGGAGATTTTAGAATCGACGGGGTGCCCGGAAGCGGCTCCAAGATTCTGCTCGATTTCATCGGTTCCGGCGGGGCTGTCACGGGGAAGCTCCTTCCCACGGGCAAAGTCAGGGAAGAAGTAAAATTTCCGACCCTGGGAACCCTGGAAGTCTCCATGGTGGACGCGGCCAATCCTTTTGTCTTTGTTCGCGCCAAGGACTTGGGCCTCAGGGGTAACGAGAACATGGATGAATTCGGCAACAACGAGGCGGCGCTGAAAAAATGCGAAGAGATTCGTTCAGTCGTCGCGGAAATCATGGGGATCGCTAAAAGAGAAGAAGCGACTGCCAAGAGTCCAGGCGTTCCCAAGATTGCCGTCGTGGCCGGGCCGGCTTCCTATGAGACGCCCAAAGGCAAAGTCGAGGCATCGCAAGTCGACGTGGTTGCACGGATGACCGCTCTGCAGAAACTCCATAAAGCCTACGCGGTCACGGGCGCGGTCTGCCTCGGCACTGCGGCAAAGATCGATGGCACCATCGTCAACGAAATCTATCGTAAAGTCCAGCCGGACAATCCTCCGGCCGTCAGAATCGGCCACCCGACGGGTAGGTTGCAGGTTGAGATTGAGATTGGAAAACAAAACGGCGCCCTGGAACTGACCAAGGCCGCCCTCGCGCGCACAGCCAGATTGTTAATGGACGGCAACGTCTACGTGCACCACAGCTGTACGACACCGCCCGGCAAACTCTGAGCGACGACTCTTTTGGGGGAATACGCGTAAACGACGGTGGAAGTTAGGAGGCAATTAAACGATTGAAATGGGAACCGGGCGGAAAGTTAGATGAAAAAATTCCAACTAATAAACCGGCTGTTCGATAGCGGATTGACGGAGGATCAGCAGAGTCATCACGTCGCAGCTTTCCCGGTGAGACTCCACAAATCTCCGGATGGCTGCCAGTTCGACCGGCAAGAAATAGGCGGCGCATTTCATCATCAGCGCCTCAATCACATCCGGATCCAACGAACCATAGGAGACGGACTCGTCCGTGTATGAGTATTCGGTTATCTGGACGGTGTTCGGATCAATTCCCTTGACCAATTCCTTGAGCAGCCCGATGAAGAGGTCGATCCTGTCGTCGTTCAGAGGCATTGCCGGCGACCAGGTGAAATGATATTTTATCTCTTTTTTGATCTCGTTCTCCTGCACTTCAAGGCTGAGACCAGTAGCAACGATTCGTCCCTTCATTAACTCATACGCCAGCGGCTCCTCGATGCTTTTGCGGCTCCGGCGTAGAAGAAAACGATCATGGCCATTGGTGACTTCTATGTAACCTACGCTCATGGGATCTAAAGCCGAGCCGTTGGCAAAGTATTTTTCACCCGCGGCTTCTAAGGGCTCTAGTTTGTGATTGGCGTGCTGCTGCATAAATGCGCGCCAATCATAGGTGGCAATCTCTTCGACTGCATCGGAAAGAACGGCGTACACCGCTACGCGGTCAAAGGGCGTGACGTGATGAATGGCGCTGCAGTTGCGACACCAGATGAACTTGTCTCTAGCCATAGTTACGTCGCTCCACGGCGAGGGACGCTGGAGAGCTTGGTTGGGACGGGAATTTCATGATGACGCGCGTACCGACGTTGGGTTCACTCGTAACCTCCAGTTTTCCGCCGATGAGTTCCGCCATCCGTCGCGCCACGGTGAGGCCGAGACCGAGACCGGAAAACGACCGCTGGGACGAATTATCAGCCTGATGAAAGGGCTCGAAGATGGAATCTAACTTGTTCTTCTCGATCCCGACGCCCGTGTCGGCCACTTCGAATTGCACGCCGGTGCCATCCGCCGACGGGTAGGCCTTGACGGTGACTTCGCCGGTGGAGGTAAACTTGACGGCATTGTTGAAAATGT
>VBKE01000174.1 GCA_005879605.1 Deltaproteobacteria bacterium
ACCCTTCAAGCGGTCTGATTGTAAATGCAAAGAAAATTAAAGAACGGCCGGACGAGATCAAGCGCATGATCAAGGCGGGCATCAGAGCCAACCGCTATATCAACCAGGATCGCGAAGGCACGATTCGGGCGATGATCGAGTGGATGAAAATCGATCGAGAAATGGCTACGGCCACCTACGATTCGGTGTTGAAGACTTACAGCGATGATTTAAGCTTGCCCGAAAATGGGCTCCGGCTGCTGATCGACGAGGCCAAGAAAAATGCCAAACTGAACCGAGAGGTCTCTCTCGATCAGGTGGCGGATCTATCGATCCTCAAAGAGGTGCAAAGGGAGCTCGGGATTAAACCATTTTAGATTTTCGATGATTCGACGTAACTCACCACAGGTTTTGGATTTTAGATTGAATGCGAAATTACAAATGCCAAATTCACACTGGAACCGTTAGCTGGTAGCGACGAACGGAGAGGTGACCCTGTGAAGAAGATTTTTCTGGCTTTGCTCAGCATTTGTATTCTCCATGTGTCAGCCCACGCCGCGGATAAGATCAGGATCGGAGTTCCGGAACTCAACGCTCAATTTGCTCCTCTCGCTTTAGCAGAGAAGAAAGGCTTTTTTCGAGAGGATGGACTTCAGGGGGAGGTCATCCGCATAAATCCCACCGTTGCACTCGCGGCATTAGTCAGCGGAGAACTTGATTACTGGACGGTAATTGGGAATTCGGTCGCGGCCGCGATCCAGGGAGTTCCGCTTAGAGTCCTGGCGTGTTACGTGCCCGGTTCCCCCAGCGCGCTCATCGCACGCCCTGAGTTTAAATCCGTTCAGGAGCTTAGGGGTAAGACAGTTGGACTCAACACCTTCGGCGGCGCTCTTGAGTCCACGGCCAGGTTGATATTCAAGCATTTTGGCCTCGATCCAGACAAGGAGATAAAGTTTCTTGCCTTGGGCACGAGCGAACGCCGCCTTTCCGCTATGAAGCAGGGGTTGACCGCTGCCACTATGGGCTCTCCTCCGTTGGATTATCTCGGTAAGAAGATGGGGTTTGTCGTGCTTGCGAGGGCCCACGAACTTTTCAGTTACCCGACTAGCGGTGTGGTAGCCAGCGTGAAGAAGATCAAAGAAAAGCCGGATGAGATTAAGCGAGTGATCAAGGCAGGGATCAAAGCCAACCGCTATATCCGTCAGAATCGAGAGGGCACGATTGAGTCGATGACAGAGTGGACCAAGGCTGATAAAGAGATGGCGACGGCCGGCTATGAAAGCGTCTTGAAGCTTTTTAACGATGACGGAAGTGTGCCCGAAAAGGGACTGATTCTGGTGATTGAAGAGCTAAAAAAGCTCGGCAAGGTGGAGCGCGAGATCGCTCCGAGTGATGTCGCGGATCTCTCGACTCTCGGAGAGGCGCAAAGGGAGCTGGGGATCAAGGAGAGGTAGCGATGCGGCAATGTGAAGCAATGTGACGAAGGAGGATCTTGAAATGAACTCTTTTTTTCGTCCACAAACGTTGCTCGAAGATCGGCAGTATAACGCTTTGAGTCTCCGTGAGAGTAAAGGACTGAGCATTTCTCATTGGAGACGAGGCCGGCTCTTTTTCCGTAAACCTCTTGTGATAGCCCTGACGGTAATCCTGTTAGGTTTCAGCGCAAAGGTCTTTGCTGAACCCATTAAGCTAGGATACGCCGCTCTCTCTGGCGCACAGGTCGCTTCTTGGATGGCCAAAGAAGGCGGGTACCTCTCCAAGTATGGCATCCAAGCGGATCTCATCTACATTCCCGCGGTAGCGGCCACCCAGGCGCTGATCGCGGGCGAGATTCAGCTCGCTCAAGTCACGGGAGTCTCAACTTCCGGGGCGATCCTGGCGGGGGCCGACGTGAGAATCGTCGCCAGCTCCCTCAACCGGATCGTCGGCTCGATTTACGCCCGACCGGAAATCAAGTCACCGGAGGATCTCAAAGGAAAAAAAATTGGCATATCCAGGTTTGGGGCTTTGAGCGAAACGGCGGTCGGGATCTTTCTGGAGCGATTCGGCCTCAAGCGCGGCACGGACGTGGCGATCATCCAGTTAGGTGGTTTGCCCGAGATTGTCACGGCAATGGAAAAAGGCTCCATCGAAGCCGGCTTTGCCTCGCCGCCCAATACTAGCCGGGCAAAACGGCTCGGCATGAAAGAGCTCTTCGATATCGACACTCTCAGCATAGAACTGCAACAGACTTGCATCACGGTGACGACCAGGTACCTGCGCGAGCGGCGGCCAATCGTCAAATCTTTTGTGCAGGCTTACGCAGAGGGCATTCATCGTTTTGTGACCGACCGGGATTTTTCCCTTCGGGTGATGAAAAAGTACCTGCGAGTGGATGACAAAGAAATGTTGGATGACACGTACGGCTTCTATTCTGCACGCGTGCAAAAAATTCCACACCCGACACTTAAGGGTATAAAGTTTATCCTGGACTCCCTTGCCGAATCGCAGCCGCGGGCAAGGAAAGTGGCGCCGGAGAGTTTTGTTGATCTTTCACTGCTTCAAGAAATTGACCAGAGCGGTTTTTTCAAGCAGCTCTGGAAAAACTAGCTGTGCCTGGTTCCGCGTCACGGTAGCACTGGGGGTTCAGCCAGAGACCCCAAAGGCAAGCACTACGGTCGCCGTGACCGGCGGTGGAAGTAATGATCAAAGTGTTCCAGGTCGCCCTGAGAATGACCCGCTTCCCGGCGGCTTTACCGTACTCTTATTTTATCCGGGAATCCTTCAGCCTCTAAATTTTTTAACAAGCCATTGTCATAAAGACTTTGCGTATCGACTTTAGGGAGACGTGGCCCCTGCGCTTGCATCGCCTCCACGGTGGCGCGCACCGAGGCGTCTTCTATATAGGGAATTCGGGGCAGACTACGAATCAGCTCTTCGTAATATTTCCCAAGCACCTCCGGATCTCGCTGCCGCGTGTATTTTCCCATGACATTCATAGTTACCTCTCTGTGGATCTGCACGTAAGCCATTCCTTCCAAGTAGCCGCGCAAAAAAGCTTCGGCCGCTTCGCGTTTCTCGCGCACGAATTTCTTCGTTGTGCCGGTAACCGTGATGAGCTGCCGAATGCCTAGATCGCGAATAATCGAAAATCTTCTGAGCCCTTGCTTCTCGGCCGCGTAGGTATTCGGCGGGCTCAGGATCGTCGCGGCCGCCTGTTTTCTCAGCACCGCCATGGTTCGTTCCGCCTGGCCGGCGGTGCCGAATTGGACGAAGCTAACGTCCTCTTTCCGCAGCCCCACGGTTTCCAGTGCCTTGAGCATGTAGCCATAGGTAGGGCTGGTCGGATCGATGGCAATTCTTTGGCCGCGCAAATCCTCCAGCCGTGTAATGCTGGGGTCCGTCATGAGCACGTAGTGACCGACAAAGTTATACTGGGTCGCAATGAGAAGGCCATCACCTCCGGCGGACACGAGTCGTATCAGTCCTTCCGCGGCTCCCTGGTAGAGTTGGATCTCGCCGGCCGTTAGCGCGGACAGCAGAACCCGGTTGCCTTGGATGTATGTCATTCGGATATCGAGCCCCTGTTTGGCGAATAGACCTTGATCTACGGCTACCCAAAGGGGGGAGAAGGTGCCGCTCGTTGCGGAGTAGGCGACCGTGATAGGGAGCAACTTCTTGTCTTGGGCCCAGGAGGCCGATGCAAGACCAAGAGTTAAAAGGAAGGCTACACTTCTTAAATAGTTCATCACCGTTACGTTAGAACTCCAGTTTCTCGCCGGGATTGATAGGAAACACCTTCGTGCTCGACTTGCCGAGCGCTTTCATGTACTCCTGCGGCGTCCCCGTCAGGAAAGGATTGGTGGCGTAGTGGAACGGCAGCGCATATTTCGGCTTGAGAAAATTCCGCGTGGCGTACGCCGCGTCCGCGGGATTCATCACGAATTGACCGCCGCCGATCGGAATCAGGATGAGATCGGGCTTGTAGTACTCGCCGATCATTTTCATATCGCCGAACAACCCCGTGTCGCCCATGTGATAGATCTTGAAGCCGTTCTCCAGCTGGATGATAAAGCCGCAGGGCTCTCCGCCGAAATGGATCTCGTTTTTTCCGGTGGCGGGATTGTTCCAGACCAGCTCGGAATTGTGCTCGGCATGGACCATGGTGATCTTTACGCTGTTCGGCCCGAAGGGCATGATGTTGCCGCCCTGGGCCATGCGGTTCGAGAGCTCCTGAGGAACGAGGCCAAGCGACGCGAGCGAAGCTGCCAAGCCTTGTGGCGCCCACAAGGGCGCGTTGTGTTTCTTTGCGAGTTCGGGCGCGTCGCCGAGATGATCGCCATGGGCGTGCGTGACCAGGATGAGATCCACCTTGCCCAGCGCGTCGAGGTTCTTGTACTGGTCCGGCGTTTTCGGATTCTTGATAAGATAAGGATCGATTACGATCACCTTGCCGCCAGACGTGGTGAGCTTGATGGCGGATTGGCCGAGCCACAGGACTTCGACTTTCCCGCTTTGCGCCCAGGCCTGGCCGGCGAAGAGCGCCAGCATGACAACGATGCTGCGAAGGATCTGTTTCATCATCATTTCCTCCTCGTTACTTGAATGGCTTTGTTGATTTAGCCCTCCATACTCCAGGGTCGAGGAGATGTCCAGCGCAAACTCGCGCAAGCGTTCAAATCGTTCAAGCGGTTCAAACCGTTCAAGCAGTGAGGCGCGATTGCCTGCCTTCGGGCCGTTTCTCGGTAGTGGTTCAGTTTGGCTAAGATCCCTCACCGCGTTCGGGATTCCGAGCGGAGCGAGGAATCTTTCTTGACATTGAAAGTAATCAAAACCATCAGCGAACTGCCGCGCGACACAGGGATCGTTGAGCTATTCAACAAGCTTGCCGGCGCTGACCCTCTGCCCCCGCGTTAAGGTTTTCATCCAATGTTCCGAAGCCATATCTATTTCCATTGAACCGTGCGCTGGAGCGGTGATATGTTTCCCGCGCGACAGTTGGGGAAGTTCGATGAGACGCACATGTAGGTCGCAATCCGCGGGAGGTGTCGGTATGAAGAGGTCAAGCGCTATTATTATTCTGGCGACGGCCCTGTTTTTTGCCGTGCGCGTCTCGGCGCAAGTCACCGCTCTCACGCATGCCACAGTCATTGACGGCACCGGCGCAGGGCCGCAGAACGACGTCACCATCGTGATAGAGAACGGCCACATCCGCGACATGGGGCCGACGTCCAAAATTTCGGCTCCTGCCGGCGCAACCGTTGTGGATCTGTCCGGCAAGTTCGTCCTGCCGGGCATCATCAACGGCCACGGCCACGTCGACGCGAAGCGCGACCCCCAGTTGCGCCAATACGCGCTCTATGGCGTCACCACCACGACCAACATGGGTTTCGATCCCGACGACATCGGCGATTTCAAGGCGGAACAGCAGCGCGGCAATCTCCGCGGCGCGCGGATTCTCACCGTAAAGTACCGCTTC
>VBKE01000130.1 GCA_005879605.1 Deltaproteobacteria bacterium
CATATGGCCAAGCAGAACCGAGCGCACATAGGCACCCATCTCGGGCACGGGCTCGTGCATACGTCGACGAAGCTCGGCCTTGATTCCCCTAAGCTTCGCCTGCCACCTCGTGCGCATCGTTTGTCTAAGCACCGTAAACCTTCCCTTGCGCGTCTTAGCGCAGCTGTGCGTGAATCCCAGGAAGTTAAAGGTCTCGGGCTTGCCCTCTCCTCGGCTCTGCCGGTCTTTTTCCGCATGTCTCCCAAACTCAATCAGGCGCGTCTTTTGGGCATGCAGTTCCAACCCAAAACGAACCAGCCTTTCCCGAAGCTCGCTCAAAAACCGCTCCCCATCCTCTCTGTGCTCGAAACCCACAACGAAGTCATCGGCAAACCTCACCACCACTACATCCCCTTGGGCTTTCCTACATCGCCATTGTTGAACCCAAAGGTCGAACCCATAGTGCAGGTAGATGTTGGCCAACAGCGGACTGATGCTTCCGCCTTGAACCGTCCCCACCTCACTCTCGATGCGCTTGCCATCCTCCAGCACCCCGGCCTTGAGCCACTTCTGGATCAGCCGCACCACGCGCCGATCCGCTACCCGATGCTCGATAAACTTAACCAGCCATCCGTGGTCGAGGGTGTCAAAGAATCCACGGATGTCGGCATCGAGCACCCAGTTCACTTTTCTCCTAAGGATTGCCAGCACCAGCGCATCCAAAGCTTGATGCGCACTTCTTCCCGGTCGAAACCCATAGGAGAATCCTCCGAAGTCCTGTTCGTAAAGAGCACTCAGCACCTCCGCCACTGCGCGCTGGGCAATCTTATCCTCCAGCACCAGCACGCCCAGTGGACGAAGCTTTTGGGGCTCGCCCACCTTGGCGATATAGCTCCTACGCACAGGCTGCGCTCGGTACGCTCCTCGCCTAAGCCGCTCAGAGAGGTCCAAGAGATTTCTCTCAAGTTCCTCCCCATAGTGCCGCCACGTCTTGCCGTCTATGCCTGCGGCCGCCGCTCGCTTCAAACCGAAGTAGGCCGCGCGCAAGCCCTCAACGCCGTACACATGGTGCAGGAGCGCAGTGAACCGCTGTCGCTTATCCCTCCTTGCTGCCTGACGTATCCGCTCAAGCGCGCTGGACATGCCGCTCCGGCCCTGAATCCGGGACCTGTTACGCTCGGGCGTCTTTCCCTTGGCCAGTCCCCTTCCCTCCACCACCTCCTTGGCCTCAGGCCCAGCCTCGTTCGGCGGCTTCTCAGGTACAATGGAACTGTCCGACTTCCCGTGCCCGTGCATCATCGGGGTACGTCCTTAGACTTTCCGATGCGGTCTGCACTTCCCTCTCTCACAGACAGACACGGGATCTCCCGGCTTCCGCTCAAGGTGCTTGCGTGCATGCTCAGGGTCTCAGACCGCGCAGGGTCCAAAGGCGTCTCGCGCTTGCGACGCCTCCAGTCTTGCCTTCCGCTTAGTTCAACAGCGTCGGCACCCCAAAGTGGCCACCGCTGGCGCGATGGTGGTTCAATTTCGCGGCTCCATACCTGGCCTGTACGTACCCCTGTCAACGCTTCACTTGCGCCCTTGCGAACGAAAATGCATGACTCGGAGTCAGCGCGGGTCGCTAGCCCTTCGCTGTATGAAACTTTCATTCACAACACCTTGCCGGCTTTGACCGGCGCACTGAACTTTGAACGCCCTCCCTGGCGCATTTGCGCTGGCCTGTCGGTTCGAGTTATGTAAGGCTTGCGTTGGTGCCGATAGAAAAACTTAGGCGAACTCCGACAAAGGTTCGACCCAGTAAAAGATGCCCGACCGAATCCTCAATCATCTTTGCGACTATGCCCTGAAGTTGTCGTATCGCGACCTGCCGCAGGAAGTGATAGGCCGGACCAAGCACATTGTCATGGATACCGTGGGCTGCGCGCTCGGGGGAGCCCAAAGTCCTCCGGCCAAGATCGCTAGAGCCGCCGCAGCTGAGTTAACTTCGGCCATCCCGTCCACGGTTTTGATAAGCGGCCAGAAAACCTCCCCCGACCTCGCTGCTTTCGCCAATGGTGTGATGATCCGCTATCTCGATTTTAACGACACCTATGCTGGTTCACCTACCTGCCATCCAAGCGACCTCCTCGCCCCGGTGTTGGCCGTCGTGGACGCAAGAAACGGCAGCGGCAAAGACGTAATCCTCGGGACGGTTTTGGGTTACGAGGTGCTTTGTGGACTCATCGACTCCGGAGCGAAAGAGCGCGGGCATAGTTGGGATCAATCGACCTACGGCGTCATCGCGGCTGCGGTACTGGCGGCTAAACTGTTCGGCCACACAAAAGAGCAGATGGCTAATGCGATCAGCCTGGCGATCTCGTCTCATATCAGCCTCGAGCAAATTAGGCGAGGTCAGATTTCCCATTGGAAGGGGTGTGCGTTGGCCAACGCCTCGAGGAACGCCGTCTTTTGCGCCATGTTGGCCGCCAAAGGGATGACAGGACCGGAGGAAGCGTTCGAAGGTAAGGCCGGATTCTTGAGTAGCACGGGGATCCGCCTCGAGATCAGGCCATTCGCGGATTCCGCCGATACCTACCGCATCATGAAAGCGCGGTTGAAAGCATTTCCTTCAGGGTATTTTTCACAAAGCGCGGTAGAGGCAATTCTTAACTTGCGATCGCAAATCCCTGATCTCGACGACATTAAAGAGATTCGCCTGCAGACTTTTCCCGCCGGGTACGAGGTCATGGGTTCGGGAGAAGCGAACTGGCAGCCGGAAACCAGGGAGAGCGCCGATCACAGTCTGCCCTTCGTGATGGCCGTTGCGCTGATGGAAGGTATCGTAGAGATTCGCCATTATGACCAGATGTACTACAAGCGCTCCGATGTGCGGGCGCTCATGCAAAAAATCAAGGTGCGGATCGGTGAAGAACCCGTCGCCGCGTGGCCGGAAGTTCCCTTGAACATTGTGGATGTCGAGATGAAGTCAGGAAAGGTGCTCTCGACAAAAGTGGCCTACCACCTCGGCCATTTCAAACGGTGGATGACCGACGAGGAACGGGAGCGTAAATTTCGTCCGCTGGCAGAGCCGCTGCTGCCAAAGAGGCAAATCGACGATCTCCTGGCTTGCTTGCGCCGTTTGGACGAAGTCGAGCAGGTGAGCGAATTGATTTCCTTAACGCTGGCGCCAAATTTAACCACGCAACCCTAGCGCGGCTACGCCGCAACGAAAAAAGTAACAATTTTATCACGGAGCACACGAAGAGCCTAGCGCGGCAGAGCCGCAACCAAAATGACAGATTGGTTTCATTGGTGTAAACGGTGCTCATGTCTACGATACACAATGCACTGACGAAAGAGGTTGCGCATGCCTTTGTAGGACGTCACGCACGCGATGTCATCGGAGTTTTGCACGGTTGGGATCGATTGCGACTGCAAGGCACGCTTCGAAGTCTCTATTACCAGCCTGTGATGGAAGAGTACCTGAGGCAAGCAGGAGTTTTGTGGAAAGATTTTAAAACCTTCGCCACCACGCTGACGGCTCGTGTGCGCCAGGCGGCAGTGGATCTGGCGGCGCGGCATCACCGGCCGATGCTTTATCTTAACTCCAGTCGCACACGCAAGGAGGACGAGGCTCGAAAGATCCAGCAACGTGACAAGATTGAGTTGGGGCTTATTGCTGTGTTTAGTTGCGTCGAGCCGTGCCGCACCTGGTTTTTGCGCGGCAATCGTCTCACCCGAAAGCTTGAGCTTAGACTTGAATGGGGCAAGTGCATCCACCTGTACTTTTACTGGATGCATGAACAATTGGGATTTTTGCACCTTCGGTTGCAGAGCTGGTTTCCTTTTCTGATTCAAATTTGTCTCAACGGACGAGAATGGCTGGCCCGCCAGATGGATCAGACGAAGCTTTGCTATCAGCGAGAGGACAACTGTTTTCCGTGGATTGGCGATATGTCGCGTGCCCAAGCGCTGATGGATCAGCAACACCGCACCAACTGGCCCGTACTTTTGCGGCCTCTGCTCAAGCAGTGCCATCCTTTGCACGCTGAGATTAGCCGTCCCATTGAGCGTGACTACTACTGGACGGCGGCCGAGACCGAGTACGCAACCGATGTGATGTTTCGTGACCGGGCCGCTCTTGCACGCATTTATCCCGCCTTGGTGCACCACGCCGTGATGACCTTTGGCAGTGAACAAGTGCTGCGGTTTATGCACCGCTCGGCACAGGTAGGTCTCCAAGACGTGCAAAGCGATCGGCGTCGCTGGCCTGACGGCGTACGGGTCAAGCACTGGGTCAATAAAAACTCGCTTAAATGCTATGACAAGGGCAGTGTCTTGCGCGTTGAGGCCACGATTAATGAACCGAGAGATTTCCGCAGCTTTCGCGCGGCGGAGAAAAGTCCTGCTGGCCCTAAGCGCTGGCGCGAACTGCGCCGCAGCGTCTCTGACTTTCATCGCCGCTCTGAAGTCAGTCGGGCAGCCACCGAGCGATACCTGACCGCTCTGGCTGCAGTCCATGTGCAAACCCGGCTCGCCGAGCAAGCCGCGCAAGTCTGCCGGCCCGTAAGGCGGAACGGACACCGTTACCGAGCGCTTAATCCACTGGGGGAGCGCGACGCTGAACTGATGACGATCGTCAATCGTGGGGAATTTTCGCTCAACGGGTTTCGCAATCGTGACCTGCGTTTCCATCTCTACCCTTCGACCAAGGACAAACAAAAGCAACGCAGAGAAATGGCGGCGGTGGGACGTCGCTTGCGGCTGTTGCGCGCGCATGGCTTGATCGCAAAAGTCTCGAACACGCACCGTTACATCGTCACTGAAAAAGGTCGAAACGTTATTACGGCGTTGTTGGCCGCGCGTAACGCAAGCACAGAGAAACTCACAGCTTTGGCCGCGTGATTTGCGCAGATGGAGAAAACTTTCAAACATAGTAGTACGAAGGATAAAAAGTATAAGTATCCGAACCCTTCGTGTGCTTCGTGGTCAACAGGAAAACTTGCTCGATCTCGAGAGGCTCTGGAGCCTAACCGGGCGGCCGGGCTACCAATATTTTCTTGATCTCTGCGCCGACCTTTTCTGCATCGATCTCCCCGGCAT
>VBKE01000131.1 GCA_005879605.1 Deltaproteobacteria bacterium
AGAGAGTAGTAAAAAATATAATTTGCGGACTGAGAGATTTACTACCTCAACGGATCTCCCCTGATCCGAATTGTGTGTGTACGTCGCAGTCCGGCGCGTGGGTCGGGCAGCAAATCCAGCGCTCCATCGACGGTGGCAAGTCGTTGGCGTTGCCTGAGCACAAACCCTATCAGGAGGCGTCAAGCGGTTTCCTCGATGCGGCAGGCAACACATGGTGGATAGCAATCCAAAAGCCGACGTAGGCGTTGTGGCCGAACAAGCGCGCAACACGGTGGACGCCGTCTACCGCTCCGATTCGCGCCATGTCCTCGCCACGTTAATCCGCCTCCTCGGCGACTTCGATATCGCCGAGGAGGCGCTACACGATTCGTTCAATGCAGCTTTGGAGCAATGGCCGCGCGATGGTGTGCCCGCCAATCCGCGGGCTTGGCTTGTATCGACCGGCCGCTTCAAGGCGATCGACACAATCCGCCGGCGTGCTCGATTTGAACCGCTGCCAAACAATATTGAGACACGACTCGCCGCCGATGGCGCTGACCCTGCGGCGTGGGACAATGAAAGTGTCGAGGACGACCGGCTGCGCCTCATCTTCACTTGCTGCCATCCAGCGCTATCGCCGGACGCCCAAGTGGCGATGACCTTGCGCGAAGTCTGCGGCCTCACAACCGAGGAGGTCGCGCGGGCCTTTCTCTCATCGCCGCCCACAGTGGCGCAACGCATCGTGCGCGCGAAGGCGAAGATCCGCAACGCCCGTATACCCTATGAGATACCGTCGGCAAACGATCTGCCGGACCGGCTGGATGCCGTGCTTCGGGTCGTCTACCTTGTATTCAACGAAGGATACTCCGCCTCGTCGGGCGCGTCACTCACGCGGCACGATCTTTCCAGCGAGGCGATCCGCCTTGGCTGCTTGCTTTTGGAGTTGCTGCCCGAACCGGAAGCGGTCGGCCTCCTCGCGCTGATGCTGCTGCAAGAATCGCGGCGAGCGGCGCGCACATCGCCGTCGGGTGACCTCGTGCTTTTGGAAGACCAAGACCGTTCGCTCTGGAACCGCGAATATATAAAGGAAGGCTTGGCGCTGGTCCAACGGGCGCTCTCGTCGCGACGATTCGGCCCCTACACACTCCAGGCCGCAATTGCAGCGGTGCATGCCGAGGCGTCCAGCGCCGCTGCGACGGACTGGACGCAAATCGTTGGATTATATGATGTGCTGATGCGGGCGGAGCCGTCGCCGGTGGTCGAGTTGAATCGGGCCGTGGCCGTAGCCATGCGCGACGGCCCTGCGGCGGGTCTCAGCCTCATCGACGCCATCTTAGCGCGGGGTGATTTGGGAAATTACCACCTGGCGCATGCGGCGCGGGCGGATCTCTGCCGGCGGCTGGGACGAATAGCGGAAGCCCGAGCCTCCTACGAACGAGCTCTGAGCCTCACGGAGCAGGAGCCGGAACGACGGTTTCTGGAGCGGCGGCTGGCTGAATTAAATTAAATAAGCGCGTTGTCGATTTTGGCCTGGGCCGAACGACTATTTAATGTGAGGGCCACACGGCTCCAGAATAAAAAAAGGAGGAATAACGATGCGATTTATGATCCTGGTTAAGGCCACTAAGGACTCGGAAGCAGGCGTAATGCCGAGCGAGCAGCTCCTGACCGAAATGGGCAAGTTCAACGAAGAGCTGGTGAAAGCCGGCGTGATGCTCGCGGGCGAGGGGCTCCATCCGAGCTCCAAGGGCGCGCGCGTCAGGTTCTCCGGTGGAAAGCGGACGGTGATCGACGGCCCCTTCGCCGAGACCAAGGAGCTGATCGCCGGCTTCTGGTTATGGCAGGTGAAGTCGAAGGAAGAAGCGATCGAATGGGTCAAGCGCTGCCCCAATCCCCATAACGAGGAGACCGAGGTCGAAATTCGCCAGGTGTTCGAGGCCGAGGACTTCGGTGCCGAGCTCACGCCCGAGCTCCGAGAGCAGGAGGAGCGCCTACGCGCGCAATCAGAAGAACTGGCAAAGACGGCAAAACGCTGAAACACTGCCGAGATTATCGACCCAAAACTACCGAAGGAGGAAAACATGCACATCGAACCCTATCTGTTTTTTAATGGCCGATGCGAAGAGGCGGTCGAGTTCTATAAGAAGGCACTTAGCGCGGAAGTGACAATGCTCATGCGTTTCAAAGAAAGCCCGGAACCGCCACAGCCCGGCATGGTGCCGCCAGGTTCTGAAAATAAAATTATGCATGTCAGCTTTCGCATCGGCGATACCACGGTGATGGCTTCCGACGGGCGCTGCACCGGACAAACCGACTTCCATGGTTTTTCGCTCTCACTCACGGTCGCAAATGAAGCGGAGGCCGAGCGGAAATTTGCCGCGCTAGCGGACGGTGGACAGGTGCAGATGCCGCTAAGTAAAACTTTCTGGTCGCCGCGTTTCGGCATGGTGGCGGATCGCTTTGGGGTGGCATGGATGGTCACCGTCGCGCCTTGAAATGGAGCCAATGCATTCGCGAGTCAAACCTCAACACATGACATGGTTGCTTACCTTTTCTTCGATGCGAAGCAGCAAGGTTCGGTCTCTCATTGAAGGAACTATGAAATACATCTGCCTTGGATACCTTGACGAAAAGAACTGGGAGACGATGTCCGAAAGCGAGCTGAACGCCCTCGTAGATGAGTGCTTCGCCTACGAAGATCTGCTTCGAAAGAACGGTCACTTTGTTGGCAGCGAAGCGCTCCAAACCCCTCGGAATGCCACCACACTGCGATGGGAGAACGGCAAGGTGTTCATCACCGATGGCCCGTATGCCGAGACGAAAGAGCAGTTGGGCGGGATCCTCGTGCTCGAAGCGAGAGACCTGAACCACGCCGTCCAATTGATGTCGAAGCACCCAGGCGAGAGGGTGGGTCCCTGGGAGATTCGCCCGGCTGAGGACTTGACCGAAATGATTCGCGAAAGCGAGCGGCACCGCTCAAACGAAAATAATTGAAAGGATGCTATATGCAAAAAATTACCCCATGCTTGTGGTTCGATAATAACGCTGAGGAGGCGGTGAATTTTTATACATCCATTTTTAAGAACTCAAAGATCGGGAATATATCGCGATATGGGGAAGCGGGATATGAAATCCACGGAAAACCCGCGGGCACAGTGATGACTATAGAATTTGAACTCAATGGGCATGCGTTTACAGCACTCAACGGCGGTCCAGTATTCAAATTCAATGAGGCCATATCATTCCAAGTCGGGTGCGAGTCTCAAGAAGAAGTAGACTACTATTGGGGGAAACTTTCCGAAGGGGGTGATAAGAAGGCACAACAATGTGGTTGGCTTAAAGACAAACATGGTGTTTCATGGCAGATCGTTCCCACTGTTTTAGGCAAGATGTTGCAAGACAAGGACGCCAAGAAATCGGAAAGTGTCATGAAGGCGCTGCTTCAAATGAAAAAACTTGACATAAAAACTTTAAAGCAAGCATACGAACAAGGATGAAAATGCTCGCGCTCAAAGACACAGTCCCTCTGGGGTGAGACGAACTATTTTAAGGCCGATCAAAAAGGTCCCAGATGCAAGGCGCGCGAAGGTTCGAGAGCGGAGGCGTACTCTTCTAGTACGTTGACATGAAGCGGGCCGAGCGCAACGAAGCAGCTGGGCCTTTTTTAGCGGCCTGTTAAGGATGGAGGCACTGAACATGAAATATATGCTGCTGATTTATTTTGACGAGCAAGCGGCGTTGAGCGAGACCGAGCGGCAGGAGTGTTACGCGGAATCAACGCAGCTCGCGCAACAGATTCATTCGAGCGGGCAGTATCTGGCAGCCAACCCGCTGCAACCAACGTCAATGGCGACCAGCGTCCGGGTGCGCAACGGCAAACGGCTCGTGACCGATGGTCCATTCGCGGAGACGCGCGAACAACTGGGCGGCTACTTCCTCATCGAGGCCAAAGATCTTGATGAAGCCCTCGGCATTGCCGCGCGGATTCCCATGGCGCGCAAGGGGACCGTGGAGGTCCGGCCGGTGATCGATATCCCGGGCCTGCCGGTAGAATAGTATCCGTGAAAATTATCAATAAGCAGGAAATTTCCGCAACGGTCATCGGAGAAATCTTCACTTCGTTCAGGATGACGTTTTTCGCAGGTGTCATTCTGAGCGCAGCGAAGAATCTCGTTTTTTCCCGGTTTGCGTAAAATGATCCAATGACACTAATAACAAAGGAGTAAAACTATGAGCGGAGTAAGAGTATTGGTTGGGACACGGAAGGGCGCGTTCGTCCTCACGTCGGACGGAAAGCGCGAGCGGTGGGACATCAGCGGTCCCCACTTTGCGGGCTGGGAAATGTATCATCTCAAGGGATCTCCCGCGGATCCGAATCGGCTTTATGCGTCGCAGTCGAGCGGCTGGTTCGGGCAGATCATTCAACGCTCTGATGACGGTGGCAAGACCTGGCACCAACCCGGAACACCCCCGGGCGAACCGACCACCACCCCAGAGGGAATGCCCAAGGCCGAGAGTAACAAGTTTGTTTACGACACGTCTCCTGAAACCGGCAAACCTCTCACCACGCACCAATGGTACGACGGCACGCCGCACCCCTGGGAGTTCAAGCGCGTATGGCATCTGGAACCGTCGCTGACTGATCCGGACACGGTCTACGCCGGCGTGGAAGACGCCGCCTTGTTCCGCTCGACCGACGGCGGGAAGAACTGGCAAGAACTCGCCGGACTGCGCGGCCATGGAACCGGGCCCAAATGGCAGCCGGGAGCCGGCGGGATGTGCCTGCACACGATTATTCTGGATCCGAGCCATCCCGGGCGGA
>VBKE01000132.1 GCA_005879605.1 Deltaproteobacteria bacterium
GTGATTTAGTCCCTCGACGAAGAGCACGCCGGCGTACTGTTCTACTTTCTAAGCCCTAGCTCCTTCTGCGCTTCACGCAGAGGTGTCACATCGATAATCTCATTCAACGGTACGTCTCGGGTGAGCTTGAGCTCGGCTTTGGCCTGATCTATCACCAAACGCAACCCTTCCTGGGGAATGTTCCCGTCGGGGCTGAACACTCTCCAGGTGGAATCGTAGGAAGCCACCGCATGGTCACGCTCCACCTTGCCCCATTCCATCAAGACCTTCACCGCGCCTTCTTTGTCCTCTCGGATGAAACGGTTCGCCCGGATCATTGCTTTGACGACTTTCTTGACCTCTTCCGGTCTTTCTTTGATGGTCTTGAGGTTGGCGCCGATGCCGATGAACGGAAAACTAAAAACCTCATACGCCCTGAGGAGCACGTTGAATCCCATCTGTTTCCCCAGGGCGTCGCCGGGCGGAGCAATCACCGCCACATCCACCAGCCCTTCTTTCAATGCGGCGAGCCGCGCTCGGTCCGGCCCCAGGGCGATGAACTTGAGATCTTTGTCCGTGTCTAGTCCAAAGGACTTCAGCATCATGCGTCCCGCCACCTCATCTGTGCCGCCGAAGTTGCCGATTCCTACGGTTTTCCCCTTAAGCTCTTTGCCTGATTTGTATTCCGGCTTGGCGATCAAGGCATGCGTCGGGCTGTCCAGGAGACTCGCTACCGCGCGCATGGGCATGCCCCGGAGAGCGCCGCGCACCACCGAGCCGAAGATCAGAGTATAGCCGATATCTCCGGTCACAAGAGCGGTTATAATATTCGGCACGTTCATGCGAATGACTTCGACATCCAGCCCTTCATCTTTGAAAAAACCTTTCTTCAAAGCTACGCCCGACGGAAGAAAGGACATATTGGGGTTCGTCACCGAGATACGCACCTTGTCGGCAGCGTCGAGACCCTGGCCGGGTATCCCGAAAATCAACAGAGCAATTAGAGCGCGGCGGAGCTTTCTCGCAACCATTCTCACGCCTGCCGAACGGCTTTGAAAACGGGATCCATCTGACTTCGCACGCCCCGCTTCGCCAGCTCTTCCTCGAACATCTCACGAACGCGCGGATCTTCATCTTCATATTCGATCTGATCGCCGCCTGTTTTCACGCTCTCGGAAGTGCCCCACTGCTTTCTCAGTCCGGGAAATTTACGGCTGCTGAAGGGCTTGAGCGCCAGATATCTAGCCGGCTCGGCGCCGACGTTGAAATGCTGGTGAAACCACCTTTCCGGCGGAACCAGAAGGCTTCCCGCTCGCCAGTTGTAGCGCTGAATATCCTCCCCCTCCGGCCACATGACTGAAAACCCTTCGCCCCTGAGGATGATCACGTGCGTTCCCGCGCCGTGGCGGTGGGCCTTCTTGTACGTTCTCACCGGGAACTGCGAGATGTGAGCCGACATCACATTGTTGGCCATCTCGATCATAATCATCCTGCCGCCGGCGCCTCGGTCCTTTCTTTCGACAAGCTCGAAGCTCTTCATGTCCCGGATGAAATTGGTATCAGAAAATCCCTCGGCCGGAACTTTCGCGTTGCCGCTGAAAAAGTCTTCCTCACCGTCATACCGGTCGGTGAACGGATAATCGCATTTGAAGACGAAGTCGATGTTGTGAAAGAGATTTAAAATAGTCGGCGCATTGGTCATGGCCAGGAGCCGCACCGGTTTGTCTCCGTGGCCATTGAAGTGCTGATACCAGGTATTGAGCGGCGGCGAAAAAAGCGCCCCCTCGCCCCACTCGAAGGTCTGCTTTTTACCTCCGTCGCGCCAAACCGTCGTCGCGCCCCGGCCGCCAACGACAAAAATCATTTCCTCGAACATGTGCTTCTGTGGTTCGAGTGATTTTCCCGGAGGCACCTCGCAGATGTAGCAATCGTTGACACCTTCCGTTCCTTCCAGGTTGAGATAAACGCCATAATCTCCCATGCGCGCCCACGGATGAAGCGCCACTTCGCGAATATCCTCGACGTGAAAAGCCCGAATTACCGGAAGGGCCTCTCTCTCCAAAAATAACTGATACGTCGTCTTTGCTCCCAGTTCGTTGCCGGTCTTTTTCAGATCTGTTGAAACCATAATGCCGTCCTCCGGTTAAGCTTCGCGCCCGATGAGTCCGTCTTGTATTATACAGCGCTCGCATCGGTCAAGGCTGACTGAATGATTTTGCCAGACTGTTGGAAAACTCGCCGTCCACCCTTCGACGCGCTCAGGGTGAACGGAGGAAGCCACGATATGATTGACAATTTCCGTTCATAGATGAGCCCGTCGAGGCATGCGAATTGGAGCCGCTTGACGTGCGACCCTTCTCTCGCGTAACGTCTGCGCCATCATCGGCTCGCGCGTTCATGAGCGTCAACCCCATCACTCATTTCTTTTCACAGATCTACTATGGCTGGCGCATGGTGGGATTGGTTTCGGCGATTCGCGTGGTGGGCGGCGGGCTGCACCAGTACGGCTTTACCGTCTTTTTTCTGCCGATCAGTGAGGATCTGGGGCTGAGCCGCGCGGCGACCTCTCTCGCCTTTTCACTCTCTCGCGCGCAGGGCGCCATCGAGGCGCCCCTGGTCGGATATCTGGTTGACCGGTTTGGTCCAAGACCTATTATTGTAACCGCCGCTCTTCTGGCCGGGGTTGGTTACATTCTCCTTTCATGGGCGAACAGCTACGCGAGCTTTCTTACCATCTATCTCGGCGTTATCTCCCTCGCCTTCATCGCCGGTTTCGTCCACTCACCGATGGTCATAGCCAACAGCTGGTTCATCCGCCGACGCGCACGGGCGATGACCGTCGTCAGCGCCGCAGTGCCGGTCGGTGGCGCTCTCATTTCTCCTTTGTTGGCCGTTGGTGTCGAGTCCTTAGGATGGCGCTGGGCCTCGCTCGCGTCCGGCTGCATTTTTCTTCTGGTTTGCCTTCCGTTGAGTTTTCAGGTGCGCCGCTCTCCCGAAAGCATGGGCCTTTTGCCGGATGGCGAGCTGCCACAGGAGACCCCTGAAACCGGAGCGTCGGCAACAAACGATTTTGACAATAAACAAACGAGCATCGATGCCACCGCGGGCCAAGCCATGAAGACAGCGGTTTTCTGGCTGCTGGTCATTTCCATGACCGCGCGGGTGGCATGCTACAGCACCGTTACCGTGCATTTCGTTCCGCTTATGGTTTGGAAAGGCTTGAGTCATGCCGCGGCCGCCTCTCTGCTTGCCGCATTTGCTTTTATTAATCTGTTGTCTCACTTCTTTCTGGGTTGGATCGCCGACAAAGTGAACAAGCCCGGCCTGCTGGCTTTGTGTCATCTCGTGCCGGCTCTCTCCTTGCCACCACTCATCTGGGGCAGCGCACTTTGGCAATTTTGGTTTTTTACCGCCGTCTTTACTTTACTGGATGCATCGTTCCCTGTCGTCTGGGCAACCATCGGCGATTTTTTTGGACGCCGCTACTTCGCGACCATAAGAGGAATGATGAGCTTCTTTTACATGTGGGGCAGCTTTGCAGGCCCGGTTCTCGCCGGCGGGATCTACGACCGAACTGAAAGCTACATGACCATCCTCTGGGGACTCTTCGTTATTCTCTTATTCGCAACTGTATTGAATGTAATTCTGATCAAACCTTGGGCGAATAAGATGTCGACCGTGCGCGGAACAACCGTGGCAGCTGCTTAGAGGCAGTATCACGCTACTCCACTCTTTCGACGAACATAGCCATCCCGCGACCGAGCGCTCCCGCAAAATTCTCTGCCCCTTTCTATTCTGAAAAATCGCGGCGGCTTCATTAAATCCAAGGTTTCGTGCTTGGAGACTCACTATTGTGTTATGAAAATCTTTTCGGCAAGTTGAACGAATGCATCATTCGCCCTCTTATTAACTCATCGCTCCACTTTACTTTATCGGAAGGAGAATATCTCTACGTTCCCACGCCGACGACAACTCCCGCCGCCACGCGTCTTGACCGGAAAAAGGCGGCGCCGGATCAACCCAAACAAAGGTTTGTTCAAAGTGGCGGAGCGCAACATGGATCTGATCGTGTCGCGTTTTTTGTATCCGCATCTCTCCCCGATGTGGCATCCTTACACTTGGCTGCTCCGGAAGCGCTTTAGTCTGGCTCAAATCACGGTTTCCCCTGCCGGCTGGCCGAGAGCACTTGATCGGCTCAAAGTCCTGCTGATTTCAGACATTCACACCGGCGTCTTTCTCAAACCCGATATCTTGTCTGACATCATCGATTCATTAATGGGCCTCAAGCCAGATTTGGTGACGCTCGCGGGCGACATCGTCACCGGCCATTCAAGCGAGGTAAGTCACTTTTTGCATTGTTTACAGCCGCTATCAGGTGCAACGCTGGGCGCCTGGTATTGTTTCGGCAACCACGACTACTTCGGTGGCGACCCGGACGACATACGCAAGAATTTAGACGGCATAGGAATCGGCACGCTCAAAAACGAATCAGTGGTTCTCACCCACGGTAACGGGAGTTTTGTGCTTGGCGGGATCGACGATTTGATTTTGGGTAAACCGGATTGGGTGCAATTAACGTCCCAGAACGGCACGCCCCATCTTTTGTTGGCACACAACCCGGATCACTTTTATGACGCTGAAGCGCGCGGCGTGCCCTTGACCCTTTCAGGGCACACGCATGGCGGCCAAATTCGTCTGCCCAACGGCCCACCGATCATTCGCCAGAGCCGGTTTTGTCTGGACGAGGGAGCTTACGCGTTTCGCTCTTCGCTTCTGATTGTCTCTCGCGGGCTGGGCAGCGTCGGGATTCCCTGGCGCTGGGGCGCCGACCCCGAAGCGGTGTTCATTGAAGTTATCCCGCCAAGCTAAAATGGCCTGCGGATTCCGCTGAGATAACCGGCAGTCGTTGAGCCACTTTCTTGGACCGTTGAATTCAAACGAGCCGCGATTCTAAGCCCGACTGCAACATGGACTATAAGGCCGGCTTGAAGATGTCACGGAAGCTGGCAACGTACTTGTCGAACTCATCCATGACCTGTGGCTCGAACGGCAGCAACTTGAAC
>VBKE01000133.1 GCA_005879605.1 Deltaproteobacteria bacterium
CGTGGGGCCTGCTGCTTTTTTTGGGTGTCATCGTCGTTGGAATGCTGATGCCTTTGGCTCTCTATTGGCGTAAGGAATGGCTCGGCGATCGTAACCTGACCACGGCGGCCGCGTTGGTCTTGGTCGGCGGCTTTATTCTTCGCCTGGTCATCGTCTTTTCCGCTCAAGGAATATGACGTGACCCTTGCGGTGATCACTCTCATCGCCATCTTGTTCTACGTTGCGGGCTGCGCGAGCCCGGAGACGACGCGGACGCGCGGCGGCGGTCCGGGCGGCGACGTCGGCAACCGGACCGAGATCGTGCGGATGCACGAAGGCTCAAAACCCTTCGAAAAAACCCCTAAAATCATTCCCACGCAGAATCCGTCTCTGGCCCCCGCCAGTCAGGCGGATCAGCTCAGCCGCAGATGACGGCAATCGATACTGGCGTGCAGGATCTTGGCCGCCGGCATCCGGAGTGGAAGCCGTGGCTCGCGGTAGTTCAGGAGATTTTGCGCGAGGCGGCCAATCCTATTTGGGAAGCGCTTGTTCCCGCCCGCACCGAACCACAACAAAGCAAAGTTCCGCTCCTCTCAGGAGCCAGGCTGGCTTTGGAGGTGCGTCCAGTTCGCCAATTGGTAGAGCAGCTGATCGGAACCGCGTGCCGAAGCGGAACTCCGAAGATGGCGACGCTCGAGCCGGTGCTAAAGGCAGAATTGGATGTTGCCGCGCTGTTCAGAGCTTCACTATGTCAGGATGGCAAGCACGCAAAGGAAACTGCGACGGTTCTCGGCGCCGACCCGGAAGCGTTCGAAGCTGTGGCGGCTCTCGTCGCCGTCCCTTTCCTGCTGGCTTGCAACCGCCGTTGGGCTTCAGCTAAATCTGTAAGCTGGATGGAAGGATATTGTCCGGTGTGTGGCGCCTGGCCGGCCTTCGCCGAAGTCAGAGGCATCGAACGGAGCCGTTATTTCCGCTGCGGCCGCTGTAGCGGAGAATGGCAAGCGCACTGTTTGTTCTGCCCTTACTGCGGCATGACGGATCATAACGAGCTTGCCTCTCTCGTGCCGGAGAAGGGTGGCGCGACTTCCGTGATCGAGGCGTGCAAGCGCTGCCTCGGTTACGTCAAAACGTTTACCAAGCTCCAGGGTAGTCCGGCCGCTAGAGTCATTCTCGACGATCTTGCCAGCGTTGATCTGGACGTCGCCGCCTTCGAACAGGGCTACCGGCGCCCCCAGGGCACTGGCTATACTCTCAACGTGACGGTTGTGGACGATGGCGTCACCCCGGGCCGAGCTGTTTAGAAGCCGTGGAAACGATAAACAATTCATCAGAAGCTCTTCGCCCCGCCGACGTTTGCAAAGCTTTGCTCGCTGCGCTTGAAGGGTCCGAAGGGCGCCGACGCAAACGCAAGCGTGATCAAACGCCCGACGCCATCGGATTGGGAGTCAAGCGGGATCTCCTGGAGCGGGCGGTGGCGGCGGATCCGAACCCGGAAGCATTTGAAGAATGGCTGCTTAATTATCCTCGCACCTGCGCAACCCCGGAACTGTCCGGTCCGGCGTCCGCTATGGCCAGAGCGGTTTTCGATGAATGGCGCCTGGCCCACTCATTGGAAGAGTTTAGAATCTGGCTTGAAAACGGCGCGCCGTCCGATGATACGAAGGATGAAAAACCGAGAGAACGGCCGTCGTCATGAGCGAAAATTTGAGGTAAGATCCACAACATGGATGAGCCGAATCTACAGGGCAATCAACCCATCGCCGATGCCACCGCTGTCGTCCTCGCCGGCGGCAAAAGCTCACGCATGGGAAGGCCCAAAGCTTTGCTTCTCTTCGATAACGAACCGCTCATTGCTCACATCGTAGGCGCGCTGAAGCATGGGTTCGGTGAGGTGGTGGTTGTCGCCGCGCCGGAGCAGGAGCTGCCCTCGCTGCCGGTTAAGTTGGTGCGCGACGAGGTGCCTTATCAGGGGCCGGTGGGAGGGATCTATTATGGGCTCAAAGCAGCCGGTAGTGAATTTAGTTTCGTCACTTCTTGTGACGTGGCGTTTCTCAGCCCGCCGCTGATTTTACATCTCATATCTCGTATCTCAAATTATGATGTCGTCGTGCCCTATTGGCAGGAGCGCTTTCAGCCGCTGCACGCGGTTTACCGCAGGAGCGTGTTGCCTCTTTTACGGGTCCAACTCGAGCGCGGTGAGCTGAGGCCCGTCTATCTTTTCGATAAAGTTCGGACCTGTACGATCGGTGAAGACGCAATCCGCCGTTTCGATCCTGAAGGCTTGAGTTTTTTCAATATGAATACTCCGGCCGATTATGAGGAGGCCGTAAAGCGCTGGCAGGCGTTAAATGGTTGGAATGCGGCGGGAAATGACTCCGTCCAATGCACCGTGGAGCTTTTCGGTGTCGCGCGCTTGCTCGCGCAGACGAAAGAGGTCGTTCTCTCGCTGCCTGAAGGGGCCACTCTCGCGCGGGTTTATTCGGCTCTCGCCGAGAAGCTGCCGGTTTTGACCAATCGGGTCATCGCTCCGGATGGAAGCAGACTGTTGAGCGGTTACGCGTGCAACGTGAACGGTCTAGAATTCGTTCGAGTTCCGACGGCCAGAGTCAATTCAGGAGACAGGATTTTCATCATCTCTGCAGACGCAGGAGGGTAGCCGTGCATGGCTTTCATGGCCGCCTGCTCGCTATCGATTTAGAGAGCGGCCAAAGCTCATACCGCGATCTCGAAGAGTCTCGCCTCCGTGGTTTTCTCGGCGGCATCGGTTTGGGCACGAGTTTGCTCTATGATTACGCTCCGCCGGGAGTTGAACCTTTTTCTCCCGCGAATCCGTTAATTTTTGCTAGCGCGCCTCTGGTCGGCACCGGCGTCACCACGACCGCCAAATTTGCCGTCATCACCAAATCCCCACTCACCGGCTTCATAGCGGACTCGCTCTCCTCGAGCCATTTCGCTCTCGAATTAAAACGTGTCGGCGTCGACGGTCTGGTGATCACAGGCAAAGCCGCCTCTATGGTTTACGTCTTCATCCACGATGAAAAGGTCGAGATCAGAGCCGCCGAACACCTGCGCGGCAAAAGTCCTAGGGAGGCCGAAGCACTGCTTCGATCAGAGCTGAATGCTCCCACTGCGAGGGTCGCGGCCATCGGCAAAGCTGGCGAAAATCGAGTGCGTTTTGCCACGATCAGCAACGAAGGACGTCATGCCGGACGCGGCGGGGTCGGCGCGGTGATGGGAGCGAAAAACCTGAAGGCCATCGCTTTATGCGGCGATCAAGAGATCTCTGTCGCGCATCCAAAAGAAGTCGAGGCTATCGCCGAGTCTCTGCGACGCCATAGCCTCGGTTCGTTGACCGATAAATATCGAAGCATAGGAACCGTTGCCAACCTGGCTGTTTTCAATCGTCTCGGTACTTTACCCACACGCAACTTCCAGCAAGCGACCTTTGACGACGCCGAGGCGTTAAGTGGAGAAAGCCTGACGGAGAATAGTTTCAGCCGCAGGCACGGCTGCGCCTCATGTACGATTCAGTGCGAGCGGCTGTTCAAGTCCCTCGCCGGCGAAGAACAGCGGCTGGAATATGAAACGCTATTCGCACTGGGACCCCTCTGTGGCATAAACGATCCAGAGGTCGTTCTCCAAGCGGCCCATCTTTGCGATCTCTATGGTCTCGATACGATCAGCACCGGAGGCACACTCGCATGGGCGATGGAGTGTAACGAGCGAGGCTTGTTGCCTGAAGCTCAGAAACTTGGATTGCGCTTCGGCCACGCGGATAGCTTATTTCGCATCCTTAGGATGATCGCGGAGCGCGAAGGCCTCGGTGCTCTGCTGGCCGAAGGCTCGAGACGCGCCGCACTCGAGACCGGGAGCGACAGCTCCTATTGGGCGATGCATGTCAAGGGTCTCGAACTGCCGGGATATGAGCTACGGAGCTTGAAGACCATGGCCTTGGGCCTGGCGGTAAGTCCGCGCGGGGCGTGCCACAACCGCTCCGGCGCCTATGAGGCCGACTTCTCCGGAGAAGTGGACCGCCTTCGCGCCGATCGTGGCAGAGGCGCTCTGGTTGCTGCATCGGAGGATTTTGCTGCCGTGTTGGACTCCCTTGTGATCTGCAAATTCTTGCGTAAATGCTTCACGGACTTTTATGGCGAAGCAGCGGAGCTTCTCAGCAAGGTCACCGGCTGGAACTGCTCGAAGGAGGAACTTAAGCGGACCGGGGCACGGATTCATACGCTCAAGAAACTGTTCAATATACGTGAGGGCTGGCGGCCCCAAGACGACTGGCTACCAGAAAAAGTACTGAGCGAGACTCTTCCTACCGGCGTTGCCCGTGGCGTCGGCTTAACCACTGAAGAGCTCCGGGAGATGATTCAAAGTTACTACCAGGCAAGGCAATGGGATGAAAATGGATTGATCCCTGAACCGAAGCTACGGGAGCTGGGAATACCGACTGCTCCGAGAGGAGGAAAGCAATCCCAAGTGATGAAACCCGCCGGGTGCTAAAGGTATTTGGCATTGCCGTGACGGGATATGAGGACGCCGTCGCGGCGAGCGCGCCGGTCGAAGAGATAAACAAAGCTGAGGCCGAGCTCAGCGCCAGTCTCAACGAGGTGACGGCTCTCATCGAACGCTTGCGCGCGAAAAAAAACAGCCATTCCCCGTAAGCCTCGCCGTTGTTGCGTTTACCCTGCAGGCCGTTCCTCGCTCGAGATAAAGCACTGTCCTTCCGTACCCCGGCACGAACCCGTTTCTGTCTCTGTCATCGTCACACCAGATCGTCACACCAGACACACGCATTGCCAACTCTGGCTTGACAAAGGTCCAACCGGTTGCGGCAAGACTCGTTTCTTAGAGTATATGTTTATCGTTTAGGTCCGTTCCCGCGATTACGGTGGCCCGCCATGAGGATCTCACTGCAACGTCTCTCGTCGGTCGTTATCTTTCGGAGGGTGAGGAGACGTGTTCGGTAGCACCTCGACTATGATGACGCCATGAAACACGCGAGACAAGATACGCTAGGAAAACTGGAGCCCTTACTCATCGAGCTGCGGAAGCGATACCCGCTCAGAGAGAAGGGCGTGGGCGTGTTTTATCTAAATTCGAAGACGTTTCTTCATTTCCATGACGACCTGCGGAAATTTTCGCCGACGTCAAGCTA
>VBKE01000134.1 GCA_005879605.1 Deltaproteobacteria bacterium
ACCATGGGAACCTGCGTTCTTAAGGCCGAGATCCCCGTGGGTTGGCATACGGGCAAGCACGTGCATGGGGAAGAGTCGATCCATATTCTCAAGGGAGAGGGATTCAGCATCGTCGATGGTCGGCGCTTTAATTGGCATACGGGCAGTACGCTGCAGATACCGTATCGGGCGGCGCATCAGCATTTTAACATCGGGGACGAGCCGGTACTTTATCTCTCGGCTATGTGTTTTCCACTCGAGGCGTTCGTCAAGCTCGCGCGCCTCGATCAACTCGAGGACTGCGGCCCGAACGACCCTGCTATGCTGACCGCAGTGCCATGTGAAAAATCACAGTACCTGAGCGAGGACCGTCGAGTGGTGATCCATCTGGAGCAGGCGCCGACCGACTTCTCCTTTCATCCGCAGCGCCACCTGGCCTCTGTTCAGAAGCAGCACGACGTGACCCGCTACCTAATAGTACCGAAGAACGGCTTCAAGGCGACCAGCGTGGCCATGACGTTCATCTTCGAGGACCCACCCTACCACCACAGCGGACGTCACAAGCACCTCGAGGCGATGATCTACATCCTGGAAGGCGAGGGCTACAGTGAGGTCCAAGGGCGCGACGAGCAATGGGGGGCAGGTGATGTGCTGCACGTGCCGCCGGCGATGTTCGAGCACGAGCACTTCAACGATAGCCCTAATGTGGTCAAGCAACTGCGTGTTCAATTCGGCATCCGCTTCTGGTTCACCGATATCTGGCCCGAAGGCTACACCGCGCAACGGATCCACGATGAGTCCGGCCAGCCCATCGTCGCTGGTGCGATCGAGCGCGTGCGCGCCGGCTGATTGTTTTGCGGTTTAGAAATCGGAGGTTAGTCGATGTGTGGCATTGCAGGCATTATCGATTCCACTCTAAGCCGTGACAGGGGCGATTGCCTGTTAAGAAAGATGCTCGAATCCATACGGCATCGGGGTCCGGATAACTCGTCCACCTGGGTCGATATGCCGGTGCTCTTGGGGCACAACCGGTTAAGCATTATCGACCTTACCGATGCAGCCAACCAGCCCATGGAATTTGAGGATTTAGTGATCGTTTACAATGGCGAGGTCTACAATTATCTGGAGATACGGGACGAATTACTGAAAAAAGGCTACCGGTTCAGGACCCAATCCGATACCGAAGTAATTTTAGTGGCGTATAAGGAATGGGGAAGCGGCTGTGTTGATCGCTTTCTAGGGATGTGGGCTTTCGCGATTTGGGACAAGACGAACAAGGAGCTATTCTGCTCCCGCGATCGATTCGGCATTAAACCCTTCTACTACATCCACCAGGGCGACAAGTTCTATTTCGGCTCGGAGTACAAACCGCTGAAGTTGTCCCCGCTATTCGACAACAAGCTTAATTATGCTCAGATCAACCGTGGCCTGATGCTGGAGCTCGTTTCCTATCGGGACGAAACTTATTTCAAATGCTTAAAAATCCTGCCCGAGCGATGCAATTTGGTTTTCAAAGACGGAAACGTATCCGTATCACAATACTGGGACCTCGACCCATCAAAGAAATTTCGCGGAAATTTTGAAGATAAGAAAGGCCGTTTTCTCGAACTTTTTCGTGACAGCGTCCGATTGCACATGAGGAGCGACGTTGCGCTAGGCGGCTGCCTGAGCGGCGGATTGGATAGCTCCTCCATCGCATCCGTTGTTGGAAGCGACTACCCGGGAGTCCCCTACAAAACTTTTACCATTTACTACAAAGGCAAAGGCCAAGTGGACGAGCGACCCTGGGTCAAGGAGGTGCTGCGGAGCTATCCTAATATGGATCCCGTCTACTGTTCCCCTTCAGACGACGAGATTGCCTCTGCTTATGAGCACGCGATGAGGTCCCATGACGCGCCGATACCGCGTTCGTCGGTGATTTCTTATTACTTTCTCATGAAAGCCGCCGTTCAGCACAGAATTAAAGTTATGCTGGACGGCCAGGGGGCGGATGAATACCTCGCCGGATATTTGTCATGCTTTGAAAGATTGATCGGTGGGTATCTGAGAAATCTAAAGATCGCAAAAACGCTCGAAACACTCCGATGTGATGCCATCCGACGCAATACCGGTCGTCGCTATATGGCTCGGAAGGGCTTGGCTTCCGCGTTAAAAGGAGAGCGGGATCTTTATATCGACGAATTTCTCAGCGATCGCCTAGCGGTCGGGTTCGACAACGATCTTGAATTCGAACTGAAACGGTTCCGCGGTTCGCGGCTGAAACAGCACTTATATCATCTGCTGTTTACCACCTTTACGCCGTCGCTGCTGCATTACGAAGATCGTATCTCGATGGCGTTTTCGATTGAAAACCGAGTGCCGTTTTTGAACCACCGTCTGATTGAATTTGCCCATTCTTTGGCGGACGAAGATTTGCTCTCTCTCGGACAAACAAAATACATCTTACGGGCTTCGCTAAATGGACGTTTGCCCCAAGCGATAGCCGATAGGACCGATAAACAAGGTTTCGTCGGAAACGAGATCCATAGCTTGCTGCGAGGCCCTTTGAGGTACTTGCTGGAGGTGCCGTTCTCGTTTGATCGATTGAGCATGTTGAATCCCGACAAAACCAAGGACCTGATGCGGAATTTTAAAAACGGGGATAACGCTCAAGAGCTCATGGTATGGCGGCTTGCGGTAACGAACGATTGGATACAAAAACAATAGTTCGCCACTTGCGCAGTCGGTATATGAGCAAATGTCAGGGCTTTGATAGCGCACGTGATGCCTACGGGAGCACCATTCATGAGTAATTACGATATGTCGGGCCAGGAGGTTTCTCAGGAGCGACTGCGTGGGTGTGTTAATGCATTTATCTATCCGGGCGCGATTCCTGCGCAAGACGCAGAGCAATCGGTGCCGGATTGCTTCGAGAAAGTAGTCGCCCTGCACTCTAACCGGTTAGCGATCAAGACCGCCAGACACGCGTTAACCTATGACGCGTTGAACAAAGCTGCTAATCGTGTCGCGCGTGTGGTGTTGGAAAAAAGCCGTGACAGTGACCTACCGGTGGTCGTTGTATTCGATCACGACGCGCCGATTGTGGTGGCTATTCTCGCGGTTCTTAAGGCGGGCAAAACCTGTGTGGTGCTGGATCCGTCTTATCCTGAACAACGGGCGGCTCATATCATCGAGGATTCTCAGGCGAAGCTCATTCTGGTCGATAGCCAGAGCGGTCGTCTGGCCCGCAAGTTTAGCGGACCCGAGCATCTGATCTTCAACATCGACGAAATCGACTCGAATGCTTCCGCTGAGAACTTGGGCCTTTGCATCTTACCCGATGCTTTCGCCTTTATCCTTTATACCTCAGGCTCCACCGGACAGCCAAAAGGCGTTATCCAGAACCACCGCAACGTCATCCATAACGCGCTTCGGTACGCCACCGGTTGTCGTATCGGTCCGCAGGATAGAGTGACTCTTCTCGCGTCTCTCGGAACCGGTCAAGGCACGCCGACCGCGTTCAGCGCACTTCTGAGCGGTGCGGCGCTCTATCCGCTTCAGGTCAAAAAAGAAGGCGTGAGCGATCTGGCTCGCTGGTTGCGCACAGAGGAAATCACAATCTACATTTCCACCCCTTCGCTCTTTCGGAGTCTCGTAGCCACTCTCACCGGACAGGAGGAGTTTTCCAAGCTGCGTACCATCAGGCTCGGCGCCGAGCAAATCCGCAAAAGCGATATCGAACTCTACAAGAGATATTTTTCTGAAAAGTGCCTTTTGGCGCTATTTCTCTCGGCTACGGAAGTCGGGAATCTCTGCCAATACTTTGTCGACAAGGAGGCGGAAATTCCGGGCGACATTATACCTGCTGGCCGCCCTGTTGACGGCATCGATATCTTGTTGCTCGACGACACCGGGAAAGAGGTCGGACCCAACGAGATCGGCGAAATCGTCATCAAGAGCCGCTTCATTTCACCCGGCTACTGGAGAAATCCGGAGCTTACAAAAGCCGTGTTCCTGCCTGACGGAGACAAGCGCATCTATCGGACTGGAGATCTGGGCCGTTTATTGCCAAACGGCGATCTCGAGCATCTCGGGCGGAAAGACTTCCAGATAAAAATCAGAGGTTACCGGGTTGAGGTCGCCGAAATCGAGTCGGCGCTGCTTCAACTCGATCAGGTCAAAGAAGCCATCGTCGTCGCCGTGAAGAGCCGCAATGGCGATACCGAACTAGCCGCCTACGTGGTTCCTAACGGGCGGCCCGACCCCCGACCCCGCGAAATTAGAAGTTTGCTGAAGGAGAAATTACCTGACTACATGATTCCTGCCTCGTTCACGATGCTGGAGGCCTTGCCACTGAATCCCACCGGGAAAGTAGACCGCCAGGCGCTCCCGGCTCCGGCAAAAGACACCGAACGGAACGCCGAGTTCGTTGCGCCCTACGAGACCATCGAGCACCAGTTGGCGGAGATTTGGGAAGAGTTTTTGGGCGTTCATCCGATCGGGCTACGCGACAGCTTTTTCGATTTGGGCGGACATTCTCTCCTCGCCGCCCAAATGATGCACCGGGTGGAGCAGGTTTGCGGGCAGAAGCTTTCGCTTGCGACCCTGCTCGCAGGCCCAACCATCGAGCATTTAGCGAAAGCGCTGATTGAGCAGCGGGTCAAAGAAAATGATTCCTTGTTGGTCCAAGTGCAAGCGGGAGGCGTCAAGCAGCCGCTCTTTTTCGTGCATGGGGATTTGGCGGGAGGGGGGTTTTATTGCTTGAACTTGGCCCGCGGGCTGGGTGAGGACCGGCCCTTTTACGCTCTCACCCCGCACGGCGTGGATGGGGGCCCGATTCCGCCGACTATCGAGGAAATTGCGGCATCGTTCGTCGAAATAATCCGCACTGTTCAGCCGAAGGGACCGTATCTTTTG
>VBKE01000135.1:0-4281 GCA_005879605.1 Deltaproteobacteria bacterium
CACTTCCTCGTCGGCGCTCCACCGCTTGAAGACAATAACGCGATTCGCGTTCGACTGATGGAGGATGTCAATGTTCTGGCTACGGATCGAGCGGAGTCGCCGGCTGAGCGTGATGACATCCTTGTAGAAACGAAACAGCGCGTTTCCGTTCCCGGCCCGCTCACCGAAAATATCTTCGCGACTGGCAAGAAAGTTATCGAACGTATAACGCTTTTGCGCCCCGATCTCTTCACCCATGAAGAACATGGGCGTACCAGCCGAGAGCACGGACAGACCGAAGCACACGCGAGAACGTGCCTCGGCCCAGACCCGCGTGGCATCAATAAGAGGCGCGTGATCGACGGCTACCACTATTGTCCGTGCCGTGCCTTCGGCGTTGCCGGCCTCGTCGTGGGATTCGTGGAAAACGACCCGTCTGTATTGGCTGGCGTAGAGAGCACCGGAGAACCGGTCCATCTGGAGCGGCTCATTGCCACCGAACCCAGCTCGTTTCAGCAGATGCGCGCGATCTCCTGCCATCTTCGAATCGCCGATCAGATTGTGGTAGAAAGCCACGTCCCAGGTGGCATCAAACCCCAACCCACCTTGAGCTGGGGGTTTGGTGACCGCATCCCACTCGGTATGATCTTCCGCGATCAACATGACGCTGGGACGGATCATATGGAGCGTGCGGCTCCATTCGCGAAGCAACTTTTGTCCGAAGATGTTGGCGCTGCCGATTGAGCGCCCATCGGCGTGCAGCCTGTTATCGCGGTGAATCGCCTGAGTGAGGTCGACGCGCAGCCCGTCCACATGCATTTCTTCAACGAGAAAAGTGGCACTGCTGATGAACTGCTGGCGCACGATCTCTTCCCAGAATCGCGGGCTGTAGCCGGTGGATCCGTTGTCCAGATAACCACCATGTCCTGGAGTGGGACGCTTCTCGGACGGCAACGAGAGATCGTGCGCTGCGCGTTCGTAGTCTGGATAGTCACTCGGATGGCCTTCATACCAGTAATAGATGTTCTGCTCGGGAGCGGTCGAGTCGTATTCCCACTGGGCACGCTCCGCTTCATTGTCGTAGTGGTTGTAGACCACGTCTTGAATGACTGCGATGCCTCGGCGATGGCACTCCCGTACGAAATGGCGATATTTGTCGCGACCGCCGGAACTCGATTCGATGCAGAGATGGTGGCTATCGCCATACCCCCAGCTGGCGTTTCCTGAGAATTCCGCCATCGGCAACAGTTCCACGGCATTTACGCCGAGATCGACTAAGTAATCCAGCAGCGCCATCGCATCACTCAAATCACCGGGACCGGATTTGCCGAAGCCGAGCGAAGCGATGTGCAACTCGTAGATCACCAGGTCTTCGATGCGGGAGGGAACTGGCCGCCCGAACGTGAATTCCGTAGCCCAGAATTCCTCTGCCGGGATGAGATCCGGCTGTTCTCCCGGAGCCGCGGATTCGAAACTGCGGCGCACCACATCGGGATCAATGACCACGCTGCAGCTTACGGTGCCGTCCAAAGTGCCCACCGTTCCCGGCCAAGTGGTCTTGACCGGATTGATGGCGCCTCTGCCGATCTGGCTGCGGGAGAAAATATCTGTGCGAAAGACGGTTTTTCCTTGGGCGTTGACGATACGATACATGTAAGGCAAGCTCTTGAAGTCTTGGAAATTCCCCTGTGGCTTGCCTTCCCAAATGCCGCCAGCCGAGGGCGAAAGAGTAACCACCGGCCGTGCGGGATCTCTGCCGGTGCCATCATCGGCAATGTAGCCGCGGTCCGGACGACCGAAGACTACTTCGACTTTTCGGGCATTGGGCGCCCAAACGGCAAAACGGAGGCCGGGTGCCGCGCTTCCTGCCGCGAAGTGCTTATTGGCGCCTAAGTAACGCCCATAAGTGAAGTAGTAACGTTCGACTTGCCGTCCGCCGTCACTGCTGACTCGAAACTGCCGGTAGCGCTCAACGGAATTGACATCCTGCAGTTCAGTCGGGATGCCCCAAAAGTTGCTGCCCTGCGGTCCATCGAGTACGACGCCCCATTTGAAGGTCTTGTCGCGATCGGCAAGTTCAAGGGAGATTGAGGCTTTGAAGATTGGGCAGCCATCTTCCCCCAGCTCCTCCTGCATCGGAGATTCCGTCCAGTCATCCGAATACCGGCCATCGCGGTCCCAACTGCCGCGTAAGCGGGGGTTGCGAAAGGTCGCCCGCTTCAGACCGGTGATGAATTGAATCTCCACTTTCTGCATTGCCATGGTGATTCCTCCATTCGTTACGGCCGTTTAGTTACTAACCTTTTCGGCCATCGTTTGCTCGTCACATATACCTACGATGCGCTTCATGAAGCTTTGGTACACTGGCGCCGGGCCTCAGAACTCGCTGATCGACATCTCCGCAAGATTGCCGCTCGCGACCCAATTGACATAAAGCGCTGTCTTGGTACCAGCCATGTGAGGTTGGTATTGAGGTGACGCATGTAGGCTAAGCCAGACGTGCCCTGCACAAGTGTTTTTTACGCAGGCGCACTGCGTTCCTCGATCCATCTGAATAATCAGCTCGAGCCCACGATTACCCCGGCGCTAATACTCCCCCGGTAGATACTCAAGCTGCGAACACGGCGGTCGTAACGGAGATGGCGGCTGTGCGCTACGCCAGTATTCAGAGTATATCCGAAGCGATTAATTCGGAAAGCTTTGCGATTCGCTAAAGTTCTTTACGGCCACATTCATCTTGAATAGTTCAGGCGCCTATATCTGTTTTTGGCGATTCGTTACCTTCGAGTCAGCAACAGTGATGCCAGACGGCAGTCGCAACAAAGGCCGTAAACATTCAATGACAAGTCATGAGTGGTTAAGTAGGCGGGTACAAAACAGACGTAACTTTGTATACGGGCGTGTATCCAAAGTTAACGATTAACCACGGGCACTATACGAATGAAGTGGCTTTTACTTTCGGTTCGGCTCGTTCGTGGAACGACCGCAATACCGATGAACTTCGGAGTCGTGCAGTATTCCCTTGGATGACCCCTCTCTCTTTTCCCACCCCTCGAGGCCTGAGGCGAGGCTCGCAAGTACCGCTGTCGGATAAGTGATGTCGGCGGAAGAGATCAGCGGCCGGCAGGTCGGCCTTTTTGCTTGGCTCGAAAATCGAATGATCAGGCCTATTCAATTTCGGTCGACTGCTACAAACTCGATCAGCCAACTCTCAGATTCCTGCCTTGAGAGATGTTAAAAACCTGAGCAAAGAAAACGACTTCGAACAGAATGTCTCCACAATGTCTCCGCCCCATGGCGCTGGCAGCCGTTCAGCCTAGTCGGCTCCCTCCAACAACGTTCGGCGTTTCAGAGTCACTTCGCTCGCCGATACCGCTGCCATTGTTTAGAACGGCGCTTCGGCGCAGTCAAGACAAAGTGCAGAGCCATTGTAAACGGTAACGGCGAGTTAGCGGAGCAATTCCAAAGTTTCGAAGATCTTCTAAAGCTTACAATCCTCATCTATTGATCTTTCTCGCTAAGCACATCGGGGAGATTATCGGATTCTTCCAGGCTTTCGTCTCTGAGTCAGAAGATGTCGAGTCTGGCCTTGTCGCGATTGATAAGGTCTGCATAATTCTAAGAGGCGAAAAGGTTCGCGTCCCCTTTTGTCGCCCGCTCTGCCGATAACGCGCTCCAGACGGCATGCAGGCGACCCCATCGAGTCAACAGGCTGGCTTCAAATCGGGAGACGGCTTTTTACTTGATAGGAATTCGCTTGAATGCTAACAGAATATTATCGAACATGGGCAGCAGGGAGGGGTAATGTCCTTCAGGAACGAAATGTATCCGTGGAACAGCAGCCGATTGCCGGCGAACTATAGTCGATATCGAATGACAGGGTACTCGCTCACATTCGAGCGCTGAAAGTCGGTGCAGAGGCGATGGGAGCCCCAAAGATGAACCGGGCCGGTTGGCAGTGCATAGGTGCCTCGGATGAGAAGAGACGTGAACGCAAATCGCGAGGTCGTCATGATTAAGCTGGTTTCAGCATTGATCATATTCATAAGCATTGTATCGACACCCGGATGCGAGCCTCAGTTTCGACGACCTGAAAGGCCGGAAGAGGTCGCTGCCAGCCGCGCGGAGATCATAGAGCGATTGGTTCCGGAGGGAGCATCGACAGCCAGGCTGGGTGCCGTCATTGAAGCCATGACAACCGTGATGGATATCGAGGACAAACAACGGTTCGCAACGACCATCAGGGCGATAACACAGGAGCTGCAAAAAGCGAACTTGCAACAGCTAAGGCGGATTGAAAGG
>VBKE01000135.1:4306-5949 GCA_005879605.1 Deltaproteobacteria bacterium
GTAATGAGGGTCAGCAATCCGCGCTTCCGAAACGAAGATATTAGGCTTCAAGCTATGCAATGGCGACTTCCCGATGCAATCGTCCTAGGGAACAAAAAAGGCCAGCGCACCCTGGCCTGAATTGCCCGAGCGGCTGGCTCTAAACTCTTCTCTTCATTTCCCCCTCCGAGGAACAGTTTGTGTTCCTCGGGTTTGGCCTCACATTACGGTGGCCTTCTCAATGATGGGGGAGGCTGGTTACGACGCCACAAATGTCACATAGGGAAAGATTGTCAATGAGATTCTACCTCACCTGAAGATCCAATTTGAACGACGCTTCGGTGGATCTTGCGAAGACTTATTCGATGGAGAATTCAATTCGATCCTGAATCCATGAATTTATCAGCGGAGGTAGCGAAAAATGAAAGTTGATCAACCTAGTTTCTTTGCCTTACTACTCCTCCCAGACTGAGAGGATAAACCTTATATTTTATAGGGATGATGATTGCGTACACAGAGAATCCATTCGCATGATACCGAGCGGCCACGGCCCTCAGGCGCAAACAAAAAAATTGGTGTCAGGCATTCACGGGGCAAAACATCAAAAGCACTTATCAAGGACCGCTTGTGTCTACCCCAATCCATCTACGACAGCTGATCGCTGACGGCTAGCACCCGGTCTCTATCTGGGCAGTTATTTCCACCCAGCTGGCTCGTAGCCTTTTTCGCGGAGGCAGCGGTCGACGAATTGCCGATTGGATAGATCTGGCGGCTTAGAGCGGAACAGCCCCTCCAAAAGCGCATGCATAAGACTCGCGACTACGCCTCCAACTGCGCCTGCTGCGGCACCCTGACCCGCCTGACCAACGATTGCGCCTCCGGCACCACCGGCAGCTGCGCCCACAACACTACTCGTCGCGGTACCGGCGACCACATTCTCATTAGAAGTCGCCCGACCTTCGGTTGATGCCGCTTCCGCCCGTGCTATACACTCGTCGATGTCCCGTTTCCCGACATCAGGTCCTACACGCATTAGATGCGCATTGGAAGAGAGCACCGGCCTCTGACTCGCACATGCCGAGATCCCAACTAAAAGCGATGAAATCGTCGCAACCTGAAGAATCGTTTTCTTCATAGCCTAAAATAGTCTGTCACCCCGAAAACTGGAGATCGTCCCGGTAACACAGATTTTCTTCAGGGTCGTGGAGGATGGCTGTATGTTCGAAGCGGTTATGTCAGCCGCAAGTTGATGTGATCATCAAAGTCAGAGGATCGATATCGTCTTAGATGGTTCAGTCGACGTTGGAGATAGGTATTCTCCGGCCACTTCCAGCTGCGCGACGACAGCCATTCCTCAGCGTATAGTGTACCATTCACTTTGCTTTGTAAAAAGACAAGCTGCCAAAAACTGGGCTTTCCTAAGTCGATTGTTTGACCTTTCATAATGAATACTCCTTTGTATCTTAGACTTCGCCCGGACCCACCTTGGAGGAACCACGGGCTTTACCACCGTGTTATTTGTAATAGGTTGACATAAGACCACCTTATTGATTGAATCACTGCCGGGCATTTCTGAAGAGTCGAGGCGGAAGATCCTGGGGGATAACGCGCCAAGTCATATAATTTTGATTAGGCTGACGCCACGGTTGGAGAGTCCAGATCGT
>VBKE01000135.1:5957-14661 GCA_005879605.1 Deltaproteobacteria bacterium
GCGGGGACTTTCCTTGCCGACTTCGCTCTTAAGCGGCAAGCGGCTCGTGCTCGTTGACTTTCTGCTGCGGCATGATTTCGTCAAGACGATGTTTCGCGGGACTGAAGTTGCCGTGAGTTTGTAACGCAGTGATAGGGAGAAACGGAGGATGCCATGAAAGAAGGACTGAGGTTTGTCGACAGTGACATGCACGTTCAGGAGCCGGGCGACCTTTTTGAGAAGTACCTGGACCCGGCCTTCAAGTCTCGGGTCACTACGGGAGTACGCGTGGACGGGAAGCTAAGCGGCCGGTCGTGGATCATAGATGGCTTGCCCGCCTCCATGGACGTGGAGCTGCAGCAACACCGCAAAAAACCCGCATCATCGCGTGCCAGTGGCCCTATTCTCGGGAGTGCGACGGGTCAGTTATCGGCCTCCCGCTCGGCTGCGACCGGGCGGTTGCGCTTCGCCATTGAACGAGATTACGACGCTGAAGCCCAAATCATGGCGATGCAAATGGAAGGAATCGATCTCGCTGTCCTGTTCCCTACCGCTGGTCTCAGCCTGCTCTCCCGCGACGGAATGGACCCACAACTCTCTCTGGCCCTGAGCCAGGCCTACAACAACTGGATCCACGAGTTCTGCCAGCACAGTCCCAACCAATTGAAATTCGCTGCCATGCTTCCTCTACATGATGTCAACTTGGCAGGCCAGGAACTGGTCCGGTGTGTTCGTGAGCTGGGCGCCGTGGCTTCGTTTATTCGCCCCAACCTGGTAAACGGGCACTACTGGCATTCGAACTACTGGGACCCTCTATACAGCCTGCATGAGGAACTGGATGTCGCCTGGTGCTTCCATGAAGGAACAGGCGCCTGGTACTCCCACATGAACGTGCTCTACGGGGAGAACCGGTTTTACCGGCACGTCGCCAGTCATTGGATCGAAATGCAGCAGGCCCTGATCGCCCAGATCATCTCCGGCGTTTTCGAGTTCCACCCCAAGCTCCGGGTGGGCTATCTGGAGGCCCAGAACTCGTGGGTCCCCGGCTTGCTCAGCCGCATCGAGTGGGACTATGCGAACTACCGGGATTCCCATGCGCCCTACCTGTCCTTGACACCCAAGGAGTACTTTCAGCGCAACTGCTGGGCTGGGGTCGAGGGCAGCGAACCCGAGATCGCGTCCACGGCCAGCCTCATTGGCGCCGATCACATGTGTATTTCGACGGACTATCCCCACTTCGACTCCAATTTCCCCAACGTCTCCAGTAATCTCCTTCAGAACGTGCCCAGAGAGATAGCTGCGAAGATCTTTCTTGGAGGCGCTGGACTCTACGCTTTTAAGGAGGAGGACTTCAGGAAGGCGGCTGGTTCACAAGTTGAGGGACAGTTGGTGCGGGCAGTCGGATAGATAGTCATGAAACTCTAAGATCCACCGCCGCGAGTGAGATGTCGTGACACGCCTGTTCTTCCATAGAGGATTCACACCTCATAGACACTGGAGCCCGCACAGCGCTGAGCCCACGATGTGAAAAGACCTCTTTAATTTTTCGACCCCATGGACAAGTGAGGCTCTTATGGATGACCCGCAGAACCGTCTCCGGACTAAAAACCGAGCGGGCGTTCCTGCCCAGGGTCATAGATTCGCTAGAGAATCGCCCGTTTTATCCCTGTTCTCATTGGTCTTTTTGAGTAATCCTCCGGCCGCTTGGCCTGTTTCACGCCACTACCTTACTGGTACCGTCTTTGCCAAAGAAGGATTTTATGGAAACCATGTACATCTGGTTGCTAATTTTCGCCGGCGCAAGCCTGTTACTCCTGGGGATATTTCTTTTCGCTTCGGATCGGAATTTTAGAAAACACCGCCGCCTGGTCGATGCGAGCCGACCTAAACATCAATTCTCTGAATCTCAGCCCTCCGAAATACGCTCGCCCGCCAGATTGATGCCGACTAACGAGGAACTCCTGGAAAAAATCCCTTCCCTCTTGAGCCGGCAGCATGAAGAGGGGCAAAGAATGGTCGAGGAGCTTCAGACCGGGCAACGTCAACTCGCAGGCACTGGCTGCGACAATCATGAGCTCCAAGGGAAAATTGTAAATCTGCTAAAGCAGCTCCACGCGAACGAGAGGCGGCTCAGCGAATCCGCTAGGGAGATGCAAAGGATTGGCCATCAAAATTCGAAACTGCAAATGGAAGTTACCAATCTAAAGCAGCAACTGAAAGCAAGTCAGGCCAAGCAACAGGAATTGCTCAACCAGCTCCAAGCGACCAAGTCGACGAAGATTGACTCAATTTCACCCAAGCTCGCTGGCAGCCAAAAGACCGTAGACGAACTCCAGACCCCGCAAAATGGCAGAAATTCCGACACCCAGCAGTTCCAAGCAGATCATCAGGAACCTCAAGCCGAAATCACAACTGTTAAAGATCAATTGCAAACAAGCGAGCATCGATTTAATGAACTGGCCAGCCAGAATCAGCGCAGCGCAGAATGTCATGCAACGCGACAAACTGAGCTTCCCGAGCCAACACGGGGAGCTGGCCAAAGCGAGGCGACGACAAAGGAGATTTCACAACACTTGCAAGAAAAACTTGCTCTCCACGATGACAACGAGAAACAGGTGAGCCCGCTCGGAGAGCAGATTGACCCACTACAAGAGAAGGCAGCGCCACTCGATAGCAACTTTCAACCGCCAAGAAAACTGGCGCTTCGGAGTTCAGGTAAGCGAAACCGGCCCGTCGGAATAATTCCGGCCACCGCTGCGATTGCAACTGTGGGCGCCATCGCCATTGGCTTTGTGCGCACAAGCTCCGATAACGGTGCCGCAAATGTGCCTCAAGGACCAAGTCCATCAGTGGCTGAGTCGCGAGTGACCATCCGGGAAACTTCCACCGAGCCGGGCATTGCAGAAGCGATAAAGGAGACGGAGTCGAAGGTAACGGAAGTTGTAAAACAAACACCGGCGACAACATCCGCGCCGCGCCTCAGGGGCACATTTGAAACGGTCCGCCCAACCGGGCTTTTCAATGGGCCAAGCGAAGAGTCGGCACTAATCCGCACTCTTGCGGCTGGAACGAAAATCAATGTTAGCAATTCCCGTGATGGTTGGTTGGAAGCTCGCTCTATGGACGGTATATCGGGATTCGTGCGACAACAGGCGGCGGTAAAGACTAGGGAGGATAAGAGCTAACGCTTCATCTGGAACACACCAACACGAAAGCCTGCCACCACCTACACCTCACCACGTGTCGAGAAACACTCGTCAATAGCTCTAAAGAGCTACTACCGTTCATTCGTTCTTGTGTTATGTTAGACAAAATCCAATTTCATCGGAGGTTCTAGAAATGAAGTTAATCAAGACACTCATCGCAGCCGTCTTTGCTATCACACTCATAGGGTCTTCGCCGGTTTGGGTACAGTCAGCCGACACTAAGGACAAAGCCGCTACTACATCCGAAACCAAAAAGGCTCCCGCGAAAAAGGAACCGCTGGACATCAACACTGCGTCCGTTGACGAGCTGAAAGCGGTTCCTGGAATCGGCGATGCGTATGCGAAAAAGATCGCGGAGAACCGTCCCTACAAGCGGAAAGATGAGCTTGTGAAAAAGAAGATCATCCCGCAGGCGACCTACGATAAGGTTAAAGATCAGATTATTGCTAAGCAGCCGAAGTAACGGATCGCAGTGAGACAATCAGGCGAACGATTATCACTCATCGAGTGATGTCTTTTCACTGAATGCCTCTTACCCAGTGGTAAAGTTCGGATCGGTAAAAGTATGCAGTCAAGACAAGAAACCCAGAAATCGCAGCGATAATAATGGCCGTCTCATATTGGCCGCTTCCGATACTCGCGCCCTGCATTGTAAGGAGGTACGTCCCCGGCATACGACCAAGCGTCGAGACGATCAAGAAGGTACCAAGATTCATGCCCGTAAGACCCAGGATATAGCAGAGATAGTCTTTCGGGAATCCGGGTATAATGAAAAGGAGAAACGAAATTACTGCTCCTGCGTTAGTTGGGAGGAAGTGGAATTTGTCTAATATGTTTTTGGCAACAAACTTCTCTACCAGAGGCCGTCCAAAGATGCTGGCAAGCTCAAATGCAATCCAAGAGCCCAATGTGAGTCCCAAGGTTGAAAATAAAAATCCGACATTGACTCCGTAAACATATCCACCTACCACCCCGGTCAACTCGCCTGGTATGGGCGAAATGACGACCTGTAGAGCCTGTAGCAGCATAAAGACCGCAGCCGAATAGGGGCCAAGAGAACTCAGAAATCTCGCTAATCGTCTTCTGCGCGTATAGAATTTTCCCAGATCTTCGCCCCAGGGTCCCAAGACGCTAAATGGCCTAGCGCTATACCGGCTCACTAAGAAGATCAGCGCAATAAACAAGGAAAATATTACGCCCTTAAGGATTAAATTCTTTTGCTGCTTGGTGGTCATTCAGTGTCGTATCTGCGGGTGTGCTAAGACGCAGGTGACTATCAGAACCGGCAATTGCTTTAGTGTCGAAATCCAGTGTGCTTTCCTATAGTCCTATCTTCCTTGTTCTCCTTATCACGCCTTGCAGCCGTACAGGCGGCTACCGCAGCAGCATATATGCCAAGGTGTAACTGTGATAATGCGAACCCTAAGAGGAGCGATGGGCGGTGAGGTTGTCTGCAAAATTACGAAGCGAGGACATTTTTACTACCTCGGTTCTCCAGGTAGGTACAGCGCGACCTTATGAGGCCAAGTAGCAATGACTCGTTTGGCTTTTCATCGGAGAACCTCAAGATCAATTTAAGAGTCGCCGCCTAGCCACACTACCCGGACGACTAGTGTAGAATGCCAAACGTGCTTCAAAATCTATCTCCCAATCGGCTGCTCCGACTCAATTCCGTGCACGATCTGTGGGAACTTGGCCACCATGCCCTCATGCGGCATCCCTCTCAGTCGCAACCTAATTCCTGAGGCCAGGCGATCTCGTACCCGCCGCATTTTTGTACTGCTTTGGTCGGTTTGCGGCATAGACCGCCACTCAGATTGACTGGCCTATTAAGCTCTACGTAGTAAAATTCAATGGTTACTTTTTGGCATCCGGCTTGCTCAAGGTACGTCGACTGGACAGGACCACCGGCTATGCCATTGAGAAGACTTTACCACTCACTGACCTGCGCACGCGCCGCTTGGTATTCTGCTTGCGGTTCATCTGGCTTTGGAATTACCTGGACGGTTGTGACTTTTCTCGGCGGACTCCTTTACCTGATTTATGATGGATACAAGCGACAAATAATTAAGGTGTACGCAAAAAAGACGTCACTGAACTCGAATCCGTAACATCCTCGGCTACCTTAGTTCCGCGTTCAGGCGCTAGCCTTTCGCGGTCCCCATTCCGTCAGCCATTTACTCTATGAGCAATACAAGGATTTCCTGGCCGGGAATCTTTACGTCAACGTGCATAGCGCGGAAAACAAGAATGGAGAGATTCGGGGGAATTTGAGTCCACGCTATCGGCTACGACCGTAACGACGAAACGGCCTGGAGGGTCAACGCGTCCGGGCCGTTTTTTTCGCGGCGAGAAAGTAACACTACCTGGGAGGCGAGCTCTCGACCAATAGGATGAATATGATTCGGCATCAGCCGCCCTCGCGATTCGTTCTTAGCTAAGATTGTCTACAATTAACTAACTGACTAGCTCTCTTGATCCTTAAAGCAGCCAACGGATAAGATTGTCAAGAAGGCAAAGCCGGACCCGCCAATCACTTCTTAGTTGTCGTCTTTAACGAGCGCACCGAAGGAGGCGTTTCATGAATCCACGAAACTTGCCGGTCCCTGCAGCGTGTTTCTCGGCGTTAATCCTTTTTGCCGGTTGCGCCGGCCTCCAGGTTAGCGGGTACCTTCAACAAGGCCGCAACGCTCTCCGTGCCGGCAAGCCGGCGACCGCCGTGAGTTACTTGCGCAGCGCGGCTGATCTGGATCCCAATTACCATGCGCCCGACCCCTTCCATGGAAGCGTCTTGACCTATCTTGGGCGCGCCTATTACGAGACGGGGAATCTTGCCGAAGCCCGAACCGTTCTCGAGAAAGCGCTGGCGAACGACAAAGAGGACTACATGGCTGGTTTCTACCTCGGGTTGCTGCGGTTGCGCGGCGGCGATCAGGATTCCGGGCGCCGCGAGGTCGAGACTGGACTAAAAAGGATCTACGCCACACTGGAGAGCCTATCGACCAGCCCTTACCAGGGAATTTACTGGGATCCCGGAAGAAAAATTCGCTCGCAAATCCAAACTGTATTGAGCGGCAAAATAACGCCAACCGAGTTCCTCGCCGAAGCTGAGTGGATCGGACGCCAGCTAGACGAGGAAATAGAAAAGGCTCAGCGTGATGAAATAGAAGATAGGTACTTTAAAGGGGGTGATGGGATGTAGCCCACGGCAGTTCATGTAAAAAGCGAAGGTTAAGCCTCTAAGCACGTAATTTATCTAATGTTACGTCGCCGAATCAATATCTTGTGCAGGTTCGACCTCACGCTTGCAAGAATTCGGGTTTGCGCGCTTGCGGATCGTAGTGGACTTTACGATGAGAAAAGACTCCCGACCCCTTTAATTGTCCCAGGATCGTTGAAGCCACGGCCAGCCCGCCGCGTGCGGGGACTCTTGTGGTATTCCGTATAATTCTTCCATGCCACGTCAATTATTCTGTCTATTTCCGCAGTGACCGTAGTGAAGGTCGGATCGTAGAACCGCTCGCGGGCGCGCTTTGAGAATTCCTCTTTGGTTAATTGAACGCTGGGCATACCCTTGCGAACCTTTGGCTTCGACATGATTCCTCCTAGAGTTTCAGTGTTGAGGGCCGAGTTTTTGAACTCGTGCAAACGTGCCGTAGCTATAGTGGGGTCCAGCCGTCCATTACAACAGAAGGGCGTGCCGACCATTTTGGCTCTGTGCATAGTTCGGCCATCCCTGTGTCAGATTTATACGGAAATTAAATACCTATTGTTATGGGATTTCTCATACTCAGGCTATTCGCGCGGAGCCCGGCTCTAGCCCCCCATCCATAGACCGGCGTGCGGCACAGAACAGAAAAGACGGATAGAGCCCAGAGAAATATGGTAACGTTAGCCGATGTACCCAGTATATTTGAGAATAATTATGGAAGTCAGATCATAGAGCCCGTGGGCAATCAAAACGGGTGTCAATCGTCGGGTTTGGAGATAGTAGTAAAGAAACCACGCCCCAAGTGGGGCGATGCCGAAGATGGCCAGCCATCCTTGATAGCCGTGGACAAACGTTCGGATTCCAACACTAAATATATACGTCATTGCTGGCTTATCACGCGCCGGCCCGTTAACGCAGTATGCCAGCCAAAGCCCTTCCTCGAACACTGGATTAATGATCGCTAGGAGAATCACCAACGGGAACCCTACCGCACCGCTGACCCGCATGTTAGCTACGGCGGCGGCTTGGGTCGAGAGGAAGAACGATGCGAATAAAACACTACCGATGTAAACAAGATAGCCAACAATAAAAACTCCCAAGGCACGCAACGCATCGCGTTTGGTTGGTGGTAACGAAATGCTCGACAACCGCCATCCACGGCGGTGGAGATAGACAACTACAAGAATCCCGTAGACAATCTCAAAAATGATGAGAGCGGCCATCAGACCGTTAGTGAACCGTAAAGAAGGCTTGGACAGTCCAGGAGCAAAGAATAATAAGGAGCCACCTAAAACAAGCGCGACCTCACGCCAGGAAGAGGGTTGCTGGTCAATGTCAATATTCACCGGGCCTGAACCCTTTGGGGGTTGGATATTGGGCGCACCTATATAACGCCGGTTAGCGTCAGCCGTCAAGGCTGCTAAAATACGCGAATGAAACCACGCCGTGGGAGACTGGCAATCGTTGCGGCAGTGTTGCTGGTAAGCTGCGCCAGTTGCCAGCCCTTAGGACCTTACGACCGCGATTTATACCAGTGCCAGCGTGAGGCCACCTTTGCCAGCGTCGGTAACAAACAACAGGTATTTGATGATTGCATGAAGGCTAGGGGATACAAGCCGAGGTGATTCGGTGGCGCTTCGCGTCAAACGGCCCGGATTACCCTAACCATCTCGGCACGATCAGCAAAATGCCCGCGACGCTGAGACCCACCGCACCGGCAAACCAGCCAAGGCCGTAAGGCAAAATGTAGACCGCAATTGTTGAGCGGCAAAATAACGCCAACCGAGTTCCTCGCCGAAGCTGAGTGGATCGGACGCCAGCTAGACGAGGAAATAGAAAAGGCTCAGCGTGATGAAGTAGAAGACAGGTACTTTAAAGGGGGTGATGGGATGTAGCCCACGGCGCGACCTAAGGATTCCAATAGAAGATACATTCTATATTCTGGCAACGGACTCGACCGCCGACGATGCGGTCCGAGCTTTGAGCTGGGTTAGCCAAGATCAGCAATCCCGAACAGCGAGGTTTTATGGCTGCGTTGTTCTACAAGGACTTTGTCATCATCGCCACCGGCCAGTTCGACAAAGAAAGAGAACTGTGGATGCCGGTTGCTGATATAAGCTGGCACTCCGCCGCCACTGCCCGTGAGTCCCACATCATAACGGATTCATGAGACTCGGCGCCCATGGAGCTGCGAGGATAACTAATCTGGCTTGATCCGATCTTGGCCGCCGAGTTTTGTCTGAAGAAGATCTTCAACTTCGCCAATATAGGCGGCCACCGTATTTCCGGACTGCTCGATAGTAACGCG
>VBKE01000136.1 GCA_005879605.1 Deltaproteobacteria bacterium
CACCTGCCGGTGCAGCGACGCCCGCAGGTCGTCGCGCGCCTGCGGACCGACCTGCGTAGCGCGGTCAAGAGGATCGCCCATTCTCCGCGACCGCATCTCCGAGACAAAAACCTCCAGGAAGGTGTCGGCGATTTTTTCGACCGCGATGAAGCGCTTGGCGGCGATACAGCTCTGGCCGCTGTTAATGAGTCGCGCCTCCGCCGCCGCCTTTGCTGCCTTTTGCAGGTCAGCGTCCTCGAGGACAATGAAGGGATCGCTGCCGCCTAGCTCGAGCACGGTCTTCTTCAGCTCCCGGCCCGCCTGCTCAGCGACTTTGCTCCCGGCGCTATCGCTGCCCGTCAAGGTCGCCGCGCGGATGCGCGGGTCGGCGATGATGGCGGGAACCATCCCGGTGCCCACGAGGGCCACGCGGAAGAGGCCTTCGGGGAATCCGGCCTCACGGAAGACATCCTCAATATGGAGCGCGCAGCGCGGAACATTCGAAGCGTGCTTAAGAATCCCCGCGTTCCCCGCCATCAGCGCCGGGGCGGCGAAGCGAAAGACCTGCCAGAAGGGAAAATTCCACGGCATGATCGCCAGCACAGGCCCGAGTGGTTCGAATCGTACGTAGCTGCGGGACGCGTCGGTCTCGCGAGGCTGATCCGCCAGAAAAGCCTCGGCGTGCTCGGCGTAGTAGTCACAGACCGACGCGCATTTCTCTACCTCCGCCTCACCCTGGACGATCGGTTTTCCCATCTCGAGGGCCATGGTCCGCGCATACTTTTCTCTCGCGGCCCGCAGGACTCGGGCGGCTTCCCGCATCTTTTTTGCGCGATCCGCAAACGGCCGGCTCCGCCATTCGTGGAAAGTCGTGTATGCAGCTTCCAGGATTCGATCGACTTCGCTCGTCGTCATTTCCTGGAAACTCTCCAGCACCTCACCCGTGGCTGGATTGATAGATTGTATGTTCATCGAATCCTCCTGATTAAGGGCAGACCCAGGCTCCGAGTTTCTCTGTGAGCCTCAAGTTTTCACCATAGTCCACCGGACAGGCCACCACCGCGGGAACCCGCTGCCGAAACGCCTCCTCGAGGACGGGTAGCAGCTCCTCCGCGGATTTAACTTTGTATCCCCGGCAGCCAAAAGACTCCGCGAGAGACCTAAAATCCGGATTGCTGAAGTTTACGAAGGCGGGCCTGCCGTAGCGCTTCAACTGTTTCCATTTGATAACGCCGTAACTCGAATCCTCGAAGATGAGCGTGACAAAACCCGTTCCCGCCCGGACTGCCGTTTCCAGTTCCTGCACGCTCATGAGAAACCCCCCGTCGCCGCAGGCCGCCAGCACGCGCCGGTCGGGATAGAGGAGCTTCGCGCCGATCGCGCCCGGAAGCGCGATTCCCATGCTCGCAAATCCATTGGAGATAATGCACGTGTTCGGGCGAGCGCATGGATACATGCGCGCTATCCAGAGTTTGTGCGCGCCGACATCACTGATAAGAATATCGTTGTCTCCCAGCACGTCCCGCAGCGCGCGGACCACGCGCTGCGGCTTCAGAGGAAACGAGTCGTCCTCGGCTTCGGCGCGGAATTCCTTTTGGATAATCTCTCTCAGCGCGCCGGCGCCGCGGATCGCACGGGAGTCTCCACGCGCCGAGCTGCGTTCTGCGATTCGCATCAGCGATTCGGCTATGGAACCCTGGACACCCACGGCCACCTGATAAGCGGCATCCACTTCGGCCGGCGAAGGGTCGATATGCACGATGCGCTTCTCCCGCCTCGGGTTCCAGCGATCTGGCGCGTATTCCACGAGATCGTACCCTACGCAGATGATGACATCCGCCTGGTCGAGGCCACATGAGGCGTAATCGCGCTCCTGGAGACCGACGGTTCCCAAGCACAACGGATGCGCGTCGGGAAGACTTCCTTTCCCCATGAATGTTTCCACCACCGGAATACCGAGCCGATCAACGAAGTGGTGGAGAGCCTCGCTTGCACGGCCCCGCGCTACTCCATTACCGGCGAGGACGATGGGATCGCGCGCCTCCGAAATGATCTTCGCTGCCCGCTCGATCTGCTGCTCCAGAGGTTCAGTCGGAAAGGGTTGCTGCGGTAACAGCGGCTTCAGGCCCGCGGGCGCCTGCGCATCCGCCACATCCTCCGGGAGGTCAAGGTGGGTCGCCCCCGGCTTTTCAGTCTGGGCTACTTTGAAGGCCTTGCGCACCGCTTCGGGAACGACCTGAGGACGGACGAGCTGCGCGTTCCATTTCACCGCCGGTCGATAGAGTGAGATCAGGTCGAGATACTGATGCGACTCTTTATGGAAACGCTCGGTGCCCGCCTGCGCAGTGATCGCCACCAGAGGCGCCCGATCCATGTTCGCGTCGGCGACCCCCGTAAGAAGGTTCGTCGCACCTGGGCCAAGCGTCGCCAGGCAAACGCTCGCTTTCCCGGTGAGCCGGCCCTGGACGTCGGCCATGAAAGCCGCGCCCTGCTCATGGCGCGTTTGGAGAAAATGGATCTTGGAATCAAGGATCGCCTCCAGCACGGCGATGTTTTCTTCGCCCGGTACGCCAAACATGTGTTTGAGTCCCTCGTTTTCGAGACAACGGACTAAGAGCTCAGCTCCTGTCATGCTTCATCTCCCTTCACCCAGTCGAAGAGTGGCGCGGTTGCCGGTTTCATATATGTTACTCCTTATGATTATTCGCTCAATCCTCGCGCGCCATATCTTCAAGAAGGAAAGTATCAGCGTCTGATGTATGATTTAGTTACATTAGTCCGAAAACATCCCGTGCGATCGCTCTTAGTCATTGGCAGCCTGGGGGTTTTTTTTGCCCGTAGAACCAGAGGATAGAGCGGTAACCCCTCCCAAATATCAATCGCCTCTTTGCCAACCGAGATTTTCAACCAGATCGCAAATCTCTCTCCCAGTTGTTGCCCTGTTGACTCTTCAGAATTACATTTGAGCGAGCCCGCTGCTCTCACAAGCGGATTTGAAGTCGGCATCAAAATAACGCCGATGCGCCGATTGCGATCCAAGCAAAACTGAAAGACGCCCGGATGTCTCTTATTGACCTGCTGTTCGGAAGACCGCTCAAGTCGTCTGATGAAAGGAGTGAGAAACTTGGGCCCGCGGCCGGGATCGCGGTCTTCGGACTGGACGCGCTCAGCTCCGCTGCGTACGGACCCGAAGCGGCGCTGACTTTGCTGATACCGTTGGGCGCGGCCGGAATTACCTACATCGTTCCGATCAGCGCCAGCATCATTATTCTGCTCTTGATTGTCTATTTTTCCTATCGTCAAACCATCGAAGCCTATCCGACCGGTGGCGGCTCTTATACGGTGGCCCGCAGGAACCTCGGAGTGTCAGCTGGATTAGTTGCGGCCGCAGCGCTCATGATCGATTACCTTCTGACGGCGGCCGTGGGAATCTCGGCTGGTGTCGGCGCGCTCGTATCAGCGGTTCCATCCGTGCAGCCGCATACGCTATCGTTGTGCCTGACAATCTTGCTGGTCATGACGATGGTGAACCTCCGCGGCGTTGGCGACACGGGCGCAGTTTTCATGTTTCCGACGTATCTTTTCGTTGGAACTCTGTGCATCACCTTGGCGCTGGGACTATTCAAATCGTTTGCTGCAGGCGGTAGTCCGCCGCCGGTAATTGCGCCTCCTTCACTTCAGTCGCAGCAGGCGGTCGTGAGCGTCTGGCTGCTGCTAAAGGCGTTTTCCAGCGGCTGCACGGCAATGACCGGCGTGGAGGCCGTCAGTAACGGCGTTAGAGCATTCCGGGATCCGGTCGCGAAGACGGCGCAGCAAACCTTAACGGCTATCATTGCGATTCTTATCATGCTGCTCGCGGGCATCGCCTATCTGGTGCGCGCATACCACATCGGCGCAACCCCTCCGGGACAGCCGGGCTATGAAAGCGTGCTTTCCCAGCTTACGGCAGCGGTGACGGGAAAGGGCGCGTTCTACTACGTCACGATCGGCTCCATTCTGCTGGTATTGGCGTTTTCGGCGAACACTGCCTTCGCTGATTTTCCGCGTCTCTGCCGGGCCGTCGCCCAGGACGGTTATCTTCCCTACTCATTCGCGTCCCGTGGGCGACGGCTCGTGTACTCCCAAGGGATCTATGTGCTGACTTTCCTGACCGCTCTTTTACTCATCATATTTGGCGGTATAACGGACCGCCTGATCCCGCTCTATGCGGTGGGCGCATTCCTGGCGTTTACGCTCTCGCAAGCCGGTATGGTGGCGCACTGGAGGCGAAAAGGGGAACGGCGATCGACGACCAGCATGTTCGTGAACGGGCTGGGCGCCGTGGCAACTGCAACCACCGTAGGTGTGGTGACTGTCTCGAAGTTCGCTGAGGGAGCCTGGGTAACGACGTTGTTGATTCCCGGGATAATGATTCTAATGATTTCGGTTCGCCGGCACTACGACCGGGAGCAGGCAGAAACCGCCAAACCGGAGCCGCTGGACTTGCGTGACTTGCGCGAGCCGCTGGTGGTGGTTCCGATCTTACGCTGGGACAAGATCGCTCAAAAGGGTTTGCGTTTTGCTTTGAATCTATCAGCCGATGTCGAGAGTTTACACATCGACACCGGAGAAGGCAGCAAACAGCTTCGGAAGGACTGGAGCCGTTTTGTCGAGGAACCGGCAAAGAAGGCCGGTCTGCCGACTCCGAAGCTGGTCGTGCTGGAGTCACCTTACCGCTTCATCATCAATCCGATTGTAGAGTATGTACTGGAGCTTGAGCAAAAGAATCCCGACCGGCAGATCGCCGTGCTGGTACCGGAGCTGGTGGAGCAGCGTTGGTATCATTATTTCCTGCATAATCAGCGCGCGTCATGGTTAAAAGCTCTGCTTCTGCTAAAGGGAAATCAGAGAATCATCGTCATCGATGTTCCCTGGTACTTGAGTTCATGACCCGGGTGGGGTTTCACCAAAACGTGCTCCCAAACCCACCGCGGATCACATTGCCCTTGTTGTACGCGGGCATGTGCAATGACGCTTTGGGATCGAGTTCAAAGCGAAAATGCTGGAGGGAGAAATTGTCGTCTTTCATCGGAGCCTACAATTTTAGAATGTAATCAAGTTCTGCTGTGACGCCCAATCGACCGGCCCATTGTCGAAGATACTTGCGGTTCAACTTGTCTCCGACCCTCGTCACCACCGAAATAGCATCCTCAAAATCTCGGGGACGCCCAACCTTTAGCTTCTGTAAAATAAAATCTTCAGACGACACGACCCAGCAATACTGTCTGCCGAGACGCTTCTTTTGCCGCCGTCGGAAGATCGCTTGGTCATGTCGATCACGCGGCAGCAGTAAGTCGGGTTCCACTGTTGCCATGTCTCATCAACCTCCATTTCGGCCTTGGTCATGAAAGTACCGAGGCGGTCCAACTCCGTTCCTTCGCCAATACGAGAAGGTCCAGATCCGCCGTCGCCCGGGGCTGTCCCCATATGGCAAGCGCCCAAGCCCCTATGACTACGTACGGTGTTCCTGCCCGTCGTAAGCATTCAACCACGTGCCTTAAGACAGTCGCCTGATTATCGTCCGAAATAGCGAACTCGCTCCTTCCTCCATTTCGTCAACCAGCGTGCTTGAGCCGCAGACAAGCGCGCAAGCAAAAGGCGCCTTTCAGCCTCAAGTCTCTGCTCACTGGCTCCCGGGTGAGCGGCTCTAATGGAATCCTGGAACCAGCGGAGAGCCGTCGTTGAGAGTATCACACACTGGCGAAAACCTTCCTCTGCCGTGCGCGGAAACCGCGTCGCCTTCAGCTCCGCCTTCACCCGGTCCAGCCGCCGCAGCCACAGCGGAACCTTAGTCGGATTTCGTGCAGTTCTTTTCCTAGAGGGAACTTTCATAGTTTTTTTCGATTAAAACCCGATGACGGTTCTCTTCAGCCAACCCAAACAACATCGAGATCTAGATGGGTCGCGGCGTCTCGCTGCCGACCATCTGCGGTAATAAATCTGGTGACAGATCCCGAAGCGGATCGAAACACCGCCAAGGAAGCTAGATGGATCGCATCTAATGTTCTCATCCGCGTTTTCTGAACAAGTTCTTCCCCCTGGCTGAGCACGGAGGCGCCGACATCCAGCAGCTTCCAATAGGGACGATCTTCCCGGATGCGGGCCAAAATTCTCGACAGATCTTGAAGGTTAAGTTCGCCCGTGGAATGTTTTCTCATCAGGGCCGACATCAGCTCAACGGGCGTAATAGCGGACGAAAGAAATGAATAAGTGCGCAATAGCGCACGCGCACGCGCCGACCCTGCTTCCCGTACGTAGTTCTTAACCAGAACGCTCGTGTCAAAGTAAGCCAAACTCACCGCTCGTCGCGCTCTTCACTAATCGTTTGCGACATCGGCTTTCCTTTGATCCGAACCGGCGACCGCCAGACCGGCATCGGCTTTCCGCTTTTCGGGCCAGATCGCAAAATCCCCTCCGCCTCCAAGCGGTCCATGATGGCTTGTTCATCTTCTATGGGCTTCAGCGGCTTTATAACGGCGATGGGTTTTCCGCGCTCGGTCAAAACCACTTCTTTCCCAGCCTTCACCGCCTTGATCGCCTTGGAGAACCGCTGATTAGCTTCTCTTAGTCCCATCCGCATATTAAAACCTCCAACACGAGTAGTGACATCACTACATAGATTACCGGCTTTCTCTAGGAGCGTCAAACAATACCCATTCTCCTGAATAACGAGCTTCAAGTTCCCTCATCGTGAAAACCTTCTTCATGACTCAGTCGCTGCTTTCCTGTGATCGCGATGGTACAAATTCGCTTCAAGGATCTGCGGTGAAGTTATGAAAGCCAGACTGTCCGCTTTTGGTCTCCGGTCTTTCGCTCACGAGCACGACCACGAACACAATCCCGGCAATTCGCATGACAGACAACCCGCCGAAACGTCCTCCCAAACCCATGTGCTCAACGCCTGTCGACATCTCAGATCCATTCATCGACTTACGTTCATAAACGATGTCACAGGGGTGAATCGTGCTCAACGCCTACAACTCGATGGTTGCATGTTTCAATCCTCGCCCGCCCCGAAGAGCGGGCGCTAGTGCACCAGATCGGAGTGCGTCGAATCGTGTCAAATATCTTTTTATCGGCCGACGACCAGGCCTCGATAGCGTCCCAACGACTTCGCCATCATCTTTGATCTCCTTCACCAAAGAAGCCGGTTCGAGGACCTTGGCGAGGGAGCCGAAGCGCAGATCCAAAAGTTCGAATCGTTCAAGCCGTTCAAGTCCTTTAATCGCTCAATTAAGCGGCGGCCAAACAACTCACCTGATATGCCTCAGCGCAATATCAAATTCATCCAAGTCGAACTCTTCCGGGTCGAATTCGCCGCCGATCCACTCGAGCATTTCTTCGTGCTCTTCATGGCCGGGATCGCGGATCGCCGCCAGAAAATTTTCGTATCCGCCCGTGCCGCCGCAGTCCTCGGGCGGGCAGGCGCGGGCGCCGCCGATACAGCGCGGATACCGAACGCCGGGCTCGGGCGGCAAAATTTTCTCCAGCAATATCTCATGCTCCCAACCGTCGCCAAAGTCGTATTCGTAAGTGATCCTCCGTTGCGGCTTCGAAAGTAACTGGCCGAGCCGTTTCTTTCTTTCGTCCTCGACCTCCGACAAATCGTCGATGCTCGGGACTCCGTAATATGTGTCACCGACAATGAACTGATGCAGGTGCGAATCGTACCAGCCCATCGCCGTTTGAACGATCCGGTGCAGCTTGGCGAGCGTAACGTCGCTTCGGACTTGTACCCGCCGCCAGATCGAAGGGCGCATGTCTCTCAAAGCAATTTTGAGTTGATAGATCTTCGCTTGGCTTGCTTCTTTCAAGATGTTCTCGTCCCCCTTTCGTTTAAACTCCCTTGGGATGCTTTTCCGACGTACCTTCAATTTTTCATCTAGGCTATTCCGGCGACCTCGAGACGCCCAACGACATCCTTTAGAATCTCGAGCGCTTCACTCACCGCCATGCTCTGTGACTGCGAGGTGAGAACCGGAACCCTTCCCTCAATCGCCAGCGGGTTTCACCATTATGACGGTCGGTCACGACCGGAAAGCCGACTGCTTCCAAAGCTTCACGTCGAACCCTGCGCGCGTTTTTTCGGGTAATCGTCAGGAACCGACTCGACCAGTTTCTGCAGAGTCCTCAGCCGTTTGAATCTACAGTTTGTAACCGATCTTCCGCAGGAAATCTTTGCGCCACGCGATGTCTTCTGGCCCTTCGACACCTTTGCTCTTGCCGCCGTCGATCACACCGAGAATGCCGCGCCCTTGGTCCGTTTCGGCGATGACGACTTCGACCGGGTTCGCCGTGGCGCAAAAGATGCGGCAAACTTCCGGCACCATCTTGAGAGTGTTGAGTACGTTGACGGGAAAGAATCCTGGTCCGAGGAAAAGGATAAAGCTATGCCCGGCTGAAAGGGCAAGCGCGTTTCGTTTTGCCAATTCGGTCATGGAGTCATCCGTGCCCGTCCAGCGGACGAGCATCTCGCCCGACGACTCGCAGAAGGCGAGACCGAACTTGATTCCAGGGACCGACTGAACCATCGTTTCGTGGATGTCTTCGACGGTCTTGATGAAGTGACTCTGCCCCAGGATGAAGTTAATCTCGTCGGGCTTTTCGATCTTTACCGTTGTGAGCTGCATGATCGAAACGATGACATTCTGGATTTAGCCGGGAACTTGTAAAGAGAGATGTTGAGTGCTCGTTGACTCCTTCGCTTTCTCTTTATCCTGAAGCTGCTTTCCGTTCAAGAAGCCGATCAAGCCGGCCGCAAAACCGTGACCGGATTTTCGGAATGGCGCACCACGGTTTCGGTCACGCTGCCCAACACCCAACGCTTCACGCCGGACCGCCCGTGGCTGCACATCGCGATAAGATTGTCCGGGGTTTCACGGCCTATTTTAATGATCTCATCCGAGCTGAAACCGTCCCTAGCAATATAAGAAACGTTTTCGATTCCAAGCTTTTTGAGCTCGGCAATTTTCTTCTCAAGGTATTCGCGCGCCTCGTCTCTTATCTCCGCAATCAATTCGTCGAAATTGATCACAGAGTAGCCATCTCCACCCCCATAGACGCTATACGGGAGGTTATACGCACGGAACAAAACAACCGCGAGGTTTAGTTTCTTTGCCAACCCAGCAACCATCGGCAGCACGCTCTCCGCCAGCTCCGACCCATCCAGCGGCACAACGATGGATTTCAGGACCGCCTCGCCGTCGGCGGTGCCCTCCTCTGGAGGCACCGCGGCCTGAAGCGTTGCAGAAGAGACCCCAGAAGCCTATAAGAACGTGAGGCCGGAAGCGTCGGATCACGCCCGGGCTTAGCTCGAAAAGAATTCCGCTCTCTTTCACAGGAGGCCATCATGTTCGACCTCGCACCGGCGGCAACGGCCGCGATTGTCGTAGTGCTTCTGATCATCAGCGGCATCAAAATCATCAAGGAGTACGAGCGTGCGGTAATCTTTCGGCTGGGGCGTATGGTCCCGGCTCGCGGGCCGGGTATCATTTATGTGATCCCGCTCGTGGAGAAGATGCTCCGGATCG
>VBKE01000137.1 GCA_005879605.1 Deltaproteobacteria bacterium
CCTAACCAGCGGCTTGAGAAGGATCTTCGACCCGCTCGCTGTGCCCGCTGGTCTCGTCCGCTCAGCCTGGTACGTTCGCCCCGCCGCTCCACGTCTCTTAGAGCTCGCAAGGAGTTCAGGTTGACGCGGTCTGAACAGAAAGGAGAGAGCGATGCACGTTGGCTTCGTAGGCACCGGTAACATGGGCGGACCCATGGCGACCAATGTCCTCAAGGCGGGCCACCAACTTACCATATTCGACGCGCGCGCGGAGGCAACCGCGCCGCTTGAGAAGCTCGGCGCACGCCGGGCACCCGATCTTCCCACCGTCGCGGCTGCGGTCGAGGTGACGCTGACCAGTCTGCCGAACGACGCCATCGTGGAGGAGGTGCTATTCGGCTCCGCAGGAACGCTGGGTCTGGTCGCCGGCGCTCAGGCTGGCCACGTGGTATTTGACCTGAGCACGGTGAGTCCCGACACAACACGGCGGCTGGCGGTCCGGGCCGCTGAGCACGGGGTTCGGTTCATCGACGCGCCCGTGAGTGGCAGCGTGAGCGGCGCGGTCGCCGGCACGCTTGCCGTGATGATCGGCGCGCCGGCCCACGACGTTGCGCCCTACGAGAGCGTCCTGCGCGCGATCGGTAAGAGCCTCTTCTTCTTAGGCGAGACCGGCCGGGGCAACATCTTGAAGCTTCTCAACAACTATGTGGCGCTCACGAACCAGGCTGCGCTCTGCGAGGCGATGGCGCTTGCCGATCGCCTGGGCGTTGACCGGCAGACTGTTGGCGAGGTGCTCAGCCGCGCCTCGGGCGCGAGCTTCATCCTGGAGCGCAAGCTCTCCGCCCTTGTCGCCCATGACTATCGCGCCGGCTTCTTCGTCGACCTCACCTGCAAGGACCTGCGCCTGGTCCTTGAGTTGGCCGAGCGCGCAGGCGCCCGCACCGAAGTCGCAAGGCAGGCGTGGAAACTCTATGGCGAGGCGAGCCAGGCTGGCTTCGGCCGGCTCGACAGCTCAGGACTGCTCAAGCTCCTCGAGCCTTCGCCGGGGCCTAAGCCTGCCTGACGTTCGAGACGGTGGGGCGTCGAACCCCGCCGCTTGAGCCGATTGTGAGATTAGCGACATGCGATTTCATTTTGTGATAACGGCTCAGCGGCATAACGTTAGGACGCCAAGATTTTGGAGTAGCTAATCGCCGAATGACAAGAAGCTCAAGAGCGTTGCTCATAATTTCGGCCACTCCTTTCTCAGCTCGATGAATTTCCAGGAAGGGGACTACATCTTCGAACATACTTTCTGATCCAGCTTGAACGTTCGCGGTTAACGCGGAAAGCGATGAGAGAGATGGCAACGGAAGCCCTCAAGGGGCAGATCAAGGTCTGCATGTTCGACCAATACGGCACGGTGGTGGACATTCAGCAGGGCCTCACAGAGGTAGTCACACCCTACTTGAAAAATAAAGGTTGGAACGGGCGACCGGACGCATTCGTGACCTGGTGGCGACGTACGCACTTCGAGAACTCCATGATCGATGCACTCCTGCATAGGGAGCACACGTTGTACCGAGAGATCGGGCACCGCGCTGTCGCCTACACCCTTGAGCGCGCCGCAATTTCGTACACAATGGACGAGGTTCGCTTCCTGGTGGCGCAGATCGAGCGGCTCAAACCGTTCCCGGATGTGCCAGCAGCGCTCGCCCGGTTGAAGAGCCGATATAAGATCGCCGTTCTCTCCAACGGTGATCCGGATATGCTTGAGGCCGCCAGAGTTTTCCACGACATTCCGTTCGATGCCCTAATCTCGGTCGCTGATGCTAACTCGTTCAAGCCCCATGTCGCGACATACACCAAGGCTGCGGAAATCATGGGCGTGGCAATGGACGAAGTCCTTTTCGTTGCAAACCATGCCTTCGATTGCATCGGAGCAAAATCCGCGGGCATGCATTCGGCGTTCATCGACCGTCGCATGCGATCCTTCGGCATGACCCCACATCAGCCAGACATTGTTGTGCCGGACATGAAAAGCCTGGCTGACGCGCTCGCTTGAGTGCAAGTTTGACGAGACGGGCGCGGACCGATAGCTTGAGAGCGCGAATGCTGGCTGGATCAGAAACCATCGCGACGAGCGTGGACCATTGGCTCGGGCAGTTTGAAAGGGCTCTCGCGGAACCCGACGACGTTCTGCTCAAGACTCTGTTTCACCCTGATAGCCATTGGCGCGATGTCCTAGCCCTGACTTGGCACATCAGGACGGTCAACGGCTTGGACACCATTCTTAGAGAGCTGAACGCGCACGTCGGCCGAGCCCATCCGACTGGTTTTAGGACGGATCCCCATCGGACTGCGCCCCGCTATGTGACGCGCGCGGGCACTAAAGCGCTTGAAGCGATCTTTAGATTCGAAACTGCCGAGGGCCGCGGCAGCGGCGTTGTCCGGCTCACCCCCGATGCGAACGATGGCGACACGCTGAGAGCGTGGACGCTGCTCACAGCGCTCGACGAAATAAAGGGGTTCGCGGAACAGGTCGGGAGATCACGGCCTAGCGGTAAGTCCTATTCGCGCGATTTTCGCGGCCCCAACTGGCTCGACCTCAGGAGATCCGCCGCCGAGTATGTCGAGAGGGATCCGGTCGTACTCGTCGTCGGCGGCGGGCAGGCCGGGCTTTCGATCGCCGCACGCTTGAGGCAATTGCAGGTCGATACGCTGATCGTGGACCGCGGACAGCGCGTCGGTGACAACTGGCGCAACCGCTATCACGCGCTGACCCTGCACAACCAGGTGCAGGTCAACCATCTTCCGTACATGCCTTTTCCACCGAGTTGGCCGACCTACATTCCCAAAGACAAACTGGCCGGTTGGTTCGAGGCCTACGTGGAAGGCATGGAGCTCAACTACTGGACGGCCACGGAGTTCGAGGGCGGCGCGTACAACGAAAGAGAAGAGCGATGGTCCGTCGTGCTACGGCGTGCGGACGGCACCAAGCGCGAGATGCGTCCGCGACACGTCGTCATGGCAACCGGAGTCAGCGGCATTCCGAATCTTCCCGATATCCCGACGTTGCGCAACTTCGGCGGCAAGATTCTGCACTCCAGCCAATACGACGACGGCGAGGCATGGAAAGGCAGGAACGTCCTTGTCATCGGCACCGGCAACAGCGGCCACGATATTGCGCAGGACCTGTACTCGAGCGGCGCAAAGGTCACTCTCGTTCAGCGCAATTCGACGCTGATCGTCAATATCGAGCCGAGCGCGCAACTTCCTTACGCGTTGTATGACGAAGGCCCGCCTCTGGAGGACTGCGACCTCATCACGACGTCCATCCCGCTTCCACTGTTACGAAAAACCCACATCCTCTTGACCGAACGAGCGAAGAATCTGGACCAGGAACTCCTCGATAAGCTGGAGCGCGTCGGGTTCAAGCTTGATTTTGGCGAAGACGGAACGGGCTGGCAATTCAAGTACCTCACCCGCGGCGGCGGCTACTACTTCAATGTCGGCTGTTCCGATCTGATCGTTGAAGGTGAAATAGGACTGGTGCAATTTTCCGATATCGCCGAGTTTGTCGCTGAAGGGGCGCGGATGCGCAGCGGCGACACGCTTGCCGCCGATCTGATCGTGTTGGCGACCGGTTACAAAGGCCAAGACTATCTGGTTCGCAAGCTGTTTGGCAACGATGTTGCCGCACGCGTTGGCCCCATCTGGGGATTCGGCGATGGACAGGAGCTACGCAACATGTTCACGCGCACCTCGCAGCCAGGCCTCTGGTTTATCGCCGGTAGTCTGGCCCAGTGCCGCATCTACTCCAAGTATCTCGCCCTACAGATAAAGGCCTGCGAAGCAGGTCTGCTACCCCGAGTTGGCGCTCATACGGCATGATCTACATGGTGGAGATGGCGCTGCTCGAGATCGCGCTGCGGGCCGAGTGGGACGCCTGGTACGTCGCCCACCAGCATCGGCTGCTGACCATCCCGGGATTCCGCGCAAGTCAGCGCTTCGAGGCGATCCACACGGCGGAGTCGCCTTTCGTCGCCCTGCACGAGGTCGACTCGCCGGACATCTTCGGCGGACCCCACTATCGTGCGAAAGGTGGACCGAGCAATACGGGTGAGTGGCAGGTAAAGATGGGCCACTGGCACCGCAATCTGTTCGGCGCGGACCACACCCCGGACGTGCCCATGGACGCACGTCTGGTGGTCGTCGAGGATGGGGCCGGCCCGGCGTTGCCGGACCACGTGTCGGTGCGGTGGATGGAAGCAGTCGGGCTGGATCGCAGTGTGCCACGGCGCGGGCTCGCGGTGACGCCGCCCGGAACGGCGGACCGGCTCGTCGGCACGCCGGGCATCCGCGTGCTGAAACCGATTGGCGCGCGCCTCCGCGGCGAAGGCTGACATGGCCAGAGAAGCACGCGATGGAAGAAGCATTGGTTGTGCATCGGCGGCATCACGAGCAAAAATGACCTGTGCTACTACCGATTTTTCCACAGACAACTTCGCCACCGGTGAACCGCTAGGAAATTTCATCGATAAGGACATCGAGTATGATTTATCGGCACCCAACCCACTTGTTGCCGCAAAGGCTTGCTTATTGCAAGCGGCATTTGTCGATATCAATATCCGCAAAGCCGTTCTGTATATTACTAGTTAGACGGCCGCGAGGGGGTAGCGCCGTACATGGACAGGTGCCGTGCTCGACACGCTTTGCTATTTGGCTGATGATCGCCGCAACCAGCGGCCTTACACTGGAGGTCAAAAGGAGGGCACTATGAAGCGAAATCTCATGTTCGGAATCGTCTTGACCGTTGGTGTCATCGCCGGTGCAACTGGAGCCCGCCTACTCGCTGCGCAGCCCGACCCGTTTAAGGCTACGGATCTTCTCAAAACGGACGTGGTAGGCATGGAAGGGATCGAGGTCGTAGTCACTCTTGTGGAGGTCGCTCCAAGGGCGACCATCGGCAAGCACACGCACCCGGGGCATGAGGTCGCTTACGTCCTTGAAGGCTCGGGCGTGTCCGAGGTCGAAGGGGAGGCACCCGCAGTGAGGAAGGCCGGGACCGTCACATACATCCCCGCCAAAAAGGTTCACGAGAGCAAAAACGAGAGCAACGAGCCGATGAAATTACTGGTGTTCCGGATTCATCCCAAGGGACAGCCAATTATCGATTCGCGACTCAGCCCAGCATCCTTCATGAAGTAAGGTATTGCCGCCTAACCACGCGCCAGACGGTGTGAAAAGTAAGCGACGGATCAGAATGACGCTCATGTTGTCCCACTTTGAAGCATAAACAAAACGGATGTAGGGATGAGATCGTTAATTTTGTCATGGTCATTCTGATCCGTCGCTTACTTTTCACACAGTCTGCCGCTAGAGCCGATTGCGAGATTAGCGATGTACGATTCATTTTGTCATAACGGCTCAGCGGCATCGCGTTAGCCGATGGGATTTGAATCCTTCCTGCCTTGAGATATACTCCACTCATGTCAGCGAACCTACCTTTAAAAGAGATGACCCTCCATGAGAAGCTTGCTGCGATGGAGTTACTTTGGGAGGACCTCGCCCGTTCTCCAGAATCCATTGAATCACCTACGTGGCACAGAGACATTCTTGATGAGCGCCGCCAGCAAATTGCAGAGGGAAAAGCTCGATTTGCTGATTGGGAAACGGCCAAAGCAGAGATCCGCAACAAGGTATCGTGAAAATTGAAATCCTGGATGAAGCCCAGGAGGATCTGGTCGACGGCTTTCGCTTCTACGAAGCCCGAGAAGCCGGGCTGGGATCTTATTTCTTAGATTGCTTGTTCTCTGATATTGATTCCCTACTTTTGTACGCCGGCATTCATCAGATCATTT
>VBKE01000324.1 GCA_005879605.1 Deltaproteobacteria bacterium
TATCTCTATAAAGAACCAGGGATTCGCCTAAAATCTTGACAAGTTTTGTTGGCTGAGCGCGCAATTCCGCGCTTGCGGCGACGGGGTGCCAATAGCGCCGCAGTAGCTCTCCTGCCGGGGTGCCAGGCCCGACTCGTGTCAGTTGCTCGTTCTCTTCGGGAGTAAGCATAAAGTATCCTTATTGAGGCTCAAAGATTTGGATACTGATACTTCACCCGGCTCACAAAACTCCGGGCTCGTCGAATCAGTTCCTGGTGCGGTCGAGGGAGACGATGATCCAACCAGGCTAAGGCGGGATGGACAGGGGGTAGATCCAGTCGCCTCGGAATCCGGAGCGGCTTCCGAGACGCACAGCCATTGACCAGCTCCCGCAAAAGCTCTTGCCAACGAGCGGCGCATATCTCTATGGAGTACTCAGCCTCAACTCGAGCGCGGGCTGAGCGCGCCAATCGCTCCCAAAGCGACTGATCTTCCCGCAGCCGCCGAACCGCAGCGACAAACCCATCACCCCGGTCGTCTACCAATAGGCCTGTTACGCCGTGCTCAATTAATTCCGGTGCCCCGCCACGCGCATGACGAAGACCAATGGGAACCAGACCGCAAGCCATCCCTTCAAGAAGACTAAGGCCAAGCCCTTCCCAATCCGACAGAAGGACCACGGCATGGCACTTTAACAAGTGTTTTGAGATCTGATCGTTTTCTACACGGCCGGCCAGATGAACCGGCAAACCTTCGCCCTCTTCACGAAGTATATGCTCTACCGCTGAACGATCCTCGCCGTCGCCATAGATAAATGCTTCGGTGCCCGGAACTTCGCGCACAGCCCGGCAAAGAGCGCGGGTTACTTCGGAGATCCGCTTTGCTTCCTCCGCCAGTCGCCCCACGTAAGCAAGCCTCAGCCGGCCGTTGGGCTTTTTGGCCACATCTTCTGGAATCGAAACCCCGCACGGAATCCTCCGGACCAAAATTCCCTCGGGACGCCGTTTGAGAACATCCTGCTCCAGGTACTTGGACACACAGACAAAGGCCGAAACTTGATAAGCGGCCCGGCCGAGGACAAACTCATCTAAAAGTCCCGGATAAAGAAAATGATCCGCTCCAACGTGGCATATCCCTACAGTGGGAATGCCAGCTTCCCGTAGCCAACGCCCCGCGTAGTATGCTGCCGGAACAACCATATTGGACACAAACACATCAGGCGGGTTCTCCGCCAGTTGTTCGAGAAGCCAGCGAACCCGTTGTTCCGTATATCTCTTTTCTTCGTCAGAAGATGTCGTGCATTTAACCCCAGCCTGGCGGAGTGAACGAACGGTTGGAAGTTCTTCCTCATGCGATGAAGTAAAGAATAGAACCCGCGACTCGATCCCAAGCCGGCGGAGATCGGGCAAAAAGTGGCAGAGCCATGTGTTCTGTCCGCCACTAAGATTGCTATATTCCCTAGTACAAAAGGTAACCTTCATTAACCCGATGTGACTGAAGCGCAGAACTTGTGCCATGTGGAATAATGATCTCCTGTCATGTTCTGTCTCGGGTATTCATGAGCTGTCCCCAGATTACGAGGGGCAGTCCCGCCCGTGTAAGGTTTCCGAATCTCCGACCCGGGCAAAGTTGCTAGAGTCCTTCTCCAACTCTCTCTGCCACACTTCTCACTCATATCTGTCCTCGATGCAGAGACTATCCCGGAGTTGTAATCCCTGAGCCTTAGAGGAAGTCGACGAAGTCTCAGCCAACGGCCTCTGCACTGATTGCGGATACAAGCCAGAAGGAGTTTGTCGATGAGGGCGGCGTCATGTCCTATGGCGCGGATGTTGGTCACCTGTTCCGCCGGTCCGCCCTCTACATAGACAACATCCTCAAGGGAACGAAACCTTCTGACCTGCCTGTGCAGCAGGTGACCACTGTTGAACTGCTCGCCTGGATTGATCAAATCGTGGTGCTGTCATGGCTCGTTCCTGCTGGGCTGGCGCTTGTCTATTCTGCGCCGTCGCCACCAGGGCCATACAGGATTCACAGAACGCGATTGGCTGTTCCTGTTTGGTCACTCGCGCAAGGAAGTATTTTCGCCGCGCCTCTTGCTCCGATTGTCCGCGCTGCTGCTCGCCTCGGCGGTCGTCGGCGTCACCATCATCTTCTACGTCTTGCCTCACGGCGTCGGCTGGTTTGCCGGCGCGACGCTTCTCGCCGTCGCGAGTATTTTGCTCACCGTGCCGAGATGGTTGCGGTAAGACTCCGCAAGCGAGCGGGCTAAAATACCCATTCGGCTGCCTGGCCTTAGCATCAGGGCAGCTCGACACTTCCCACTGTGTCATTCTTCGGCACTTCTCCGCCAACTAATAGGCATCCTACAACGGCCCCGGCATTGCTCTACCTTTTGGATAGAAGATTTGCGAAATGCAGCATTTTTTCGATTACGTGATATTCCTTTTCCCGCTTTTCCTCGCACTCTTCGCTCTGGGGAAAGTTCCTAGCTGGACTCTCGGGATCGTAGTCGTAGTCGATATTCTCTGCGTGGCTGTCTTCCTCTGGGTCGGATTCATCATCCCGCCCAAGATTGACCACTATCGAAAGAGCCGCCGCATACGGCGAGGGATCGCAGCATATTTGAGGGAGATGGCGGCAGGAAAAGAATAACCTGAGCCGGGTTGCGTCAATGGTGATAAAAACGCTTTATGAAAAATTCGAGCAGTCGCATCATGAAAAATTCGCGTCGACGATTTGAGGTAAACGGGCAGAACGATGAATAGAAGATTCACTGCAGCTTTGGGACTGTTTGTTCTTGTGCTTACGACAGCCTTTTCTTTGCCTCTGCATGCGGATTCGGGAGCGCTCGGGCTATTGAAAACGCATATTTCGAACTTGCAGCAAGTACTAAGCGATCCAAAATTGGCCGGCGACGAACACTTGATTCAACGAAGGAAAAGCGAGCGGGCCATCTTGCAACAACTCTTTGACTTTGAAGAAATGGCGCAGCGCTCGCTCGGTGCCAACGCGCGCAGGTACAACGATCGCTTGGGAGAATTTACGCCGCTTTTCATCGATTTTCTGGAACATGCCTATATGGGAACGTTAGAGGAAAATGGCGACGCCAAGATCCAATATCTCAGAGAAATTGTTGTCGACGATAGTGTCGAGATAAACACCAAAACGAGTTTGAAGAACGGCAGAGAATACAGGGTTGATTATAGGCTTTTTCTGAGCCCTGCGGGGTGGCGCGCGTATGACGTTATCGTGGAGGGCATCAGTTTGGTCGGTAATTACCGGTCTCAATTCGACAGGGTTTTGCAAAAGAAGTCCTTCGATGAACTTCTCCAAGATCTTCGGGAAAAGAAAGACAAGCTCAATTAACAGCATTTCCTAAGCTTGTATTTATTTTTCGCCACTAACTCCCGAATATTGTTGGTTCAGACTTATAACTTACGGAAGATCCAGTGAAGAAAAAAATTCTTATTGTGGAAGATAACAAAGACTCTCTTGAGATCCTAGGTCTACGTGTAACAGCGATTGGATATCAGGTCATAAAAGCCCGCAACAGCAAAGAAGCGATCGCATTCGCCGAGGCCGAGGGGCCAGACCTTATTTTCATGGATATGGAACTGCCGGATGCCGACGGAGTCAAGACAACCGCGATACTTAAACAGAATCCCAAAACCTCTCGCATTCCCGTCGTCGCGCTGACGGCTTGGATGTCTGAACTATGGCGAGAAAAAGCTTCGAAAGTGGGCATTGTAAGTTACCTATTAAAACCGGTCTCGCCTCAGACTTTAAAGCAAACGATTGAGAAATTTACCAACGGATCACCTAGTCCTGCCGATAACAGACCCCTCGAATTTAGCTCGCCCTATTGGATAGGCAATTAAAGGCGGCCCCTGAACCCGGGAAGAGAAGTAGAGACTGAAATCTCAGTTGACGCGTACTATGTCGCCATTAAGCTGTAGTTAAAGCTACTCCAATCAACCTCCCGCTGTTTCCAGAAGCCGCGTTTAGATTCACGGCAGGACGGTAGGCGTGAATTCTCTTGTGGTTTGGTTCGACTAAAAACCAACGCTCGTAAACAATAGAAACTTCGTAGAACACGACCGGTTCTTTATCTTTTTTTCTTAGCAGCTGTTGCCTTTCGGATTATCGCAGCGCATTTTGTGGCGTCTGCGTCAGACTCAAATCCAAAAACCGCTGAATATTTTCTCCCTACCACCTGGGCTACGAGAAAATCCATGTTGATTCCTGCATCGGCAATGGCCTGCGCGATTGCATAGCCAAGGCCCGCCCTGTTATCGCCCTCGACCAGCAGAGCCGGGATGACTGACGCGCTGAATCCCGCCTCTCCGGCTGCAGCCGCGGACTTCTTCCCCGTTACCGGGTAAAGCTCAATAGCGGCTTTGGATTCCGCGCCCGGAAAGCGATAGGCCATCACCACATGGATGTCTGCTCCTGCGTTAGCAAGCGGCGCAAGAGCGTTGGCAAGAATTCCGGGCTGATTCTCAACCTCTTTTCGCCACAGCACGATCTTTTTGACGGTCACTGACATATTTGAGTTCCTCCTATTTCCCAGGCTTCCCTTGCGGGTTTCTTGTGGTGGAATTCTATTGCCGCGTGATTGTGGCTACAAGGTTGCGGCACACAGTGGTTAGACCTACAAACTAAATTGCCACAGCGGTCTGCGTAAGGGCAACGCTACCCGGCAACGCTTCGGTCATACTCAGATCTGGCATTCTGGTACGCCGTTGCCCAACGCTGCTGTTCATAACTCCACGAAAGATTTGTTCTTGGAAGTAAGTCCTTACGGGATAGGCAAGGAAGGCTAGGGCAACCCTCCTTACCAATCGCCGAAGAGTGCAGCGATTGCAGGCCGCTCTGCTATCCCGCGCCGCGAATACGGCGCTAGATTCGTAGAGCAACTCGAAGGCCAATGAAGAGGCGAGAAGAGAAGCTAGGCGAGTGTGGCACCACGACACGACGACTCCCAAAAATCACTTAAGGGACGACGCGACTTCTGGCAACTTTGCCCATCTTGGAAATCTGAGACCCTGATACAAGCCGACACGCCTTCTTTGTCTTGGCGACAGCTCACGAAAAAGCAGGACAGAATTTGACAGCCAGTCGGCAAGGCAGATAGAGAGAACGAAGCTGCCGGAACCTCGACGTATCGAAGATTAGAGGAAAGGCGAATTGTTTACACGTCTTCGCGATAAAACTTTATCGAGCAGGGGAAACCCAGCTACAGCTAACTGCCGCCGAAAACTGAAGTATGTCGCGCGCTACGCCAAGATATTCGTGTACAAGTTCTTCCTGATTTGAACCGAATGAACGGCCTTTTGCTTGGACCTTTCGCTTGATTAAGTACCGCATGTCAGGCTCGTTCATCGAATATCCGTGGTCTTTCTTATACTGATCAACCAGCCGGTAAAAGCGTTTTCTGTCGGATGGGTGGTTGGAATCCCAAGTTTCAGGCCCAACCCAATCGTTTAGCGCCGCCTCAGTTTCGGATGTAAGCTGCAAATGTGTTACTCTTGTACTTGCTATTGTCGTTCTGGTCAAGCGGGCCGATAGGCATACGACCGATACCTTCTCGTCATCCGTTGTTACGCCTCTAGGCTGACTCTCCTACTTAGCGTCCTAAGATGCAAATGCCTCAAGAGAGTGGGTTAATTTGCCCGCTGCTATATCTCCCTATAGAACTGGGGCATCGTGGCGCTGCCATACTAGAGACTTTTTGGTAAGCCTGCCCTAATTTACCCAGTTCCCGGCCCCGTTTCTTACCGGCCTCGGCATTGCTCTAACTTCCCACCGAAACGCAAGGGCAATGCCTGAACAAAATTTTTTATTTACTCATTGGGTCGTGCATCGTTGGCAGCTTTTGGTTTGTCCTGGTCGTTATGCCCAGGATTGGCCGGGGTCGAAATAACCGCCGTATACAGCGAGGAATCGAAGAATACTTGAGCGAGAAAGCGGCTGGAAAAGAATAACTGAAGCGAATTGCATCAATGGCGAGAAAAACGGCTTATGAGCAATTTCTGGTGACTGATGGATGGACTTTATTCGATCCTATGGACAGTGGAATTCTTGAAAGACTGTCCAAGAAGGACATCCTGGAGGGAGAAGAAAAGTTGATGCTTGCGGTGTTGGGGAAGGCTGTTGAATATTTTCAGAAATATGTCCTTGCAAAGGATGAGAGGGGAAAGAAACTATTCCAAGAAGCGGAAGAGTGGATTTTGGACAAGAACAGCGCCTGGCTCTATTCTTTTGAAAATATCTGTGAGGTCTTTGGGCTACACCCCGATTACATGCGTCAGGGGCTACTGTGCTGGAAGGAGGCAAGGCTCAAGCATCATGCAAAGCGTCTCAACTTTCATCGCACACGTTGATATTGAAGCAGATGCCGCGTTACTTCTCACGTTCTTGCCCTCGCTGTGGCTCTTTCTTCGGCCTAGTTTTACGCCAACTTTCAAGCCGACCGAGAGTACTGTCCGTAGATGGTTTGTGTATAACCTGCCGCTACGGGATTAATTGGGCGCTTGTCCGTGGCCGTGCTTTGGCTATTAAAGTTCACAAAAAACGTTTACCTATTCGCGCTACGAGATCTGGCCTCTAAACGACGAACATCGGGCTTGGCCTAAAATCCAGTAAGCAAAAGCTAGCCGCTACGCCGCCTTCACACCTGCATCAATCCATGCCTTGGCTGCTTCAATAGCGAAGGCTTCAGCCTCTTTCTTAGTCCCAAAGTAATGAACTGAATCCTGAATGGTGTGGGACTCGCGGCCACTGGCGGAATGCCAGCTTATATCGGCAATGGGCATCCGCAGTTCTTTATCTTTGTCGAACTGGCCGATGGCGATGATGAGACAGTCCTTGTAGAGCAACGCAGCCATAAAAACCTCGCTGTTCGGGCTTGCTGACCCTTGGCTAACCCAGCTCAAAGACGACATGGGATGTTAGTCCTCATTGAGGAGCGATGTCAAACAAAACCGCAACCTCAGAAATCAGATATGAACTTTGCGCCTTGACTCGGCGTGCTTGCAGGCGTTCTAGGTGGGCTATTTAATCCACGGCGCGTGAGGTAGTTCAGCCGCGTTACGGTCTATTAGTGGGCAACAAAAAAGCCTAACTCATCAACAGGGCCTGCTTTACTTTGGACAGCACTTCATTTAGGTCAAACGGTTTGGCAATCAAATCCGTTGCTCCATGTTCTATCATGTGGGTCCGATGAATACTTCCATATCCCGACATGAAAAGCACGGGAGTTTTAGGGGAAAGCGATCGAATACGCTCTAAAAGCTGTAACCCATTCACTCCGGGCATGATTACATCCGAAATAACAAGGTCAAATGCATTGTTCTCCAACATTCTAACCGCTTCGCTTCCGTCGCAAGTCTCGTTTATGTCGAAACCTTCTGAACGCAAGAAATGGCCAAGATTCTGTAGGTTTCGGGGATCATCGTCAACGAGAAGGATTTTATCGTGCATATTTCCGCGATCAGCATTTATGATGCCAGCGGGGCCTAGTCTACTATTTCGAGTAATTAGCGGTCTCTGTTTAGTCGAGTTGTACCGGAAATTAAAACAAATTGCCGTCTCATGTATCTCATAACCGACATTTCGGCTCACCGAAGGCTCGATCGCAGCCTATTTGAGAACTGCCTGTCTTGATGTTTTTGTTTTGCATCGGTGCGAATGTCCCGTGTGTTCATCTTAAATGACACCGTGCGCTCTCAGACGCCTTCAAAGGTGCTGTATTGGAATGACAACGAATAACGCTGAGAGCAGAACACAGGCAGTTATTCTCCCTTAGGTGGGAAGGTTATCGTTAGTGGGTTAAAGAATAATTCGAACCCCTCACCGCCAAACGACTTTTACTTCTCTCGCTGACGTTCGTGGCCTATGCGTTTCAGCACGGGCGGAAAGCGACATGATGGCGATGGGTAATCCCATGACCCGAATCCTGCCGTTCTTGGCACGGTTCGCCGCTGGCAAGGCTTAGTACGATAATACGGCAGTATCACAATACCCTGGTTACTAAAGGTGACGCTTTATGACATTTCACATAAGAGAAAAAAATGGTGACTCAGGAAAATCAATGACATCTGGAATTTGGCGCACGGGTTGCTCCAGGTGAAAGATGTCCATGCTAAAAACCAAACAAAAAGAGGCTAGACAAGATATGTTCACCACGACTATTTCCCTCTCTCCAGAGGTTCACCAAAAGCTTAAACACCTGGCGGTGGATTTAAGGGTGTCCTTTCGGGACCTGATTCGAGCGGCTATTGAAAGCTATCTTGGACGCTGTAAGGAGGAAAAACAGAATGGAGTTGAGACAAATTCGAAACAACACGCGGTTTTGGTAGAGAATAATTAGACGATACAAAGGAGTATTGCATTATGAAAACTCAGACAATTGACTTAGGAAAGCCCACTTTTTGGCAGCTTGTCTTTTCACAAAGCAAAGTGAACGGAGCACCATACACTGAGGAATGGCTGTCGTTGGGCAGCTGGAAGTGGCCGGAGAATACCTATCTCCAACGTCGATTGAAGGCTCTAAGACAATATCAATCCTCTGACTTTGATGATTCACATCAAATTGCGGCGTAATCCAACCCTTCCAGCGTATAGCCATTCGCCGCGACTTTGAAGAGTGACGCCCCAGGGACCGTCACATAGCCATCGAGCCGCTTGCAATAGTAAAGCTTGACGATGGTTTCGCCGGGGATTAATTCGCCCTCAGAGTCAATAATTTCTCGCTTTCCAGTGAGGGGGCTGATAGCACTCCAAAGTTCATTGCCTTGATAGCCTTTTTTCATGCCCACAAGCCTACGGCATAAAAGAGTCGCTCGTCAACGACTGGAGCGCCACGGTCCGTGCTGCCCGGCCCTCTCCAGGATGGACTCCAGGCGTGTCGCTGGTGTCGGTTTCCTCCTGCCAGGAGACGTATGGTACGATTTAATTGACGGGCTTCCGGTCAGCTTCAGGCAGCTGGGGCTTGAAGAGAGAAAACAGTTTATTCCCGTAATCCGAGATTGGAACTTTAAGGCGAGCATTGCGAAACCTGTGCGAACCCCATTTGTCAGGGTCCAATCAGTGATCTACCTCCACCCGGTAACGGAAAAGTGTGGCGCCGAACGCCCAGGAAGTTTTGCTCGAACCAATGTAAGACGGAAGGCTGGATATTGGCGACGGCAGCGAAACTCCTTATGCGCGAAGTCACAAAGCAGGATTTCCCGGGGAGTCATGACCGCGAGAGAGAATAGACTTCTGCGGCGGCCTAGCGATCGCTGAAGAGCGCATTCCGAAATCAATAGGAAATCAAATGTGAAGTTTTCAGCCGCGGGGTGGGCCTCCTCCAAGCCCGATGAGTGCCTGAGATGAGCGAATGGGGTGGACGGTGGCGACTAAAACTCGACGAGATACCAAGCCTCCAGCTCGTCGCCTCAGACCTCACAGAGAATTAATATCAACCTGCGAACGCGGCCTACTTGTCGCTGATCAATTAATCCGAGAGCACCCGAGTGTTTGGTGTCTGCGGCTAACGAGTCGATGCATTGGAGCCGCCGATCCGGCGCGTGGAAAGCGGAAGATCACTTGGCGTCGATGCCGTAGCGGAGGTTGGCGTAGGCCTCCAGGTGTACTGGATTGGGGTAAAAAAAAACGCGGGTCGGGGTAGTGCTAAAGGGTAATTCTAGGAATCCAAAGTACCCGTTATACATGATGCATTCCGGTTATTTCTCACTTTATTTCTCACTAAGTTTTGTTGTTTTGAAAGCCTTTGGAATCAAGATTATGCAGTCGAATCTTTCGGGAAAGGGTCCGCAGTCCGATTCCACAGCTTTTTGCCGTAAGCGCAACGTTCCCGCCGAAATCTTCCAGCTTTTGCTCAAGAAAACGCTTTTCCTGCTCCGTCATCCATTCGTCCAACGAAGCGCAGAGAATAGCTCCGTTTTCCTTCGGCTGAGGTTGGGGCATAAGGTCGAGCAAGTCTACTGCGTCGATGATAGGTCCCGCAGCCAACACGATCGCTCGCGCGAGAATGTTTTGAAGCTCTCTAATGTTTCCCGGCCAGGCGTAATCCATCAAAACATTCACCACATGCTTGGAAATGGTATTAATACCCTTTTCCGCGGCAATCGGCTGATGACGGAGAAAATCATGCATCAGCAGCGGAATGTCGACCTTGCGCTGACGCAGAGGCACCAGGTGAATGGGAATCACATTGATCCGATAGTAAAAGTCGGACCGCATCCGACCCTCAGCAACCATTTCCTTTAACGGAATGTTGCTCGCAGCGATCACCCTCATGTCCACGTGAATGCTTGCGCCTCCGCCCAGCCGGTGGACTTTCTGGTCCTCAAGCACGCGCAGCAATTTGCCCTGCATCACCACCGAAATGCTCTCAATTTCGTCCAGAAACAGGGTTCCTCCATGGGCGAGTTCGATTTTTCCCGGTTTTGGGTGATCCGCGCCCGTGAAGGCGCCCTTCTCGTGACCAAAAAGCTCGTTTTCCAGTAAGCTCTCGGGAAAGCCGGCGCAATTGATGGTTACAAACGGTCCGTCACGCCGCTGGCTTTGGTAGTGGATGGCGCTCGCAACCAGCTCTTTTCCAGTTCCCGTTTCTCCTTGAACCAGCACGGTCATGTCTGTAGGCGCCACCATCCGAATGATCTCAAAGACTCGGTGCATCTCTGGAGTTTTGCTGAGCATGCCGCCGAAGACGGAGCCATCTTTGAGCCAGCGGCGGAGGTGGCGAATTTCCATGTACACATTGGATTTTTCCAGGGCAGCGCGAGTCGATTCCTGCACCGTTCCCAGATCAAAAGGTTTCACCATGAAATCGCTGGCTCCGAGTTTGAGAACATTGACCGCAGTCTCTATATCGGAATAGCCTGTAATGGCGATAACCGGCACGTCGGGAAAGTTTTCGTGGATGTACGATATAAACTGGACGCCGTCCATCCCTGGAAGCTTGATGTCGGTGATTGCCAAATCGATGTCTTCCTCCGCGACCCGGGAAATGCCTTCTTCCGCTGAAGAAACCGCGACCACCGAATAGCCGCTTTGGGTGTACAAGCGTTCCAGCTGCTGACGAACCGTCGGGTCGTCGTCTACTACCAGTAGGGTGGGAATGGGAAGATCGATCTCGTTCTTGAGCAACTGTCCGCTTTTGGACGGTCGCCGGTCTTCGGACTTAGACCCTGTCAAATGCTGTATCTTGGACATCTTAATGCGATCGCGTTTTGTGACCGAGTGACTTTTGTTTCATGGCGTCGAGGATTCGAGGGACGTTGACGCGGACGTGTTGCTGTTCGCCCCTTTGGACGCGGTTTCAATTTCGGTACTCTCGCCCCGGCCTTGCGCATTCGATACCGCCGCGCCCTAAGAGCCTGAGTGGAATCATGACGGCGACGTTTCTGGAACCGGTGATGACCGGAATCCGCTCCATCTCAGTCGTCACGATCTTTCTGTTTCCCCTTCTCCATTCTTTCTCTCCGCCTTTCCCGCTTCCCCCGCTCAAGGCCCGCCGCGTACTCGGCCCAGGTGAGGAGCAGGATGCGGCCTTTGGCAAGCTCTATCCGGACCAGCCGGTCCCAGCCACAGGCCAAGAAAGCAGAGGAAACCAAAACAGAGCAACATCATCATTTGATCACCGCCACATCGCCACCAGCAACGCCAGCAACACCGCCGCCGCGATAACGGCGATGATAATGTTTTCTGGGGTCAAGGGAGTAGTCACCGGATCACCCCCGCCTCCACGAGTTTGTTGCGGGCGGCTTGAAGCTCGTCAAATAATCGCTTCCCCTCGAATGCGTTGGGGCCATAATACCCGCGAAGCGCCTCGGCGCATCGAATGTACTCGTCGCGCAGGGCGAGCTGGCGGTGCAGGTCGGCGATCTTGGCGATGATTACGCCACGATCTATGTGGACTTGGGAGCCGCTGTATGGGTTCTCCAGGGGATCGTCAAATTCCTGAATCATCAATTGAAGAACTGCTCCTGCGAGATCACTACGCTTCGCCTGTTCGTGATAAAAAAGAGCGAGCCGCCAGAGAGCTCTTTTGCGCTCCTGAGCTTCACTGGCTGCGTCAATCGCTTTAAGAATCTCTTGCTCAACGCGCGTACGTGTGGCGGGTATTCCGGGAGGAAGTGGCGCCCTGATGGACGAGCTCATGCGCGATTTTTGAGCGCAAAGTACGCGCCATAGAAGACATTGCCGACGTGAGTAATCGTTGGAACTCGCGGAAGTGTTGAATGACACCTCTGTCGGGCGGCATTGCCAGTCAACTGAGGATCGGGCAGAGAGGTCAGAACCGGGTTTGAGCTACAGTCATAGACTGCCTTGCGCCGTTAGCGGAATCGAGCGAGACCGACAGATAAGTTCAAGGTTTTCCGTCACCCTTTCATCCAATTCCTGAAGGGAAAGCCAAGACGGAGGAGGCTTTACCTAGCACCATAGGCTTGACACCGGCAGATATAACAAGCGGCTGAAGCGGACGCGCTGACTGCTCCGCTTAGCCAGAGCGGTTATTGCAGAATCGAATTGAAATTCTCCATCACATGCAATCCGCGCAGGAAAAGTGAAACCGTTGCACTTTTTTGGGGTCGTTTGGAAGGTGAAGAGGGACGTTTAGGGGTGAGCGATTTTTGCTCGCCGGTCGCTCCGTCGAGGAAAAGCCTAGAAAATTTCCTTCGGTACGTTTTCACGAGGATTTTTTCCCCGTTCGGGTTCGAATCCAGGTGGGCCCACCAACTTCTTCCCACCAATAACGTCGGCGTAGTGGCGAACCAGAGGAGCCAAAGACGAGTCGATCGGGCCGCATCGCCCCACTCAGCCTTTTCGGAAGAGATTTCTCCCATTCTCTTACCGCTTGCTTTCGCACCTTTTCGGAATTCTATTCCAACGTTGGCAATTTCGCTTCCAATTGTGCCCTGGTACTGACTTTGCTCAATGTTTCAATCCTTATGAGCACGATGGATAAAAAGACCACATTGCCGCAACCCGCTTCAGCAGAGCAGCATAGTGAAAAACTGCTCCTTGAACGGCTTAAAAACAGCATCACGGAGGAGGATTACTTTCGTTGGCTGCTTTTTGTCGTTGGGTTCTACCGCGGCGTCAATAAGGCTGAAGCTGCTATCGCATTGCTCGATAGTTTCATTGAGAAGAGCCATAACGATGAGCAGAAGGCTCACTGTCAGCTTGCCTTAGGGCAAATAGCGACTGATGAGGATCGTCTCGAGGCTGCTTTGAGTCACTTCCGAGCGGCTCTTGGATTCCGCTGTAAAAAGAAAATCACCTATGTCCTCCACAATAACATCGGTTATTGCCTCAACATGCTCGGGCGTTATGCGGAGGGAGAAAAGTATTGTCGTATGGCGATAGACATCGATTCGAGACGCGCGAGCGGGTACCGAAACCTCGGCGTCAGTCTGGAGGGTCAAGGCAATCTCAAGGGGGCGGCGTGGATGTTGGTGGAAGCAGCGAAAGCGGAGGTGTCCGATCCGCGCGCGCGAATCTCGCTGGAAAAGCTCCTCGCCGAACATCCCGCGATTGTTGTTCAATGTCCCTGGATCGCAGAAGGATTGTACCCGGATCTGAAAACAGCGGCCGCCACTCTTCTCGTTTAAATCAGTCCTTAAACCCGAATATGAATTCTACTCAACGGAATTAGCATTCCGTCGCAAACCTCCTACGTATTTATTCCCTCGATTGCGGCACGCAACCAAGGTTCTATCCGTCCCCGAATTTGATCTTCGCGACGTCTTCACGGAAGAAAGCAACCGATACAAGGGTATCGTCAATTTACTGTCCGTTGTCGCGCTTTACAAACCGACTCGTTGGCAGTAGATTCGCTACCGACGCTTTCGATCTACTGCCACATCCCCGCTAGAACAACGTAAGCTCTAAAAGGAGGTCTCCCGTGAAAAGAGTTCGAGACATCCTAACAAGGAAAGGCAATGATGTTTGGTCGATCTCGCCTAGTGCGTCGGTTTACGACGCGATGAAGCTCATGGCCGATAAGGGAATTGGGGCGCTGTTGGTCATGGAAGGGGAAAAGCTGGTGGGAATCATCTCTGAGCGCGACTATGCTCGGAAAGTTATTCTCCAAGGACGTTCTTCGAGAACGACATCTGTCGAGGAGATTATGACGTCTCGGGTTGCGTATGCCGAGCCCGGGCAGAACATCGAAGAGTGCATGGCCGTGATGACCGAGAAACGAATTCGACATCTACCGGTCATGGAAGCAAGCCAAGTACGCGGCGTAATCTCCATTGGAGATCTCGTAAAATCTATCATCGATGAGCAGAAGTTTATTATCGAGCAACTCGAGCGCTATATCACCAGCTAATGGTTCTGTGCTTCCCATGTTTGAGCCCCCAAGGGCGTTTTCTAGCCTTTCTGTGTCATAAAAGCCGCATTTTGGGATCTTCGTCGGCTTGACACGATCTTTGACAAACCCGCGGAGGTGAAACAGTTCAATTTCGCCAAAAAATATCAAATTTTCCGAAAATGGCCCTTGACATCGAAATCTCGGGATGACATAAGAACATTAGGTTTAACCATCGTATAGCCTAAAAGTATTAACTTGTTAGACGTAATAGATTTAAAAATACTTTATATTCTTCAAAATAACGGACGATCCAGGTTGGCCGATATCGCCGGGGAGGTCGAACTATCGGCACCCGCCGTAATGGAGAGGGTCAAGAAGCTTGAGGCAGGCGGGGTCATCAAAGGGTATCAGGCCCTTCTGGACAGTAAGAAAGTCGGCAAAGACGTCACGGCGTTTATCGGCGTCTCAGTCGGTAATCACGGAGATATTGACAAGTTCGCGGCGCAGATGCTGCAGCATCATGACGTGCTGGAGTGTCATCACGTTACTGGCGACGAAAGTTTCATTCTCAAGGTCAAATCGGCGAACACGGGTTCGCTAGAAAAACTTCTGGGCGAGATTCGCTCAGTCGAAGGGGTTACGCGAACCGTCACAAAGATAGTTCTATCGACGGCCAAGGAAAGCCAGACCCTGGAGCTAAATAGTGGAATGGCGGAAAATTCTAACGCCAAGAGAAAATGATTTCTGTGGATGAGTCAAACTATTTTTGTCCATTGGCCTGAATGTTTCAGAGGATTTCGCGGAGTGTTTCGGGTCTATTAAAAAACTCAGATCGCAAGAAGGGAATAAGCATGACTAAGGCCGGTTTGCCACCTAAGCAAGGTCTCTATGATCCCCAATTCGAGCACGATGCCTGTGGCGTCGGGTTCGTCGTCAATATCAAAGGTGAGAAGTCACGCGAAATCGTCGAGCAGGCATTGACAGTCCTGCAGAATCTCGATCACCGTGGCGCTTGCGGTTGCGAAGAAAATACTGGCGATGGCGCCGGGATACTCATACAAATCCCTCATACGTTTTTTCAAGATGCCTGTGCGGGGTTGGGTTTTCACCTGACTGATCCCGTTGAATATGGCGTCGGCATGATCTTCCTGCCGGATGATCGCAAGCAACGTCGTCAGTTTGAAAAAATTCTTGAACAAATCATTGCCCAGGAAGGGCAAAAGCTTCTCGGCTGGCGCAAGGTCCCCACGGATAACTTGTATCTCGGTGATACGGCAAAGGCTTGCGAACCTTTTGTGCGCCAGGTTTTTATCGGACGCGGAGAAGCCGTCAAAGACGACCTGGCTTTCGAGCGCAAGCTCTATGTGATCCGCCGCCGCGCGGAAAACGCCATCCGCTATGCCGGACTGCCGGGAGGGGATTTCTTTTATATTTCCAGCTTGTCCTGCCGCACGATTATCTACAAGGGCATGTTGACGCCCCGGCAGCTCATGACGTTTTATCCGGATCTTTCCGATCAAGCGGTAGAATCCGCCATTGCGGTGGTGCATTCACGGTTCAGCACGAATACTTTTCCGAGCTGGGGCCGCGCGCACCCCTATCGCTATCTCATCCATAACGGAGAGATCAACACGTTGCGCGGCAACGAAAACTGGATGCACGCGCGGCAAGGCATGCTGGCATCAGAATTATTCGGGGACGACTTGAAGAAGGTTTTTCCTATCATCCAGGAAGACGGCAGTGACTCCGCAAAGTTCGACAACTGCCTAGAATTTCTGTCTTTAAGCGGCCGCTCTTTGCCTCACGCCGTGATGATGATGATTCCGGAGCCCTGGGAAAATCACGATAGCATGGATAAGAAGAAGCGGGCGTTTTATGAATACCACAGCAGCTTGATGGAGCCGTGGGACGGCCCGGCATCCATCGCCTTCACCGACGGGGTAGTGGTCGGTGCAGTGCTGGACCGCAACGGCCTCAGGCCGTCGCGCTACTACGTGACTAAGGACGATCTCGTCATCATGGCGTCGGAAGTCGGGGTGCTCGACGTGCCCCCGGAGCAGGTTTTGGAAAAGCGCCGTCTCCAACCCGGAAGAATGTTTCTTGTCGATACCAGCGAAGGCCGCATCGTTAGCGATGAAGAGATCAAGCAGCAGGTGGCCGAGGCGAAGCCTTACGGTAAATGGCTGAAGGATAACCTCGTGCACTTTGACAAACTCCCCGCCGTTGCGGAAAAACAGCCGGCACTCAATCATCCAGCGACGTTGCAGCGCTTGCAGGCGTTTGGCTACAATTTCGAAGATCTTCGGGTCAACATCGGACCCATGGCGCAGAACGGCATTCAGCCGGTGGGTTCTATGGGCACGGATACCCCGCTGGCCGTATTGTCCGACAAACCGCAGCTGCTTTACAATTATTTCAAGCAGCTCTTCGCCCAGGTGACCAATCCGCCGATCGATCCAATCCGCGAGGAGTTGATCACCTCGACAACGCTGACATTGGGCTCCGAAGGTAACTTGGTCGATCCGAAGCCCGAAAGTTGCCATCAGCTGAGGCTCTCAATTCCGATTCTGAAGAACTCGGAGATGGCAAAGCTTCGGCAGATCAACCAGCCGGGAATCAAGCCGGTGACTTTACCGATCCTTTTTGAGCCAAAGGAAGGTAAAGCTGGTCTCGAGCGGGCGCTGGAAGCATTGTTTCAGGCGGCAGATCAGGCCATAAACCGTGGGACAACTATTCTAATTCTCTCAGACAAGGGCTTCGATCGCGCCTATGCGCCGATTCCGGCCCTGCTGGCCTCGTCCGGGCTGCACCATCATCTTATCCGCCGCGGCACGCGCACGCGGGTGGGGTTGGTGCTCGAATCCGGTGAGCCGCGCGAGGTACACCACTTTTGCCTGCTGATCGGCTACGGTGTGCAGGCGATCAATCCCTATCTTGCCTTCGAGTGCCTCAATGACATGATCAGCGAGGGCCTGCTCAAAGACATAGCTTATGATGACGCGGTTAAAGGTTACGTCAAAGCGGCAGTCAAGGGCGTGGTCAAGGTCATGGCCAAGATGGGGATTTCCACCATCAAATCCTATTGCGGCGCGCAGATCTTTGAAGCGGTCGGCTTGGGTCAAGAGCTGGTGGACAAATATTTCACATGGACGCCTTCTCGCGTCGGCGGGATTGGCTTGGAGGAGATCGCCCGCGAAGCGGGAGAGCAACATGCCAAAGCCTTTCCAGCGTACGCGCTCAATGGGCACACCCTGGAAGTTTATGGCCAGTACCAGTATCGGAAAGACGGCGAGCTACATTTATTTAATCCGCGAACGATTCACCTTTTGCAGAAGGCCTGCCGTAACAACGACTACAAGACGTTCAAGGAATACACCCAACTGATCGACGTTCAGTCGGAGCAACTGGCGACCCTGCGCGGATTGATGGAGCTCAAGTATACCCAACGGCCGATTCCTATCGACGAAGTGGAACCCGTGGATGCCATTGTCAAGCGGTTTAAGACCGGCGCTATGTCCTACGGCTCTATCAGCAAGGAAGCACACGAGGCACTCGCCATCGCCATGAACCGGATTGGCGGCAAGAGCAACACGGGCGAGGGCGGCGAGGATCCGGCGCGTTACGTTCTTGATGCCAACGGCGACTCGCGCAACAGCGCTATCAAGCAAGTCGCATCCGGACGATTTGGTGTCACGAGTTATTACCTGACGCAAGCGCAGGAGCTGCAGATCAAAATGGCGCAAGGCGCCAAGCCTGGGGAGGGCGGCGAGCTGCCGGGCCGCAAGGTCTATCCATGGATCGCAAAAGTGCGCTACTCGACGCCCGGCGTGGGGCTCATCTCGCCACCCCCGCATCATGACATCTATTCCATCGAAGATTTGGCGCAGCTGATTCACGATCTCAAAAATGCCAACCATCACGCGCGCATCAGCGTCAAGCTCGTCTCCGAGATCGGCGTCGGCACTATCGCCGCGGGTGTGGCGAAAGGGCATGCCGATGTCGTCCTGATCAGCGGGCATGATGGCGGCACCGGCGCTTCCCCGCAGACCAGCATCAAACATGCGGGTCTCCCTTGGGAATTGGGCCTGGCGGAAACCCATCAAACGTTGGTGCTCAATAATTTGCGCAGCCGCATCGCCGTCGAGACGGACGGGCAATTGAAAACCGGCCGAGATGTCATTATTGCCGCGATGCTCGGCGCCGAGGAATTTGGTTTCGCCACCACCGCTTTGGTGACCCTGGGCTGCATCATGATGCGAGTGTGTCATCTCGACACCTGTCCGGTGGGAGTCGCAACGCAACATCCTGAGCTACGCAAAAAATTTAACGGCGATCCCGCCCACGTGGTGAATTTCATGCGTTTCATCGCGCAGGAAATGCGCGAGTATATGGCGAAGCTTGGCTTCCGGACCGTCAACGAGATGATTGGACGCTCGGATAAGCTGGAAGTGCACCGTGCCGTTGAGCATTGGAAGGCCAAAGGTTTGGACTACGCGGCGATTCTCTATCGGCCGCAGGTTGGCGCGGACGTCGGACGCTACTGTCAGATTCCGCAGAACCACGGGCTTGAAAACGCGCTCGATAATCAAGTTCTGCTCGATTTGGCCGCGCCGGCTTTGGAGCGGCGGGAAAAGGTCAAAGCTACTTTGGATATACGCAATACCAATCGCGTCGTCGGCACCATCCTCGGCAGCGAGGTGACCCGGAGGTTTGGACCGCAAGGACTTCCTGAAGACACGATTCACTTCCATTTCCGAGGCTCCGCCGGGCAGAGCTTCGGCGCGTTCGTGCCGCAGGGCATGACTCTCGAACTCGAGGGAGACGCCAATGATTATTTTGGTAAAGGGCTCTCAGGCGGCAAAATAATCTTGTATCCGCCCGAAGGTTCGACCTTCGCTCCCGAGGAAAATATCATCGTTGGGAACGTGGGGTTTTACGGCGCCACCAGCGGCGAGGCGTATATCCGCGGTATGTCCGGCGAGCGTTTTTGCGTGCGCAATAGCGGGGTTCGGGCAGTTATCGAAGGCGTGGGCGACCACGGTTGCGAGTACATGACCGGCGGACGCGTGATCGTCATCGGCAAGACGGGACGCAATTTTGCCGCGGGCATGTCCGGTGGCATCGCCTACGTCCTGGATGAAGATGGCACCTTCAAGAGTCACTGCAATCTGGAAACCGTCAGCTTGGAGCGGCTCGACGAAAGAGATGTGCGAGAAGTGGAGGAACTGCTCAAACGCCATGCGGTCTATACCCGTAGTGCCAGGGCTTGGCAGATCCTCGCGCTCTGGCAAGAGAACGCGCCGAAGTTCGTCAAAGTAATGCCGAAAGATTACCGGCGGGTCCTCGAGGCTCTGCAGGAGGCGGAGAGTCAAGGACTCGTGGGGGACGAGGCGCTCATGGCTGCCTTCGAAGCTAATAAGAACGACGCGGCTCGCGTCAGCGGGAACTGAAAACAGCGAGATTCCTCGCTGCGCTCATGATGGCAATTGAAAGGATTGTCCATCGAGCGTGGTGAGACCTGTTAATTATTCCGCCATCATCCGCGGTTCGGCTATTTGCTCACCAGCCACGTTCTTAGGCGTTGGCTTCCTGTTCAGAGAGGAACAGAGGACGCGATCAGAAGCCGGGGCGGTTTCCGGCCCGAACGCTGAGGGCGCTGAATGATTCGCATCGTTAGGAGAAGCTTGAGAGATGGGTAAACCAACCGGATTCATGGAATACGAACGGGAACTCCCCGCAGACCGGTCCCCGCTTGAGCGGGTGAAAGATTGGCAGGAGTTCCACGAGCACTTCGCCAAAGCGAAGCTGCAGCAGCAGGGCGCGCGTTGCATGGATTGCGGCATTCCTTTCTGCCACACCGGTCAATTGATCAGCGGCATGGCTTCGGGCTGTCCGATCAACAATCTGATCCCGGAATGGAATGATCTGGTTTACCGTGGGCTGTGGAAAGAGGCACTGCATCGACTTCACAAGACCAACAATTTTCCTGAATTCACCGGTCGCGTTTGTCCGGCTCCATGCGAAGGCTCCTGCGTGCTCGGCCTGAATGAGCTGCCGGTGACGATCAAGACCATCGAATGCGCGATCATCGACAACGGCTTTGCCCAAGGATGGGTGACTCCGGAGCCGCCCGAGAAGCGGACCGGCAAGAAAGTCGCCGTTGTTGGGTCGGGGCCGGCCGGCCTCGCCTGCGCGGCACAGCTGAACCGCGCGGGTCATTGGGTGACGGTTTATGAACGGGCCGATCGCAGCGGTGGCCTGCTCATGTACGGCATTCCCAATATGAAGCTCGACAAGAGCATCGTGCAGCGGCGGCTCGATGTTATGGCCGAAGAGGGCGTTAAGTTTGTCACCAACACCGCCGTCGGAGTCGATATTTCAGCGGCGAAACTCAAACAAGAATTCGACGCCGTCGTGCTTTGCTCAGGCGCGACTAAGCCACGTGACTTGCCGATTCCCGGCCGCGAACTCAAAGCAATTCATTTCGCTATGGAGTTTCTCCACGCCAACACCAAGAGTCTTCTCGATTCGGAACACCGCAACGGACACTACATTTCGGCTAAAGACAAGCACGTGATTGTCATCGGCGGCGGCGATACCGGAACCGACTGCGTCGGTACGGCGATGCGTCACGGCTGCAAGACTCTCACGCAGCTGGAAATCTTGCCCAGGCCGCCCGACACGCGCCAGCCCGATAATCCTTGGCCGGAATGGCCCAAGGTCTACAATCTCGATTATGGTCAGGAGGAGGCGAAGGCTCGCTTCGGCGCCGATCCGCGCATTTATCTCACTACCGGCGATAAGTTTGTCGGTGATGAAAATGGCCACGTGAAAGAGCTCCACATCTACGACGTGGAATGGACGAGAGATGAGAAGGGCGGTTTCATACCGAAGCGAGTTCCTGGCACGGATCGAGTGCTGCCGGCCGACCTAGTTTTGCTCGCGATGGGCTTTCTCGGTCCCGAGGACACAGTGCTGGCGCAACTCGGCGTTGAGCGCGATCCCCGTTCCAATGCCAAAGCCGAGTACGGACAGTTTTCGACTAATGTTCCGGGAATCTTTGCTGCGGGTGACTGCCGACGCGGTCAAAGCCTGGTGGTCTGGGCGATCAACGAAGGTCGCGGCGCGGCAAGGGAGTGCGATCGCTATCTTATGGGTAGCACGGATCTACCCTGATTTGGTCAGTGCGCTTCGTTATAGCTCGGAGCTTTTCTTCTCATTTACAGTTCCAGACAACAAAAGTGGATATAAATTTGCGTTCTTCGGCGGACGAGATCGATCGGCTGGATTGCGAAGGACGATCAAAACCAGATGCCGGATCCCTACAGCCTTTCACAGACTCTGCGCGGAGCCCGCGTATCTGGACAAACGAGATGAAACCTCTCTGGTGGGGATCACCGTAAAGGATCGCGTCATCCTTCACGAGCTACATTAGTCGCCCAGCTACTCTGGGCGTTAAACGAGTCGTTAACGGTGTTTCTCCGGTGATCCACGGAGCGTATCGATAACGGCGGCGACTGTAGGAGCCGGATCGGTGCGATCCTTGAAGGGGACAAGTCGCTCATAGAAATCAGCAGCAGCATTGTGAAAGCCAGCCGGTAGTCCGGAGCTTTCGAAGGCGGCGGCGATCTCTCTCATCTCTCCTACGTATCGCCATGCCTTGGGCGCTGCCATGGCGGCGGCCCGGATGCTCTTGCGCTCGAGGTCAGGTTGGGACAGAGTCCATTCATCGAGCAGGGCTTTGTCGACCCCTTCCCGGGTCGCGAGCGCACGAATCGCTAGGACCAAGGCGTCTGTGCATTTTGTCCACGCCGCATATACAATCTTGAGAGCGGAGGCGGCACCAGGATCTTCGCCGATGGCCCGGGCATCGAGCATGCTCGCGGAGAATAACTCCGCCACTTCCGGGGCACGAACACCCGAGAGATAAAGACGAGTGGTTCCGGCTCGCTTTACCGGCGATCCAATAATGCCTCCATCGACGAAACTTGCTCCCCCTTGGCTTATGGTCTCACCGATTTGCTCGGCCGTGGCTCGAGCAACCGCATTAGCGTCCACATAAATGCCTTTGAAGTTGTGCTCCGCCACGCTGCGGGCGAGTTCCAGAGCTGCATGCGGCGGGCAGACAGAAAGAATGACATCGCTCGTTCGGACCACATTGGTAAGATTCTCCACGTCGGCGAGCCCGGCCTGCTTGGCACGTTCTTGGGTTGCCTTGCTACGTTGACGCGAGGCCCAGATAACGCGCACACCACTTGTAGCAGCGGCCGTGCCAATGGTAACGCCCATATTACCTGGATGCAGCAGTGCAACAGTTTTGAAGTTCACGATCCGTTCCTCCTGAAAAATGATTGTTTTTCATCAACATTTGCTCCTAGCCGTAGTGTTTCACGATTGAAACTGAGGGCTACCGACACCCAACGAAAGCCACAACTAGATATATAAAAACGGATGAACCCGCGCAAGAAAGAACGCGACGGTGTTTATCTGTAACGAAAAGATCCGCCCATTAAGCACTGTGTTCTTCTGTGTTATTTTCGTTTGCTACAAAGCATGGTTATGGCGGCGTTATGATTTATAGCTTTTTCATTTACGGGCAGGGAGGAATCATATGAAGGAATTCAAAAGAGACGGGCTGCGGCTTCAGGTGCTTTACTTTTTAGCGGTCACGTGGTTCTTGTTTCCAGTCACGGGGCAGTCGGCTGACGTGTTAGCGCCGGCTCAAGGAACCGTCACCGCTTCAGCGGGGATGCAACAGGGAACAGGGCTGACTCTTGATGAAGTCGTGCGCACCGCTCTTGAAAACCATTCAAGCGTCAAATCCGCGCAGTATCAGGTCGGAGCACAAGACGCGGTTCTCCACCAGCAAATGGCAGCGTATTACCCAACCATCAGCTTCAGCAATACTTACCGCACTGCCAACAGTGGTGGTTCATCTTCAAATGCTTCAAAAGGTTTTGATTCTTTCACCGGTGCAGGCAACGCGAGCATGACCTTGTATAATTTCGGTAAACGCGAAGGAGCGGTACAATCGGCACGGGACACGCTCGATGCGACTCAGTACGCCTACAATACCACCGCCAACAACATAGTTCTGGCGGTTAAGCAAGCTTATTACGGGGTTCTTCAAGCCAACGCTCTGCTAAGAGTCAATGAAGAAACAGTCAGGGACCGTGAAGAAACGCTGCGTCAGACGCAAGGATTTTATGACGTCGGAACCAAACCCAGAAGCGATGTCACACAGGCTCAGGCAAATCTCTATCTCGCCCAAGCGAACCTTATTTTAGCTCGCAACGGCGTAGACGTTGCTTGGGCTAACCTTAGGAACGCGATGGGAGTGGACGACTATCCGAGACAGCCGCTGGCAGAGGAGCTTGCGGTCACGCCGTTTTCCATGGCGCTCGCCGAGGCAAAGGAGGAAGCCTTTGCGGCGCGCCCAGAGCTTCTTCAATTCGCGGCTTTGCTTAAAGCAGAAGATCAGCTGATCGCTGTCGCCCGACGCAATCACCTGCCGGATCTTCTTTTTTCTTCGATTTACGGGCGCCAAGGCGTGACCGGTGAGTCGCCCCACAATAACTGGCAGGTGCAACTGAGTCTGAACGTCCCAATTTTTAACGGCTTCCAAACCACTTATCAGCTACAGCAGGCGCTGTATACGTATCAGTCAATTAAGGAACAGGCCCGCGTGCAGAGACAGCAGGTCGCCTTACAGGTGGAACAAAGCTATCTCAACCTGACCACGGCGCGAGAAGTTGTTAAAGCGAACGAGGCCGCCGTGAAAGCAGCCAAGGAGAATTTAGAGCTACACGAAGGGCGGTACCAGGTCGGCTATGCGCCCATCGTCGAAGTCACGGATGCCCAGACAACCTATACAACCGCGCAGACGAACTACGTTAACGCTTTGGTTTCTTACAAATTAGCGATGGCTCAGTTATTGAATGCCATGGGCAGACAGTAAAATTATACCGCCTAGTCCGCACACCCGACTCCGTCATCACACAACCTTAAGGCGGATCAATTAGTGATCCGGGCTTTCTTCGCTTGATTGGGACGGATCCATCCTTGCTTGGCGAAAAACTCGGAGAGGTAATAAACTGTTTGCTCCGCGCTTGATTCGGCTATCCGGGCCACTTCCGAGCTATACGCCTTAATTCCTGTGGTCAGCGCGGTGCCGGCGACCAGCCCGGCAGTAACTCCACCGTGAACGGCCGCCCCAGCCGGCACCGTGGCCGCCGCTCCAGGCATCTTCCCGCTGTCGGCATACATGGTGAACTCGAGCAGTTTGCGTCGCTGAGTTCCATAGTACGCCTGTATCCGCGTCTCAACCGTTGACCTTCCCGAGCCGAATCCAAACAGGAGTCGCCGCAGCGGACTGCCTTCATCGACGTTAAGGAACTGCCCGTCGATTACCAGGTCGTTATCCATGACCGGCGTCTCCCGCCCCATACGCTCGACGTTAAAACCGTTTCCCGCTGGCGTTCCAGCGGATTATTATTAGACGGTTGCTGGCGAAGTATGCCTTGATATTCCGTGACCCGAGCTGCGCTCAGCGCAAAAGTTTGTACGAGAATTCGCGATGGCGGCGAAAGGCTCGTATCTAGAGACCAGGTTAGGGGCCGCACTGAGGTTTGTCCACACGCGCTAGCACAAAAAGAGAGAATCGCGAGCGATAGAGAGTAGAGAGCGTTTTTCTTCATCACCATCATTTTCGGGGTGAAGAAAAGCCAGTATTCGCGATTTTCGCCAGGGTTTTTATTTGAGATAGCCTCTCTCGCGGTAAAAGCGTTATGCTCCCG
>VBKE01000076.1 GCA_005879605.1 Deltaproteobacteria bacterium
AGAAATGCTGCTTCAGACTCTCAAAGCAATGGACTCGTTGGAAAAGGACTTGGACAAACTGATCCGAGGCTGGGTGGCCGGAGACGTCAACGCTCTCGACTCGCTGCTGTTGGAAAGTTTTCGGCAACACCCGAAGGTGGAACAAGCCCTTCTCATCGATCGGAACCGGCAATGGTTACCGAAGGTGGAAGCTTACTTATCTCAGAGTGATCCCTGTCTGGTGGTGGTGGGCGCCGCCCATTTGATCGGGAAAGGCGGGCTCATTGAGCTTTTGAAAGCGCGAGGCTACACGGTGGAGCAGATGTAATGGGGTTTGGGAAAAAACTAACAAAGACCGTCCGCGTGGCGGATTGGATGACCGAGGGTGTGCTCGCGGTGGAAACCTTCGACAGTATCGCCATCGCCAGACAGCTGATGGCTGCTCGACAATGATAACCTGGTGGGAATCGTCACCGACCGAGACATCCGGGACGCCTATCCCACGAGCATGCTGATCGCGCGCACGAAAGAGATCGATGAATTCGCCGAGAGCTACACGGTAGAAGAAGTCATGACCCACGATACCCTTACGGTTCGACCGGAAACTCCGCTTGCCACCGCCGTGAGCCTTTTGCGTCGCCATCGAATCGGTTCGCTGCCTGTGGTCAAGGACAAGCAACTCGTCGGTATCATCACGCGGAGCGACATTTTAGATTTCGTGTTGAGCGGGGCGGGGATTAAATCGCCGGCTGGGCGGCGAAAGCGGGTAAAAAGGCGCGCAACGGCCAAAAGAAAATGAACATGATGGATACTTGGAATTATCGCGGCGCGCGAGCAGTTCGATCGTGGAAGAACTTCTGAAGCAGGAGAAGCAAAATTATGCCGTCGTTTGACATCGTTAGCCGTATCGACCTGCAAGAAGTCGATAACGCCGTCAATATTACCAGGAAAGCGATCCTTTCGCGTTTCGACTTCCGTCAATCGAAGACGGAGATCACCCTCGACAAGAAGGAAAAAAAGATTCGGGTCACCACTGAAGACGATATGAAGATGCGAGCCGTGCAGGAGGGCCTCATCGAGAATCTAGTTAAAAGAAAGGTCGATACCAAAGGCTTGGAAGTCAAGCCAAGCCAGATGGCCGCGCAGGGAATGATTCAACGAGAGATTTCGATCAAGGAAGGCGTCGACTCCGACACGGCCCGGAACATCGTCAAGATGATCAAGGACAAAAAATTAAAGGTACAGGCCGCCATTCAGGAAAGTCAAGTCCGGGTGACGGGCAAGAAGATCGATGATTTACAAGAGGTGATTCAAATGTTGCGCGCCGTCAATCTGCCGATTCCGCTTCAGTTCGTGAATACGCAACGCTAGGGCGTGGTCGCGCTGAAAGGGGTCGGATCCAGGGGGGAGATCATGAATGAGAAGATCAAAAAATCGGATGAAGAATGGAAGAAAGAACTGACTTCGGAGCAGTATCAAGTTTGTCGGAAGAAAGGCACCGAGATGGCGTTCACCGGCGAGTACTGGGACTGTCATGAAAAAGGCGTGTATCGCTGCGTCTGTTGCGGAAATGAGCTATTCAGCTCCGACGCCAAGTTTGACTCCGGCACCGGTTGGCCGAGTTTCTGGACGCCAATATCCGAAGAAAACGTCGATACCGAATAGGACAACAGCCTTTTCATGCGCCGGACCGAAGCCGTCTGCAGTAAATGCGATGCTCATTTGGGGCATGTATTTCCCGACGGACCGGCGCCGACCCATTTGCGTTACTGCATCAACTCGGCGTCTCTCAAGCTCGATAAGGCGAAATAGAATCCGTACGGGCAACCCCCTGTGGTTGCCCATCGGGACGACAGGCACGGGGGCCTGCCCCTACGGTTTGCCAACATTCGACTATGGCCGAAAAAGCATTTCAGGATCAGGGCTCCGTCCGCCATTGTCATGGCTGCGGTGCCGATAATGAAAAAGGGTTGCAGATCAAAAGCTATTGGGATGGCGACGAGGCGGTTGCGACCTGGAAGGCGGAGCCGCACCACTGCGGCGGTTCCAAGGAAATCGTTAATGGGGGAATCATCGCCTCGTTGATCGACTGCCACAGCCTCAATCTCGCCATCGCTCAGGCCTACCGAAGCGAGCAAAGACCCATCGGCAGCGCCCCGCGCATTGGATACGTCACGGGTAACTTGACCGTCGCCTACCTGAGAGCGACGCCGATCCATGAGCCGCTGCATCTCCGGGCTCGAATCACCAAAATCGAGGGACGAAAGGCCTGGGTAAGCTGCACGTTAAGCGCCGGTGGGGAAGTGTGCGCAACCGGCGAAGTACTGGGGATTCGGGTGCAGCGCGATTGACTTTCGATAGAGTCAAGTTCAAACCGTTCGCAAAGATTTTTATTACGGCTTGAACTTCTTGAACGTTTGGAACGGTTTGAACCATATCGCAGTTAATCCAATGGAGTACACCACGCTCGGAAAGACTGGACTGAAGGTCAGCGTCGCGGGCTTGGGTTGCGGCGGGCCCAGTCGGCTCGGATTGCGTGATAGCTCCCAATCAGAAAACAGCGCCATTGCGCTGGTTCGGCAGGCGATCGACCTGGGCGTTAATTTCCTCGATACCGCACAGACCTACGGGACGGAGCCGGTCGTGGGTAAGGCCATCACAGGGATCCCGAGGAATCGGCTGGTTATTTCCACAAAAAAAACGCTTCCCTCGCCGGGTCATTCCAACCCTGAAGTGGAAGTCAAGAAAGGGTTAGAGCAAAGTTTGAAACTCCTTGGCACGGACTACATCGATATCTACCATCTTCACGGCGTCGAACCTCAAGACTACGACTTTGCCCGCGAGCGGCTGATGCCGGCGATGGTGCAACTGCGCGAGCAGGGGAAGATTCGTTTCATCGGGGTCACTGAAGGATTTGTGCCGGATCCGTCGCATCAGATGCTGCAGCAGAGCCCAAAGGAAGACTTGTGGGATGTGGTGATGATCGGCTTTAATCTTTTGAATCCCTCCGCGCGCCGGACTCTTTTCCCCCTGACGATGGAAAAACGTGTGGGCGTGCTTAACATGTTCGCTGTGCGTAGAGCTTTGAGCCAAGCGGACGGCCTCAGGGGAGTGGTCGCCGATCTGCTAGAAAAGGGCGCGATACCTCGGGGCTCAACAAACGGCGAGGATTTGCCTGATTTTATATGGCGCCAAAGCGGTGCGGCTACGCTACCGGAGGCTGCCTATCGTTTTTGCCGGCATGAGCCGGGCGTAGATGTCGTACTGACCGGCACGGGCAATCCCGAACATTTAAAATCCAACGTGGAGTCGATTTTGAAACCGCCGCTACCCAAGAATGTTCTTCAGCGACTCGAAGAGCTTTTTGGCGACGTGGACTATCTTACCGGCAACTAAATTATTAATAGCACCAAACATTTTGACAGTGTGAAGAAAGGTTTCCCCCCTTTGGTCGGCGAAGCGATCCTGAATTTCTCGAAGAAACCTATGAGACGGCGAGAAAATATTTGGAGCCGATTCCAAGAGTGGACCCGCGAATAGTTGCGCCGGTATTAGATTACGCCGGCATCAAGGATGTCGCTGCCGCCGATGTTGCGGCGAAGCTCATCGACAACAGCGTCCTGGACAAGCTGCAAAAGGAACCGTTGATCGAAAGTTTGTTCGGTAAAAAGAAGTAATCGACCGGGAGGAAAAGCAATCGTGGCGGTACGAATGGGAACATCCGAGTTGGGCGGGACTTTTTATACCCAGGGCGCGGCATTTGCCGAACTGTTCAATCACGGACGCGCGGAACCGGACAAATGCATCGTCCAAACCAGCGACGCCAGCATTCACAATGCGGAGCTGCTCGATGCGGGCAAGCTGGAGTTCGGCTTCATCGCGTCCAATTGGATCGGCAGGGCGAAAAATGCGATTCCTCCTTTCACGCGCAAAATCGAACTGCGCATGGTGGCCCCCGCCAATGCCGGCCCGATGTTCTTCGTCAAGTTGGCCGCTTCTTTAATCCAAACCGTCGCTGATTTCAAAGGTAAGCGTATCGCCATCGGCCCTAAAGGCAGCGGCATGGAGCAACATATCCACACGATCTTCGACGTTTTGGGACTCTCCTTCGATAGCTTTACGCCGGTTCACATAGGCTTTGCCGAGGGCGCCGACGCCTTGATCGCCGGCAAGATCGACGCGCAATTCCAACCGCCGATACCGAACCGCGTCATGACGGATTTGAGCCAACGCGCCGATGTCGGCGTGGTGCGCTATGCGCCCGGCCAGGTGGAAAGAATTCTCGCCGCCGTGCCGTTCTACCGGCAGGTGACCATGAAGCAGGGCGCATTTCGCGGCGTCGTTGAAGATACAACTCAGATTGGGGTGGTGAACGTGTTGGTCACCCATGAAAGAGTTCCGGAAGGCATTATTCATAATATGGCCAAGGCCATCGCCGGCAATTTGGACAAGCTGCCGCAGATGAATCCGCTCTTTACCGGACTAAAAGATCTCTTCGAGCCCTTGCGCGCCAAGGGATCGGCTGCTTTCGAGTTCGGCGGCGTGGCGCTTCATCCCGGCGCCGCGCGAGAGTACAAGGAAGCAGGCTGGTTGAAGTAAACTCTTTCAGGAATTTCAGTGGGAAGTTGCCGCAGCGGATTTTTCTCCGCGCTGACCGACCGTCAAAAAATAGACGGTCCAGATAATAAGGCTAACGGCGAGAACCGCGATCCGATTCGAGTAGTTGATACTGCTGGGAGAGAGAAATCCTTCAATAAGTCCAGCGATGACTAACATTACCATACAGCCGATTTCAATACGCAGGGCATCGCCGCCGATGCGTTTCAAAGCTGTGCTGCGACGGACTTCACCGGGTACAACGATGGCCGTAGCCAGGAGATAGCCTGCCGCACCGGCCAGGCAGATGGCGAGCAATTCCGTAGCCCCATGAGGCATGATCCAGCCCCATAATGCTTTTTGCTTGCCGTGCAAGGTCATCCATGCGGCGACGGAACCCAGGTGCACCCCGTTAAGGATCAGGAGTATGCTTGTGCCAACGCCGGCGGTCAATCCAAAGCCGAACGCCAACAGGGTGACTTGAATATTATTGGTAATAATCACCGAAGATA
>VBKE01000077.1 GCA_005879605.1 Deltaproteobacteria bacterium
CAAGTCCGTAGGACCGTAGGTTTGCTCTATATAGGAGGAGCGCCCTTTCCCGACCTGATCCACAACGTACGCGGCATAGCCTTGACGGACGAAATACTGCGCCCAGCCCTCGCGGCCGTCGGGAGTGCCGGTGTAGTTGGTGCCCGACATGGTGCCGCCGTGGACCATGATGATCGGATAGGGATGAGTCTTTTTAGCTGGAATGCGATACTCCACATACATCTGGCCGGTCATGTACTGCTTGTTATTGACCGTGGTCAAATGACCGCCGACGTAGAACCAGCCCTCCCGCGCAAGGGACAGAGGCGGCTCGTCCGCCGCCCGAACGGGCAGGACCATTGCGGTCAAGCTGAAAACCGCTGCGAGGAAAAAAGATCTTAGTGACATGAGCGCCTCCTTGGTGATCGGTGAATCAAAAGTGCGACAAAAAATTGCCGACAGTGAGTTGTCACCATGGACTTTATTGTGATCGGGATAGATTGGCAAGAAAAAATTTACCGACGGCGAGCACGGCGCTGCTGCAAATATTTCACGGCGCAATGATCATACGGCGCCCGAGAGGACGCCGCACCCAACGTCATTCTTTGGGAGCCAAACTCGGAAGTGGCTCCAGTGTTACAGGAGGCAGTCAGTCTTTTCGTCCGCTCAACGCTTCTACGGTCTTATCTTTAGATTGGGGTGATGCCGCCAGAAATAGAATGCCATCCCCGTGGCCGCCAAAAGATTCCCAAACAGGACTGCCGGCCAGGCCAAAGCCTGCAGAATCGGTTCAGCGAAGATAAAGGCCATTACGAAGAAGCCGAACTCAAAAATGACAAAGAAAAGTAAGATACCGAATCCAAGGCTTAGGTTTTGTTCGGCTAGGTCGAGAAGCTTGGCGGCCACTCCTCCGATGACACAGAAAACCATGCCGTGCACCCAGGTGTAGAAGAGAACCGTTTCAAACGAAACGGGTAGGGTTTGCAGCTGACCAAGCTCCATGCCGCGGCGAAAAAGGGCGGTGCCGAGAACGCTGGGTGTATAGAAGGGGCGACCGCTGAAGATGTCGAGAACGAAAAACCAAAGTGCAATGACCGCCGCGCCAATCACGCCGGCGACAATACCCTCACGATATACCTTGGAGATATCTGACGAACGGGAGGCGATGGCGGGGGCGCTTGTGGTGCTAACTTGAACCGCCATAAAAGCTCCTTTCTGGGCTAATCATGGCCCTGTTCACCCACAGCAAACCGGTAAGAATCTTCCTCTACCGGTTCGACGCTAGCACCTGCTTTCTAACAGGTCAATATTAAATTGCGGAACCGTGCCGTCACGCTTGATCCCGCATTCCAGCACGGACGATCGGATCATCGCGCGTAAAGCATAACCGTTGCGCGCCCTTCACGACGGCTGAGGCTGCGATAAGCAAAGTCAACGGATCTGATGACACGCCTGTCGCCTGGCAGGTCGATCTCGCGACTCGAAGTATTCTCGTCAAAACGGTGTCTGATATTCGGAGAAAAAGTTCTTCCGTCACCGAAAGTCACGACCATGTTATATATCTCGACCGGGGCTCCCCGGACGACAATCCGAAGTTCCCTGAAGGTTCCTTCCCGGCGACCGACCTCGATCCTGTCATGGTCCATCCTGAGATCGGCCTCGCGCTGGCCCAAAAGCTCCCAACCACTATCACGGCCGCCGTAATAACCGCCACCCGGCGCCACGCACGCCGATAAGAGAAAGCCCAGCAATAAAATCCACAGTTTAACCGAACGCTTCATGTTGCCACCTCCTCGGATAGGTAGTTTTCTTGATTACTATGCATTAGACGCTCGGCCATGCCAAATATTGAAAGGAGATTTGTGTTAACGACGCCGATGGCGCAATACCGCGCGCATTTTCAGCCGCGGCGGTTCTAAGTCCGGGAAATCAAAAGAAACCAAATTGCCTTGACGCCCGTCCCCAACTTACCCTATTTTACGCGGGGTTGTCTTTGGCTGGCTCATCCGATCCGGCACATCTTCGGTTGGTATTACATTAGCCCGGACTGGCTCTCTCCCGACCGGGCTCTTGATTGTTAGAAGAGTTAAAGCGTGAGTGACGCCGTGCGGGAGTGATTCGGGCCGAGTTGGATTATCTCAACGAAAAAGGGTTTCCTCAGGCGAAGAACGCTTTTCTGTTTCGCCCAAAGATAAGGTAAGCTCTAAAAAACTCCGGCTGACAACTCCTTGAGAGTCAACACGCTGCTGATACTCGCCTGCATCGGGGCTAGCGTCTGGGCCTGGCAACAGGACCCGGCGTTTGCCCAACAAAATCTTGTCTTCAGCTTTAACAACCTTGAGAAGGGCAAAGTCTGGACCCTTGTGGCGGCCCTATTTGTTCACGCAAGCGTCTTGCACCTGTTCGGGAACATGCTCTTTCTATTCGTCTTCGGAAACACGCTGGAGAAAACCGTTGGCCCGCGGAAACACCTGATGGTCTTCTTTACGGGCGGACTCACGGGTTTCATCCTCAGCCTGCCGTTTATGCCACGTGGGATGGGCATGCTGGGCGCCTCCGCCGCGATCTTCACTCTGGCGGCGTGCGTCATGCTCGTGAGGCCGCTCAAGTTTTCTTGGCTCTTCCTCGCCCCCCAGGGATTGGTGGCCGTCATCTACTTCGTCTACAACGTCGTCGTGGTTTACGAAAAGAGCTTGATACCCGGCTATGATCCCCACGTTGCGTACGTCGCTCACATCATTGGCTTCGTCACGGGACTCCCTTTCGGGATCGCCTTTAGTGACCATTGGAAAAGGAACCTTCTCATCACCATGGCGCTCTTTGCGATCTATCTGGCAATTGTAACGGGCGCAGCGAACTCCCTTTTTCGCTAGCCGGGCTCGCTGGACAAGCCTCTACGGGGCGTAGGAATTGGAATCAGGCAACAGTGATTGATTGCTGTTGCGTCTCTGTCGCGGCGGCGCATCGTGTTCAGCGCGGCGGCACTTGACGGGATACCAGCCAGTATCTTGCTGAGGGCCGACGGCGTGCGCGATGCCATGCGGACTCGCAGCCGCGTCGACTCTAAGCTCAGCAAAATGAAAGCGGAGGATTACGTCAACGAGCGGATCGTGCGAAAGCTTAAAAGGGCTTGCTGTTATCTGAATGACTTCAGTTAGCGTCGCTTTCGAGTTTGCTTTCCGCGCAGGAGTTTTTCAAGGTCAAATAGAATGTCCGGCATATCCAAGGCGGTAGAAAACTCTTTTACCCATCGACGAACTCTTCTGAGATCTAACTTTGGGTTAGCATCCACTAGGGATTTGATGTCCGCCATGTCCTGTGGTCGATGCGCAATGGCCTTCATGATGATCAAATTTTCTGGAGTGGGGAGCGGGAGTGTCAGGTTACCTACTTTGCGCCATTTTGCCTGCTCGATGCTCTCCGCTTCGAAAGGTAGTCCAGCCAAGGCGATATCGACATCGATGCCACTCTCCTTGTGATGGACCAGGAATACTCGCGAGCGGCGAGCGAAAGCGACAGCATTATCAATGCGTGGTACAAAACCGAAGCGATCGCCAGCCTCTAGAAATTTTTCCCAGCGATCATCGTCCAGCAAGATGAGAACGTCTACATCTCGGGTGAATCGCGGCCGACCCAACAAAGATGCAGCGACTCCGCCGATGATGAGGCCCGAAACGTTTTCAGACTGGAGCCATGCGATTAGGGCACCGAGTGTGATCTCTGGAGGAAGGACGGGAGGCTTCCTAGCCACGGTAGGCCCGGCGGAGTTGTGCCCATCTTCTCCGCACTTCTTCCACTCCGTTCGCGCGGGTTTGCCTCCAACCGAAGTGCTCTCCCCAAGCCAAAAGCGCGTTCAATTGCCGGAGCTTGCGTGCAATCGTTGTCCTCCGCAGTTGCTTTTTCTCTTCGGCGTTGACAGTGTGCCACCGCCTCTCAAAGGATCGAGCCTCCGCCTTAGTCATCTGCTTTTTCATAGTGTCTGGCCCACATAATACCACCCTTAATGACGGAACGCTCACCCTTTGGCTCGTAAGTTACTGCTGGGAAGATGTACGATGTTGACCCGACCCCGGACGGCGTGACGCACCGCCGTGCGCATTCGGCCTAGTCCGACGGGTTTTTAATCTCCCACTCCCAGCACCTGACAGGGCGGAGATTTTTGGTACTTCGCATTCCTAGCCGACGGCTTACGGCTGATGTCTCACAAGCTGCCTCTGGTTATTTGTTGTTTTCCTTTGTTCGACACAGCCTAGCTGTGATACGTATAAATTGAAGAAACCAAACCGTCGGGAGGTGAACCATGCGGTTTTTACTGAAGGTCAATATCCCCGTTGAGTCCGGGAATGCGGCCGCGAAGGCCGGAAAGCTCGGCGCGACCATCCAATCCATTCTGGCAGATTTGAAGCCGGAGGCCGTCTATTTTACGGACAACGACGGTCAGCGCGCAGGTTTTATTTTTCTCGAAATGCAAGATGCTTCTCAAATCCCAGCCATCGCTGAGCCGTGGTTCCTTGCGTTCAATGCGAGCATTGAGATTCATCCGGTCATGGTACCGGACGACCTAGCCAGGGCTGGCGGCGCCATCGAGAAGGCGGTCAAGAAATACGCCTGATCGCTGGAATTCTATTTAACAGGCGGTTCGAGCGGACCGGCGGGGAGCGACCTGTTTGGTCGGGTATTTAATGGGCGCTGGCCGCGCACCCTGAGAGTTAGTTACCTGCTAAGGCCTGCGCTTGCGGCAGGACTGGATCGCT
>VBKE01000325.1 GCA_005879605.1 Deltaproteobacteria bacterium
GTACTCCTGGAATTGCCTTCTACAGTTTGCAGCCGGGGCAAAGCAAAGAAGATATCGCCCAACTTCATTTGGAGGATACGGTTCAACAGCTGGAGCCTCAACCGGCAGCCATTGAGGATCTTGCACGGATCGTCGGGCAACTGGATTTAGTCATCAGCGTCGATGCTCCCGTGGTCCATCTGGCCGGAGCGATGGGCAAGCCCGTATGGAATTTGTTGAGTTACATCCCCGAGTGGCGCTGGATGTTGGAAGGCGAAACAACGCCGTGGTATCCGACGATGCGATTGTTTCGGCAGGCTGAGCCCGGTAATTGGACGGAGATGATGAACCGCGTAACCCACGCCCTGAGAGAAACAGAGTGGCAATTGGCAAGAAGGTAAAGCGTCAAAACCAAACGGAGGATCCATGATAGAGCAGCAATCGGATTTGTTCCAGCGAGACGACACCATTCTCTCGGCTTGGAATTCGCAGCTCGCCGAAGCGGCGCGAACCCCACTGTTGTCGCGGCTTTTCTTGCAGCGCAGAGACGAGCTGTTGCCGCGCTTCGCAAAAAGTTACGTGCAGCTACGCGCTTTGCCAAGGCGCACCCGGCGCGCGTTACAGCGCAGACTGGCGCGCTCCTGTGAGCTGACGCACATAGCGAGGGAACGGATGCACCGACCGGACGGACGAGCCCTGCAGCATAAGCTGGCGTGGTCGTTGGCCGGCGCGGCGTTACTCCTGGCGTTAGGCCAGGGAGTACAGGCGGCCACGATCACCGTGAACACGACCAACGCTGACATCAACATCGGGGACGGCAAATGTTCGCTGTCTGAAGCGATCATAAACGCCAACGACACGATCACAGGGCAGCCTATTGCAGATTGTGGAGTAGGCAATCCTGCCGGTGCGGATACGATCCAATTGTCGGCAGGCACTCATACGATCTCGACACCTTACAGCAATGCCGCTCTTCCGCCCATCACGAGTCAGATCACGATTGAAGGGAATAATGCCAAAATCGCCCGCAAAAGAACTGCGCCTCCCGCGACCGTCATTGTAACAACGAGCAGCGGGGATTTAATCCTCAAAAACGTAACTGTCACCGGGGGGTATTATTTGGATGGTGGTGGTGTATTCAATGCGGGCTCTCTTACCTTGGACAACAGTACGATCTCGGGCAACCAAGCTTTCGCTGGCGGTGGTATCTTCAACACTGGCACACTTACGATTGAGAACAACAGCAAGATCACGAAGAATACCGCTTTCTATTACGGCGGTGGCATAGCCGACTCTGGAGGAACTACGACCCTCGAAAACAGCACCATTTCCAGCAACACAGCAAAGAGTCTGAATTCTACTACTGCCGTTGCGGGTGGCGGCATGATTACCGCTAGCTCGAATGTCACCATTACCGACAGCATCATTACGGGAAATAAGGCAGGCAATACCACGAAGAATACTGTAACGTTTGGCGCAGGCGTGGCGAACGGAACTGGCTCGTCCCTTACCATCCAGAACAGTACCGTCGCAAGCCACACGGCGACCGCGTTCTACTACGCCAGCGGCGGTGGGATAAGCAACCGAGGGACTCTCACGGTCAACAACAGCACCATCGAAAAAGGTCAAGCCACTTTTGGTGCGGGCATTTATAACGGCTCCGGTGCGTCCAGCTATGTCGGGAACAGCACCATCTCCCAGAACTTGGCGAAGACCAAGCCGCTTTTTTACGCTTTTGGCGGAGGCTTGGATAATGAAGGCGGAACCCTTGTCGTGGTCAACAGCACGATCTCGGGCAACAAGGCCGACACGGGCGGCGGGATTAATAATTTCTCGGGCGGCTCATATCTCACCAACACCACCATCACGAAAAACAATGCCAAGTTCTATGGCGGAGGCGTATTCAACCTCGGCTTGCTCGTTCTCGGCGAAAATCTGATCTCGGGTAATAAGATACCCGCCTCCGGCTTTGGACCAGAAGTCTCCAATCTTGGATCTGCCTACACTAACTATTTCAATTTGTTCGGCGCCAACGGGAGTTCCGGGACTTCCGGCGTCACAATTGGAGCAACCGATATAGTCCCTGCGGCGGGAGTAACCACAACTAAGGTTTTGTCTCCGACGCTAAAGCATAACGTCGGTCCAAGTGCGGTAAATCCGACCAAGACGCACGCTCTGGTTACGGGAAGTCCGGCGATCGACGCAGCTCCGTGCATTGTCGCGACCGACCAGCGCGGAGTCCCACGGCCTGTAGGTGCGGCGTGCGATATCGGCGCTTTTGAGGGGCCGCCGTGATCTCTTAGGGTTGGATAATTTCAACCGCACCTTTTGACAAAAAGCCGGCTGGCGATTTGCAGCCGGGGCTTTCTTTGCTCTGGAGAAGGCGGCGGGCTTTCAAACCGAATGTGTCACACGAGCATCAGCAGGTTCGTCAGGTCATGAATGCTGGCCGCGGACTCGAGCTGGCGGGACGAAAAAGTTCAGTTGAAGCAGGCCTACTACAAACCTAGATAGAAATGTTTCGCTCGTGCTACGTGAACCTGCGAGCCCGATCGATCTCCTGCAGCAGCTCGGCAGTCGTGGACCGATCAGAGGGATCCTTACTTCGATGGGCAAGAAGAATATTGCCGTCGCGATCAATGAGAAAGTCGCCGCCGCCCTGGTAATAATCATCTCTGCCGTAATTCTGTGCCCGCTTCCCTTCCCGCAGCAGTCTGAAATACAGCCGTAGGGTTGCTAGAGAAAATACGTGAAACAAAGAAAGTCTTTTCAACGTGAACGCCTCGTACGCAATTCGATCGGGATCGGCAAGAACCACGAATGGCCACTGATGGTATTCCTGGTAGCGGATGAGCTTCGCGGGTTCCGCGAAAGAAATGACGACAATCGAAATGCCGCGCCGATCGAATTCAGCTTTGGAAGATGTCACCTCGCCGAGATGATATTGGCAAGGAAGTCAGGCGAGATGTCGCAGGAAAATTAAAAGCGCGTAATCCCGCAGACAACTGCGCAGCGCCACGGGATGACCGTTAACATCCAACAGAGACAAACGATCAATCGCCACCCTTTCCATCGGAAGCGACCGCAGGCTCAAAATATAACAATGCGAATGTGACCGCGCAGACTGATGCAGGCAATTCGTGAAGATGAAAGGGACGCCCCGACCTAGCGCCCCTTCCTATTTAGTAGCTATTGATTGGAACTACCAGCGGTTGCGTCCGCCGCCGCCCCGTCTCTCGCCGCCTCTATCTCTATCACCGCCAAACCCGGAGCGCTTCTCTTGCGGCCGCGCCTCGTTGACGGTCAGATTGCGACCATCGAGATCGGTCCCGTTGAGCGCCTGAATTGCTCGCTGAGCCTCCTCCGAGGAAGCCATCTCGACAAAGCCAAAACCGCGAGAGCGACCTGTGAACTTATCGGTGATCACTCGGGCCGATTCCACGGTCCCATGCGCCGAAAAGATCTCCTGCAGCTGTGCGTCAGTGGTCGCGTAAGGCAGGCCACCTACATAAATTTTACTACTCATGTTCTTCTCCTTTTTCGATACTCGTTGATGTCTTTGACCCTGAGAACCTGATCACCGCTTTAATCAGAACATGGAATGAAAAACACGCTCTGGTCGGATTGTCTGCGAGGGAACGAATCGCAAGGTAAGACGGCCCAGACCTTCAACTCTGCCAAAAATCTCACTATCAGAAGGCCCCATACTGAAGTGTGTATTTAGATTACATCGTCAGAAGGGCCCTTGCAAGATGATTCCAAAAAAAAATTTTCGCCCAGGGTAAACCAAGGGAAAAAAGGTGAAACTAAGGCCAAACTATTGCACCTCCCCCGAGTTTTGTATTAAGTGTTCGGCTAATCTCATCACATCATTAAATTCAAGGAGGGAGCTATGTACCAGACCAATATGTACGAAGGCATGTTGGCGGAAACCGTCACTATGCCGGGTCATAAGGGGGATACGATCAATGCCTATTACGCCCGCCCGCTCGGCGCCGGGCCGCATCCGGGAATGGTAGTCATCCACCACGCGCCAGGTTGGGATGAATGGTATCGTGAATGCGCGCGCAGATTCGCTCACCATGGCTACGCGGCGATCTCACCGAATCTATATTTTCGCGACGGCCATGGAACCGCGGAAGATATCGGCGCGAAGGTCCGCGCGGGCGGCGGCGTGCCCGACGAACAGGTTCTCGGCGACCTTGACGGGGCGCTCAGGTTCCTGCGTTCGCAGCCGCACGTGAGCAAAAAGGTCGGCGTCTTTGGCACCTGCTCGGGAGGACGTCATGGATTTCTCGCGGCCTGTCGTCTGAAAGGATTCGACGCCCTGGTCGAGTGCTGGGGTGGACGTGTCGTTCAATCCAAAGAAGAGCTCACGCCCAAGCAGCCGGTCGCTCCGATTGACTATACCAAGGATCTCTCTTGCCCCATGATCGGTCTCTTCGGCAATGACGACAAATCGCCGTCCCCGGAGCAGGTCAACCAGCATGAAGCGGAGCTCAAAAAACAAGGCAAGAACCACGAGTTTCACCGCTATGACGGCGCCGGCCACGGCTTTTTCTACTACGACCGGCCCGCCTATCGGCAGGAACAGGCCGTAGACGGCTGGAAGAAGGTTTTCGCGTTCCTTGAAAAGAATCTCAAGGAATAGTTGAAAAACAACATCAAAGGAGCGCGACCATGTGTACGATGATCGTTCACCAGGCGAAGATCGACGGGCGCGGCAAAGGCGCCAATGGTTGGTTTAAAGTCGAAGAGGCTAATGTCTCCTATGACCATCCCTATGAGCTGCCCTTGGAGCACGCGCTGAACATCGACTTCGTCAACGAAGCCGAAGGTCCCGGCGCTCGCGTTGCGGTGGAGCTGAGCGTCGCGGCGGCGCGTAAGCTGGTCAAAACCATTGAGGCGGTGTTGGCGCAGGCGGAGTCGCGCGGCGTATTGGAAGACATGCCCGCGGGAGGACCGCGCTAATCGTTAACCCGAGCAGGGTGGATTGCCGCTCTACAAACGAGCCGCGTCCACCCTGCCCTGCTTCCCCCGAACTCCAACAGCGACGATTTATCTCATCCTTATCCGAGGCTCGCTTCTCGAACTGATTGAATAATCCCGCCGAAATAGACCAAAACGCGTCCGCCAGCCAACCGATCCGGCCCTGGTCTTCTCTCCTGATTCGGGACTACAGACTGCTCTGGGCCGCCAGCATTTTGAATGCTTTGGCCGTACAGGTGCGCAATGTCGCGAGCGCCTATCAGGTTTATGAACTTACCGGCTCGCCCTTTCAGCTGGGGCTTACCGGTTTCCTCCAGGCTCTGCCCTTTGTGGTCTTCGGTCTCTTTGCCGGCGCGGTCGCTGACGCCTTCAACCGCAAGACCCTCGTTGTTTTAAGCGCCGGTCTCCAACTCGTGCCCTGCGTGGCATTGGGGTTTTTGACTTCCACGGGCGCCATTCGGATCTGGCACATTTATCTTCTGAGCCTGCTGGGCGCCTTCCTGGAAGTTTTCAACTGGCCCGCTCGAGCGGCGATGATCCCGCGTATGGTGCCTCAAGCTCTGTTGATGAACGCAGTGACCATGAATTCAATGATCATCCAGACCAGTTTTCTCTTGGGTCCGGCTATCGGCGGCGTGCTCATCGATTACATCGACCTGGCGCATACCTACTTCGTGAGTGCCGCGCTGGTCGTTCCTGCAATATTTGCCATTCTCGGCATGCGCAGCTCCGGCGAGCCTGAAGGCGCACGGCGGACCGTGAATCTTCGGAGTATTATCGAGGGCGTAGAATTTATCTGGATCCAGCGCATTATCCTCTCACTGTTCGTGCTCGACTTCGGCGTCACCTTGTTTGGATTCTACCGTCCGATCCTGCCAATCTTTGCGGCCGACGTCTTTAAGATGGGGGCTTCCGGTCTTGGTACGCTCTATGCCGCGCCGTCAGCGGGCTCCCTGCTGGGATCAATCGCGCTGTTAATGATGGGAGATCTCCGGTGCAAAGGCATCGCGGTCGTCGCCGCCGCGATATTTTTCGCGGCGAGTCTAGCGCTCTTGGGAATCGCCCAATGGTTTTGGCTGGCCGTGGCCGCCGTCATTCTTTTGGGCTTCACGGATTCCATCAGCGTGGCAATCCGCCGTACCGTGGTTCAGCTCCTCGCTCCCGACAGAATGCTGGGACGAGCCTCGAGCCTGATTACGGTTTTCGCGCAAGCGACGAATGCTTTGGGTGCGCTGCTCGCCGGAGTGGCCGCACAATTCATGGGCGCGCCGAATGCGCTCTTGGTCGGAAGTGCTCTTTGCCTTCTGATGATTTTTGCTATCTGCGGTGCGATTCCTCAGCTGTGGCGCTACTCAGACTGACGCGGCCACTGCCACCCATCCTACGGAGTCTTGCCGTACTTGTTGCTCAGCGTCGTGAAGAAACCTTCACGCTCTAACTCGGTCAAAATCGTCTTGTCGACAAACTCGGCTGCGCGCTTGCCGCGCAGCTCCGGCACGGTGGGCGTCAAATTTTCAATTTCGGTCTGTATCACTTCCTCCATCGGAAAGGGTTTCAACGGCAGCGCGTCGACAACGTAATTCTTGTACAGTACTTCGAGGCGACGCGGATCGTTCTCCCTCATCTGTTTTCGAAAACTTGCCAAGGCGACGCTTTTGTTGCTCTTGCCGAGCCAGATCGCTTCGCAATACGCCATCATAAATGCCCGCGCCCGCTGCCGCTGGTTCTTGAGAAAATCGCGCTTGGCCGAAAGGTCGCTGGCGCTCGTATAGATCCCCATCTCGTTTAGATCCGTGAGAATGGAGAGTTTCAAGTTCTTGGTTTCCGCCTCGAATAGATTATCTGGACTCACGAGCGTGGCGTCGATTTTGCCCTGGAGCATGACCATGATTCGCTTGTTCGATTCGGCCAGACCCGTGGCGAGAATGTTGATGTCTTTTCCCGGCGTAAAGCCCAGCTTAACGAGCGCGCGCCGCGTGGCAAATTCGATGGTGGTTCCGGGGCGGCTGATGCCAACGGTCTTCCCTCTAAGTTCTTGGATCGACGTAATCGAGGGATGAGCCGCCAACTTCCAGGCGCCCGGACCGAACGTGCCGATGATCGCCACCGGCAGCCCTTTCGCCGCGGAAACCATGGTCGTCGTTCCCGGCGCGCCGAGAACCTCAACGTCACCGCCCGACAGCGCGCCGATGGCGGCATTGCCGGCAGCGATCACGACCAAATTGACGTTGAGACCATACTTCTCGAATAAACCGGCGTCCTTGGCGATCCATAAAGGAATTCGACTGCCCGTGACCGAAGCGTAGGAAACGTTGAGAGTATCGGGCTGCTGGGCAAAGACATGGCTACTCCAGAACACCACGGCCCATACACAGAGGTTAAGCATTTGCCGTACGACAAACATCATTAGTGCTTTCTGAAGTCGCCCGATAGCCCTGTTTTCATGAGCCTCGCACAACGTCATTCCCGCGCAGGCGGGAATCCAGGCTCTTAGATAATTTCGTGATATAGATCTCGCCATTCTGGATTACTTTCTTCGATTAACCGGATCTTCCACCGCCGCCGCCATTTCTTAATCTGTCGCTCCCGAACAATCGCGGTCTCCGCATGATCGTGGGCTTCAAAGTACACCAACTGATCGACGCCGTATTTAGAGGTGAATCCATCCATGACTTTGTTCTTATGCTGCCACGCCCTACCGGGCAAGTCGGACGTCACCCCAGTGTATAAGGTGCCGTTTCGTTTGCTCGCAGTGATGTATACGAAAAACCGCTTGGCCATTTGCCAAAAGACTGGATTCCCGCCTGCGCGGGAATGACACGGGAGACGGCTAGGACCGCTCTTGTTTATTAGCTGTTCCCACCCAGCACAAAATAGCGGTAGATGATGTCGTGGCGGGTCTCCTGATTTTCCCAACGGAAGCGCGCGGCGGCCAAAGCTTTTTCCTGGAGCTCAGCCGTAACGCAATACTTTTTGAGAATGGCCTCGTTAATATCGCCGTGCTCGTCGTTGGCATCGCTATGGACGTGATAGAACTGCAGCGCCTCCTGCGGAAGCCCGTAGTGGCGTTTCATCGCTTCTTCTTCCGTGAGTAATCCGTCTTCTCGATGTTCTTCTTTGGGCGTATAGCGCTTCCACATGCGCCCTTCCGTCGCATAGGTTGCGGCGATGCCTTCAATCCAGCCCTGAAGTTTCGCGAAGTTGAAGACTGCATCTACCGTGTAGCGATAAACCGGCAGCACATCCTCGAAATTATCCATGACATTGCGCGGGATGCCAAGAGCGTCGGAAATTTTAATCCACATCTCATAGTGCGGCCCGAGCTGGCCGCCGGCGACGTCCTGCCCTTCCTCATCGATATACTTTCGCAGCAGCACGCGCCGCGCATGCGGAATCGGACAGTTGGCAATGATCTGCGCGTCCTTGCGATTGATGTTGCAGAGAAAGTAATAGCGATTCTTTACATACTCAATGAGCGCCGCTTTGGCGACCCTGCCCTCACTTAAAGCAACGCGCCAGGGATGCGGCTGCTTGATTCGCCCTTCTCGAACATATCGCCGCCGCTCCTCCCAGATCGCGGCAATGAACTGCTCCGGCGGAAGACCCGTTTTGTCAGCACCAATCAAGCCATTTTGTCTGGTACCCATTACTCCAGCACTCCAGTACTCCAATCTTTCAACACCGATGCAGGTTCAGTACAGGCTACTGAAAAACCCGCTATCCTCGAACTTCTTGCATAAACCCAAATCCGCGATCTCTTCCGGCTTGACCTGCGACGCTTTAGGGTTGAGCCCATGCTGCGCCATGAGTTTGATCACAGAGGCGACGCCTTGCATGTTCGGACAGGGCCTTTTCGGCAGCTCGGCAACCAAGTTTTGATAAGCCTTTTCCACCTGCTCGGACTTACTCAGTCGGAGGTTGCGAGCGAGGCTCTTGAGAACAATCTCCTTATTCGAAGCCTTGTGCACGAAGGCGACTCCCTCAACCGTGGCCTTCGCCAGGTTTTCGACCAACTGGGGATTCGACTTCATCATACTGCGCGCAACGACCATGCCCGACGACTGGAATGGAACGTTTTCCTTCGTAGTATTTAATAGGACGCGATACCCCTCGCTGACAACGACCTGGCCAAACTCCGGGGAAAGGCTCGTGGCCTCGACACTCCCGGCGCGTAAAGCGCTCAATCGTTCCGGAACGCCTCCCACACCCAACAGGACGATGTTGTCGCGGCGCGGGTTCAGCCCTAAATAATCGAGCGCCACATAGGTAGCGAGCGAAGCCGAGCCCGACGGAGTGCCGATTGCGACTTTCTTGCCTTTGAGCTCTTCGGCGCTCTTGATGCTCGGCCGCGCGATGAAGAGATAGTCGAGCGTGTTCTGCAGCCCCAAGATCATCACCAGGTCACCACCCGCCGTCACGGCGTTGATGACATGCGTCGCTCCCACCAATCCAACCGGCACCTGCCCTGCAAGCATCGCTTGCATCGCCCGACCTGCAATGATGAAGACAAGCTCAGCGTCGATGCCGTATTTACGAAAAATGCCCTGCTCTTTGGCGATCCAGAGCGGTTCGACGTTGTTGCTGATGGCGCCGTGCGCCAGTAAGACTTTCGTAGGCTCAGCCGCGAACGCCGGCGCGCCAAATAAAGCAAGCAGATAGCCGACGAAGACTATGACCGAACCCCGAAGCTTCATTCGCGAAACCTCATGCGCTTTGCTCTTTGTTCTCTGATCCTGGCTCGCTGCGCCTGGCGGGGCAAGCACAGAGGCTTGCCCTATGTGCTCCAGGCTCGCGCTCTATGCCTTCCACCCATGCACGGACACGTCAACCGGCGTCCCGGCGGGATCTTGGATGCCCATTTCAGCGAAGCGGCCGTCGCGCGGCTTTTTGTACGAGTCGCCCTGTCCGCCGGCAGAGGCGGCGGTTTTCAATGTTGCGTCCATGTCCTCAACTTGAAAGCCGAAGTGGTTGATTCCCTCGCGCTCGCCGCGAGCCGGCAAGATCGCCATATTGATGTAGCCGTCCGTCAGATAAATCGCCCGCTTGCCATCTTCCCGCACCGGGCCGCGCCAGGCCTCGGTCATTCCAAACGTCTGCTTGTAAAAGTCAGCCGTCTTCTCCTGGTCTTCCGCCTTGATCGCAAGGTGTCTGATCTTGGCCATTGAAGAATCCTCCTTTTTTATTTGTATAGTTTGTCGATAAAACCACTTTTTTTGAGCTCGTCCAAAAACGTCGTATTGATAAATGACGCCGTCGACTGAGATTTCGGCGCGCCGATCTGGTCCAACTCCGCGCGCAGCGCTTCTTCGTCCGGGTAAGGCGCTGGTCTGAGCCCGTCGCGAAATTCCTCCAACCACGTGCCGAGATCATCCTCGCTCAGACCGCGCATATATTTCTGAAAAATACGGATGGTGCCAGCCTTGTTGGTCTTGACGTAATGGATCGCCTCGACATAGGCGCGCACGAAACGCGAGACCGCAGCCGGGTTGGCTTTGATCTTTCTCTCCGTGGTGCTCAGCGGACCATCCAACCCCAAGAATCCCATCTCTTTGGCGCTTGCACCTTTTAATGGCCGAGCTATTCCGCGAAAAACCAGCAGCATGCCGGAATCGCCGAGCACTCCCACTTCGATTTTTCCCGCTTCAAGAGCCTGCGATACGCCGGGGGTGCCTCCCATCTGCAAGATGGTCACCTCCGACTCCTTGAGGCCGATTTTTTTGAGCGCCGAGCGGAGAAACGTATCACCCGCGGATCCGAATTGCGTCACGCCAATAATTTTCCCTTTGAGCTCCTTGGGGCTCTGCAGGTTGGCATCGCGCTTGACGAAGACTCTCTGCGACGGATAACTGTTGAGCCCGGCCAGCATGACGACATCGGCCCCCTGCATCCGCGCGCGCAGCGCCGCCGGGCTGCCCGCCACGGCGTAGTCCAGATCCCCCGCGATCAACGCTTGCACCGTCCGCGGAGTCCCGGGGATCAGCACAATATCCGCTGTGAAGCCGTACTTGGCCAGTATGCCCGAATCCTTCGCTACCCAAAGCATGCCCTGGCTGGGATTGATGGCGACATGAGCGAGGGTCAACTTTTCTGCGCCCGCCAAAGCCGGGATTGTGAGAGACAGAGAAATAACCAGCAGGCCAAAAAATTTCATACCGGGTTCGCTCACCGTTTACTTCTCTATAGGCTTCATATCAACGGCTCGACACGGACGATTCAAATGCAGAACGACGATTGCGCGCCATTCATCTCGGCGTGCTCGCATTCGCGCCTGCTGCTTGACGGCACGCCTGGCTTGTCGTAGGGATAAAATCGCTAACCGGCATGATTACGATAAATTTTACATTTCTACTGGCCGGCTTGTGCGCCTTTCTTTGGGCGATTGCGCCGGCCTATGGCGAGGATCTGCGCCGCATTCACTATGGCACCACGGCCTCCATCTCTCATCTACCGATCTGGGTCGCCAAGGACGCTGGATTTTTCGCTAAAAAGAGTCTGAACGTCGAGCCTGTGCAGATCCGCGGCGGCGCTTTGATCACGATGGGCATCATGAGCGGCCAGCTGCAGTTTTCCGGCGCAGGAGCGGAATCCGTAGTTGCCGCGCGCACCGAGGGCGGCGACGTGGTTCTGCTCGCCTGCCCCGCCGATTTGGAACCGATCTACCTCATCACCCGCCCGGAATTAAAATCGACGGCGGATCTCAAGGGCAAGGCCAGCGCGGTGACCCGTCTCGGTTCATCAACTCACTTTTACTTGAGAGCGGCGTTGAGAATGGTCGGCTTGGATTCCGAGAAGGACTTGACCATTTTGCAATTGGGCGCGGGTCCTGAGATGGCGGTGGCGCTGGATAGCGGAAGAATCTCTGTGGCAGCGTTGAACCTCCGCTATGCATTGCCCTTCTTCAAGCGCAACTGGCCCGTGCTGATCGACCTGAGCAAAACCGATCTGATCTATCCTTCTTCGTGCGTCACCAGCAGCCGCGCGTTCGTCAACTCCGAGCCCCGAGTCGTCGAAGATTTTCTCGGCGCCTATATCGCCGGGATTCAACTGATCAAAAAGGATCAAAGCTTCGCCGAACGGTCGTTGGTGAAATGGACGAGGGAGAAAGATTCCTATGTTGTGACTAAGTCGGTCGAAACTTTTGCGCGCATTTTCAAATCGGCTCCCTATGTTCCGGACAAGGGCATTGAAAACGTTTTGAGGGATCTGGCCAATCGACGCCCCGTCGCTAAGGAATACATCGGGCGACCCGAGATGTTCCGCGACAACCGGCCATTGGAAAGGGCCCTGGCGCGACCATGACTCGCACTGCGCTTAGATTTTTGCTCGCGCTCGCTTGCGCGCTGATCCTCGGCGACCGGCGAGCGAATGCCGGGGAACCGAGACGCATTCTTTACGGCACCACGGCATCGCCTTCCAACTTGCCGATTTGGGTTGCCAAAGACGCCGGATATTTCGCCCAGCGCGGTCTCAACGTCGAGCCGGTGCAGATTCGCGGCGGTTCTTTGATAGCGTTGGCGATCATAACCAATGACCTGCCATTTTCAGGCGTAGGCGCGGAGTCCGTCGTGGCCGCGCGCGCCGCGGGCGGCGACGTGGTTTTGCTCGCCTGTCCGGTGGACGCCGACCCGGTTTATTTGATCACGCGCCCCGAGATCAAATCCGCCGCGGAGCTCAAAGGTCAGGCCAGCGCGGTTACGCGCTATGGATCGTCAACTCACTTTTATCTGAGAGCGGCGCTCAAACATGTCGGTCTCAATCCGGATAAAGATATGACGATTTTACAACTCGGCGCCGGCCCGGAGATGGTCGCGGCGTTGGAGACCGGGCGCATCGCCGCCGCGGCGCTCACCACTCGCTACGCTGCGCCTTTCCTGCAGCGCGGTTGGCCGGTGCTCGTCGACTTGAGCACGACCGATCTTGTCTATCCCTCTTCCTGCGTCACCAGCAGCCGCGCCTTTATCCGAGCGGAGCCAAAGATAACCGACGATTTTCTCAAAGCCTATGTCGCGGCCATCCATCTCATCAAGAAAGATCACAGGTTTGCGGAAAAATCATTCTCGAAGTGGATGCGCGAAAAAGATGCTACGATTACTAAGAGGACGGTCGGGGCGTATGCTCGTCTCTTCAAGACCGCGCCCGTCGTTCCTGACAAGGGGATCGAGAACGTGGTTCAAGAGTTGATCAGGCAACGACTTGAATTCAAAGAGTATATCGGTTGGCCGGAGCCCTTCCGCGAGAATGGACCGTTGGAGCGGGCGCTCCGCGAGAAGTAACCAGGAAGAATGGAGTGTTGGATGGGTGCGTTAACCCAATACTCCCTTACTCCATCAGTCCAGTAAGTTTCACTTCATTTCAAGAAACTCCAGCCTTACCCCTTCCGGCCCTTCGAAGAAGCAGACCTTGCGGCCATCGGGTAGTATTCTCTCCTCGAGTATTTTGATACCGGCAGCCTTGATCTTTGCGACTTCCTCGGCAAAGTCATCGGTGTCGATGGCCACGTGTTCGAGACCATAGAATTGTCCCAACTTCTGCTCTTCGAGAAAATCCGTCACGTTGAGCTCCACGCCGTGCAAGTTTAGCCGCAAGCTAATCCGGCCGTTGGGCGCCGTGCGCTCGGACGCGATCTTCGCCCCGACATACTTGACATACCAATCCGCGGTCTTTTTTGGGTCCGGCGTCTTCAGATGAAGATGATTGATCTTGAAAGCCATGGCAACCTCCTAAGAATTCACAGCAACTCTACTCTTGGTCAATGCGCCATTGCAAACGTGTTTGCTTCCCTGAATTAATTGCTGGTGCCCGGTTTGCTCATCCGCCAATTTCGCTAAAGCTACTAATAATACCGTGGCCGTGCTTCTCAGGCTGAGGAAGATTACCTGGTCTCACACATAGCAATGTCTGCATCCCGGCACATTCGGCTGCATCGAGCTCCGCAGTCATATCAGAAATGAAAAGCACCTCTGAAGCCGGCAGCTGAAATTTTGCAGCAATTCGGCGATAGCTTTCTGGGTCAGTTTTCAACCCTATGCCGGTATCAAAATATCCGCACAAGAAACCGGCGAGATCCCCGACTTCCGTATTGGCAAAGAGAAGTCTTTGCGCCAGCGCGCTGCCGGATGAAAAAATTCGGACATCGAGATTTCTCTTCTTCCAGTCTTTGAGGGCGAGCGGCACATCATCGAATACCTGACCTTTCAGTTCGCCTCGCAAATATCCCTGTTGCCAGATTTTTCCCTGCAGAGACTTCAGTGCCGTAGATTTCCGATCGCGGTCCATTAACCAGAAAACATAATGCGCAACGGATTCGATTTGCGCATCAGGAGGTTCGTCTACCCATTTTGGTGGCGCGAGTCCATTGGCCATGTCGTCTCGATGCTCTTCGCGCAGCATCAACAGATCGCGCCGGAGCTCTTCGGAGTCCGCATTGTCCCTGAGATAATCCTTCAGGTGAGCCCGCGAGAATGGAAAGAGCACGTGATAAACGAACTGGATCGGTGTGGTCGTCCCTTCGATGTCCAACAGGATTCCGTGCACCGAATGGGCGGAAAGGCTGAAAGTCACGGTCCGGCTTAAAGTTGAGGGGAAATGTACGACGGTCCAAAGCAAATCGGCTGGAAATTTCTATCAATCCCACTCTCGGTGTAATAGGGCGTCCAACCGGAGGGATTTTGGAACAGCCGGATGGCGCGAATCTGTCGATCGGCGCAGAGATCGAACCAGTGCCAGATCCCCTTCGGCAATAAAATTAAGTCGCCCGCTTCCACCTCGATGGGAACGACCTGCTCTTTCGTGGGCCGGACATGAAATAGGCCATGGCCCTGGACGATGAAACGCACTTCGTCCTCGTCGTGCCAGTGTTCGCGATTGAACTTTGCGAGCATCGAATCAAGTCCCGGGGTCTGAGCGTTGACGGCGATCACATCGGCAGTGACGTAGCCCCCCGCTGCCTTCAGTTTTTCGATTTCCTTTGCGTAAGCCTTGAGAATTTCTTCTGCCGGGGCATTCGCCTCCACGGCATGCTCGGGCTTCCAGTATTCATACCGGACGCCGCAAGCCATGAGATAGTCGCGAATCAATCCTCTGTCAGTGAGTGTTTTGTTTTCATCGACGATTTTCAGGATTGCCATACTTCTCGATTCCTTTTTTGGACTTACCCTGCCCTCGTCAATGCCTTAGATTGAGCTTGATCGAGTGTAGCCGACCCACCGTCTCCAGCAGAAATTCTAAAATCTCGACATGCCGTTTCGCCTGAGCAAGATTTGCGCCCCATGTATAGAGTCCGTGCCGTCTCAAGAGAAACCCGTGTGTATCCGGATACTCTTTTAAAATCCGCGACACGCTTTGAACCAGTACCGGCATGTCCTGGGAATTTTCGATGATTGGCAGCCATTCGCGATGCTCATGACTCTTCACACCTTCGAGCCCTTTTAGCATTTCAAAGCCTTCAATCATGATTCCGCCGGCAGGAAGGTGAATATTTGAAACTATCGTGCTCCAGACGGAGTGTGTATGCAACACCGCCCCGGCGCCGCGCTCGAGAACCACGTTGATATGCAGTAATGCTTCCGCTGATGGTTTTCCCTTCAGATTGTCAGCATCATCCATTCCCCAACCGGTTTCAACGATTTGTTCTGCTGCCAATTCCCCCTTGTCGGCGCCGCTGGGAGTAATTGCCAGGCGCAAAGGTTCACGGCTCAGAACCGCGCTAAAATTGCCGCTGGTTCCGAGAGCCCAGCCTCGGGCGTAAAAGCTCCGGCTGATGGCCACAAGACCGCAGGCGATGTCACGAAAAGTTTGGTCCATCAACGCCCTCTTCCGCGCTCGAGAATTGCATCGACAGGACGGCTCACTATCGCACAGGGATGTTTTCTCGCACTGTTAGCCGCCTTCCTCCTTTGATGGTCCCCACGCATTCAAAATCACAACGGCGATATTGCGGCCGCGGATAGCAACGATCTTCTGTCCGGTCTCTGCGCTTCCGGACTGCGGCGAGCCGAAATAGCCGCGCCCAGCCGTGAGACTCCAGTAATCCTTTGTTTCATCGCGAAATGCGTCCACGTCGTAGTCGAAGTTCGGTTCGAGTCTCTCTATGATCTGTCGGTTAACCAATTCGGGGAAGCTATGCAGCGCCAACGAAGTCTCCCATTCGCCGCCGTGTCCTTCTCGATCAGGGCGGACGCTGCGGGATAATTCCTGAACCCCTTCACGGTAACAAGCGGCCGTCACTGCGCGATCGCTGGTAAAACCAACGCAGAGAACCTGCGTGGTTCCTTCGTTCACGAGCGTTTCACGGGCGTCGTCCAACGCCTTCATATGGCTTAGATCCCGATGACCATTAAGAATGACCAGTCGATTGAGCCCGTGGCGAGCGAGCGAACGACCGATGTCAACCATCAAAGATTTGAGTGTCTCCGGTTCCAGCGATAGCGTTCCTGGAAAGTCGATTGCTGCGCGCGCCACTTCGTAAGAAATCGTCGGCGCTAGCACAACCGCGTAACCTTTCGCTTCGAGATGAGGCGCCGCCGCTTCCGCGTACGCTTCGGCAGCAAATGAATCGAGCCCCAATGGCAAGTGCGCGCCGTGCTCTTCGACCACTCCTACCGGTAGAATAACTAGCGAACGGCCCGAGCCGGCCAAACGACTAACTTCAGGGAATGGAATCTCTGCTAGACGCTGCATGGCTATCACCTCTCGTTCGCAGCTAACTCGCATTTTCCGCCACCTTTAGGTCTCTCCGTATAGCCCGGGCAGCGCGATCCTTCAACCCTGCCACTTGCCTTTCCTTGGTTATTTTATTTTCTCGCCTTCTCCGCAATCTTTCTTCCACCGCTCCGGTTGACCACTGGCACGACAATCCGGTAGACGAAAATGTATGTTGCAAAGATTTTTACCGGGCGCGCCGTCTCTGGCGATCGCGATCCTATTCGTCACGGTCGTGCCGCCGATCGACGCCAAGGAACGGGCACAGCCGGAGGCCCAGCTTGCGGCTGCATTTCAATTGCCTCAATTACCCCAATTGCCTGGATTGGGCGGGCCGTCGGCGGATTGGCGTCAATGGGATTCATTTTTCACATTTATCGTAAAGCGCTTCGGTCAGGACGTGAGCGGAGAGCTGAGAGACACCTTGGGGGAAGCCTTTCTCGACTCGCGCTACGAGTTGACTGCTACCGTGGCGCGCTTAGGACCCGGACAGAATCCCGTGCCACAGCTCTTTTTGAACGGCTGGAGACGGCTGTCGCCGATCATGAACAAAGCGGCCTCGGCGCTGCCGAAGGAGACAGCCAGCCGGTATGCGAATTTCATCAGCGCCGCGGACAAGCTTGCGTTGGCGGGACAACCGGGGGCTCAGTTGGGGCTATTGCGGATATCGCCTGATGCTTTGAGAAGCATGGCGCGCATGCTGCAGCCGAGCGGGGCCGGCGATCCAATCGCTTACAACCTCAATGTCGATAACGCTCTGCGCAATCTCCTCGGCCTGGGCGCTCCTATCGCCGTTCCCGCTTCGGGCACTCGACAAAGCCGGCTGCGCGGTTGGCCATTTTCTTTAAACCTGCAACCCGCCTCCTTCGGCGTCGCGCTGGCGGCGGAGCTTGATTTAAAAAAATTGAATCAGTGGGTGCCGGAGGAGAATGAGCTCCAGTCCTATCTTTTGGAGGTGAGAACTCTGCTCGCC
>VBKE01000078.1 GCA_005879605.1 Deltaproteobacteria bacterium
TCGTGCGACCCGATGGTGAGGTTCGGTACATCCGCTGCGTCGGTACTCCTGTCGTCGAAAACCAAAGACTGAAAAAGTACGTCGGCAGTGCCATAGATGTTACCGAGTACGAGCTTCTGACCCTGGAGCTGCACCGTCGCGAAGCGTACCTGACCGAAGCTCAAAGGCTCAGTCACACCGGCAGCTTCGGATGGAAACCTGATAGCGGAGATATTGTCTGGTCAGACGAAACCTATCGCATCTTCGAGTACGACCGCGCGATTAAGCCAACAATGGAGTTAGTGGGACAGCGCGTCCATCCCGAGGACCGGGTCGACTTCCATGACGTTATCGATCGTGCCTCTCGCGGAGCGACACATTTCGAACATGCCTATCGTTTGCTGCTGGCTGATGGCAGAGTCAAGCACGTCCACGCGTTAGCTCACGCATTACAGGATGCATCCGGTAATTGCGAGTTTGTAGGCGCGGTTATGGACGTGACGGAGCGGAAACGGGCCGAGGAAGCGGTCCTCCGTAGCGAGAAGGAGCTTCGGAATGTGATCGATACCATTCCGGCAGTAGTGTGGAGTGCGCTGCCCGACGGCTCGAATACTTACGTGAACCGCCGATTCGTAGAGTACTCGGGGATGTCGGGGGAGCAGATGGCCGGATCAGGTTGGCAGGCCGCAATTCACGCCGATGATCTGCAGCGACACGTAGGCAAATGGCGCGCGTCCGTTGGCACCGGCGAGCCTCATGAGAATGAGGTGCGGTTCCGCCGCGCGGATGGGCAATATCGTTGGCATTTGGACCGCGGCCTGCCGCTGCGAGATGAGCAAGGAAATATCCTCAAGTGGTACGGAATCACGATGGAGATTGAAGATCGTAAGCGCGCCGAGGAGGCCGTCCGCGCGAGCGAACACAGGTTTCGGCTGGCGGTTGAAAGCATTCCCGGTCTCGTATCCATCATGAATGCGAAAGGTGAGATCGAAGTTGTCAACGGTCAAGTCCTGAACTATTTCGGCAAGACGCTCGAGGAAGTGAAAAGTTGGGGCACGACCGATGCCGTTCATCCGGATGATCTCCCTCGCGTACTAGCCGAATGGAAGTACGCTGTCGAAACGGAGCAGCCCTATGACATTGAGAACCGTCTCCGCCGCGCTGACGGCATGTACCGCTGGTTTCATGCGCGCGGTCTCCCTCTACGCGACGATGAAGGTCGGATTGTCCGCTGGTATAACTTGCTCACCGATATTGATGACCGCAAGAACGCAGAAGAGAAACTGCGGCGCAGTGAAGCATCTCTGCTTGATGCCCAACGACTAAGCCGCACGGGCAGCTGGACGCATGATCTTTCATCGGGAACCGTGACAATCTCGCCGGAAACGGTTCGAATATGGGGCATCGAACCTGGGGATGACGCTACGGTCACTGATTTCTTTTTTGCGAGAATGCATCCTGACGACCGGCTCAGGGTCGAACAAGCGTATAGAGAGGCTCACGTGAAAAAAGCTGATTTTGAATCGGAGTTTCGGATTGTTCTTCCGGACGGAACGATTAAGAACATCCACAGTTTCGGCCACCCCATCGTGAGCGAGTCAGGCGACATCGTAGAATTTGTCGGAGCCGCGATTGACATCACCGAGCGCAAGCAGGCTGAGCAACGTCTAATAGTCGAACACACAGTCACAGAGATGTTAGCGACGGCCGCTACTCTCGAAGAAGTCACTCCCAAGATACTTCAGACCGTGTGCGAGTTGCTGTTTTGGGACGTGGGCACTCTCTGGAGCATAGACCGGGAGGCGGGTGTGCTACGCTGCGCCGAGGTTTGGCATGATGAATCCGTAGAGGTCCCGCAATTTGAAGCCATTTGCCGTCAGCACACTTTCATGCCCGGGGTCGGGTTACCGGGCCGGGTCTGGTCCAGTCATGAGCCCGCTTACATTCCTGATGTCGCTAAGGATCCTATTTTTCCTCGCGGACCCATCGCGGCGCGCGCAGGATTGCATGCTTGTTTTGCTTTCCCGATTCTGCTCGGGGCAGACGTGTTGGGAGTGATCGAGTTTTTCAGCCACGAGATAAGACAACCTGACCAGGAGCTACTCGACATGATGGCTACTCTGGGCAGTCAGATTGGCCAGTTCATCGAACGCAAGCGCGCCGAAGAAGCATTTCGCACTGCGCAGATGGAGTTGGCTCATGTCACGCGGGTGGCGACGCTGGGAGAGATGACTGCCTCGATTGCCCATGAAATTAATCAGCCGCTCGGGGCACTCGTTAACAATGCCGGCGCCTGTTTGGGCTGGCTCGATGCAGAAAACCTGGAAGAAGCGCGGAATTCGGTTGCCCTTATGATGGATGACGCTCAACGAGCGAGCGAAATCATCACCCGAATTCGCGCCTTGGTTAAAAAGGCTCCGCCTCAAAAAGATTGGCTCGAGATCAACCAAACGATACGTGAAGTGATCGGGCTGGCGCGTAACGAGATGCAACGAAATGGCGTAGCATTAGAGACGCAACTCTCGGATGATGTGCCACTCGTTTTTGCGGATCGGATCCAGTTGCAACAAGTGATGCTCAATCTGATGATGAACGCTATTGAGGCCATGAGTGGAGCTGCCGACGGCCCACGAGAGTTGTTGGTTCGGTCCGGTCCGAATGAATCCCAGGGCGTACTGGTTTCAGTACAAGATTCAGGTCCCGGCCTTGACCCGAAGAGCGTCGACCATCTTTTCGATGCTTTCTATACGACCAAGCCGCAGGGCATGGGCATGGGACTGGCGATCTGCCGCTCGCTTATTGAAGCTCACGGTGGGCGGCTGTGGGCGGCGGCCAATACGCCACACGGCGCCGTCTTCCAATTCACGTTGCCGATTGGTAGCGAGAAAGTGTCATGACCGAGGCGGACGCCGCAGTCGCCCCCAATCACGAAAAAAAGACCAGGGTGAATACAGTTGTGCTGATGGGTGCAGATGGCAAAAACGATTGTTGCCCGTAGCCCGGATCCCGTGCTTCCAGCGGGAACCAGGCAATTACGCTGTTGCACATTGACGCGAGTATAAGCGAGCCCAGGGCCGGTTGAATATCGAACGCATATGATCAGGTTCTTCCGCTTCTCCCCTTCCAGGTTGGCGCTTGTTTACATCGCGCTCAGCGTGCTGACGCTCGCCTTATTCGCAATTCCTCTCTGGTATGCCTGGCGCGTGAACCTCTCGACTTTCAGGGAGTATGTCCAGGGTGAGGAAATGCAACGGCTGGCGCTGGTGTTCGACGGGGAAGGCGCGAAGGGACTTGCTACCGCGATGGAGTCACAGGTGAGAAGCTTGCCCGGCGACAAAATTATGGTATTCGCAGACCCTTCGAAACGACGGCTCGCCGGCAATTTGGCCGCGTGGCCAGCCGAGGTCCCCGACGGACCCGGAACATACGGACTGGTCATAGGCCTGGGCGGCGGATCGACCATGCGGGTGGTTGCCTCGCATGTGATTTTGCCGGGCGGATACCACCTCTTGATGGGCCGTGAGAGCGTCCGCTTCGAGTCGCTTGTCGAGCGCTTCTGGTACGGAATTACGGGCGCTATGGTCATTGTTGTGGTGCTGGGTGCTGTCATCGGGTGGCTGAGTCATCGCGCGCTTCTGTCCGAGGTGCATGAAATCAGCCGCACCGCGTCCGCCATTGTCAAGGGCGATCTCTCACGCCGCGTCGTAAGCAGCGGCGGATCGCACGAACTCGAATCTCTCGCGCGAACAGTCAACGGCATGCTTGAGCAGCTTGCCAGGCAAAACGTGCAATTGGAGGGCGAAATCGCCGTGCGCCGGAAGGCGGAGCAGGCGCTCCATCGTGCTCATGACGATCTGGAGCGGTTGGTCGCAGAACGAACCGTGCAATTGGCGCGAGCGAACGAGTCTCTCCACCGCTCCGAAACCTACTTAGCCGAGGCACAGAGACTCAGCCTTACCGGCAGCTTCGGATGGAATGTTTCGAGCGGAGAGATTTACTGGTCACAAGAAACGTTTCGAATATTTGAATACGACCCGGCGACTAAACTCACACTGGAACTCGTACTCCAACGAACTCACCCGGAGGACAGAGCGCTCGCCCGACAAGTAATCGATCGCGCTTCACAGGAGAGGAAGGAGCTTGATTTTGAACGTCGACTGTTGATGCCTGATGGTTCAGTCAAATACGTCCGAGTTGTAGGTCATCCCTCAACGAACGAATCAGGCAATGTTGAATTCGTGGGAGCGGTGACGGACATCACCGAACGCAAGCGGACCGAACAGCGCCTCCGGGCGCAATACACAGTCACACAGTTGCTAGCAGAGGCAACTACTATCGAAGAAGTCACTCCAAAAATACTTCAGACCGTGTGCGAGTTTCTACTATGGGACCTCGGCGCTCTGTGGAGCCTGGACCGTCAGGCGAGTGTGCTTCGTTGCGTCGAGGTTTGGCACAAAGAATCCGTAAAGGTCCCGCAATTTGAAGCGGTTAGGTGCGAGATCACTTTCATGCCCGGGATCGAGCTGCCGGGCCGGGTCTGGTCCAGGCATGAACCTGCATACATTTCTGATGTTGTTCATGATACTAATTTTCCGCACGCGTCCATCGCCGCACGCGAAGGACTGCACGCAGCCTTCGCTTTTCCCATTCTGCTTGGCGGAGACGTCTTGGGGGTCATGGAGTTTTTTAGCCGCGAGATACGGCAGCCCGAACAGGAGCTGCTCAACATGATGGCTACTCTAGGCAGCCAGATCGGCCAGTTCATCGAGCGCAAGCGAGCCGAAGATGGATTGCGCCACGCGCAAATGGAACTTGCCCATGTTACACGGGTGGCAACTTTGGGAGAGATGACTGCCTCGATTGCCCATGAAATCAATCAGCCGCTCGGCGCACTCGTCAACAATCTCGGCGCCTGTTTGGGCTGGCTCTCTGCAGCAAACCTGGAGGAAGCCCGGAATTCGGTTGCGCTTGTGATGGATGACGCTCAACGAGCGAGCGAAATCATCACCCGAATTCGCGGCTTGGCTAAAAAAGCTCCACCGCAGAAAGATTAGCTCGAGATCAACCAAGCGATACGTGAAGTGATCGCGCTGGCGCAGAGCGAAGTGCAACGAAATCATATCGCGTTAGAGACGCAACTCTCGGATGACATGCCGATTGTTTTTTCAAGCAATGATCCAAGTCACCGGTCCACGAGAGTTGTTAATTTCCTCCGGGGCAGATGACTCGAAGAGTGTGGTGGTCCTGGTACGGGATTCGGGTGCGGGGCTGGATTCGAAAAGCCTTGAGCGTTTCTTCGAGCCCTTTTATACGACGAAGCCACAAGGGATGGGCATGGGACTGGCGATCTGCCGCTCGATCATCGAGGTTCACGACGGACGGCTATGGGCCACCACGAACGAGGACCGAGGCACCACGTTTCATTTCACCTTGCCGATCGTTGAGGGGACGCGGGCATGACGGACTCTGCCGGTGTCGTATTTGTTGTCGACGATGACGCCTCCATGCATGAATCTCTCAAGAATCTCATTCGGTCCGTCGGGCTGCCGCGTGTCAGCCCCACTGCCGGATAGGCGATGAGGGGGATTTGCAACTCCAACAAGCCATATGGACCGAGAGAAAGGGCTGGAATCCCAGCCTGCCCAGCAAATCCTCCGAGCGCGCTCAACTTGTCCTCGTCTGTGGAAGCGCGACCCTGCTCCAAAAACGCCTGATTGATCTCACAAGCGTCTATCCAGAGGCTCATTATTTCGGCTGTTCGACATCCAGCGAAATCTGCGGCACTCAGGTGCTCGATGATTCTCTGGTCGTGACTGCGATCTGTTTCCAGCACACAGAGCTCAGGGGCACGCCATGATCGATCATTCAGAGTACAGCCTTGAGACGATTCGCAACGATGGAGAGTTCATCCTCTATCGAGGACGGCGCCAAACCGATGCGACTCCATCCTGTGTTTTCGCGCTAACACCTGCCTCGGAACGGCCGCCGCTCGAAAGCCTTAGGAGAA
>VBKE01000326.1:0-4688 GCA_005879605.1 Deltaproteobacteria bacterium
TTCTACCCAGCCGGACAAACCCAACTGTCGTCGCCATCTGATTCCTTCTTGCGGTTTAATTTTTACGCCCAATAATCATATTCCGAATTCAGTTGAGGACGGAAGAAAAAAGGCCCGGGCTCTTTCGAGAGCGGGCCTTTTTCAATTTGAATTCGGGAGCGTCCTATTTCTTCACTGGAGAAATCGGCGAGACTGGCTAGAATAGAAAGCCTGATCCGAATAACGACCTCGATGTCAGTTTCACGAATCAGGGGCCGCGGTTGCCGAGCCCGCTTGCCTGGGAGATGATCTCGTCGATGCTCTTGTCCAGGTCGAGCGGCCGGTTCATGCGCGCCTCGTCGCGCTCGGGCACCAGAGCGTAGACCTCGAGACGGTTCCCCTCGGGATCAAGGAAATAGCACGAGACGGTGTTTCCCATCTCCTCGTAAGCGTGGCTCACGCAGTGGTGGATCGGGACTCCCTGCGCTTTGAACCGTTCGTAGTACGCCTTGACGTCGGCCGGCGTCTCCACGCGCCAGGCGATGTGCGCGAGGATCTTGGCGTCGCCCTCGCGTCCCTTGGCCAGAGCGAGCTGGTGGTCGTCGATCTCGGGATCAGGCGTCATGAACACCATACGTCCCGGGTGCTCGTGGTATTTGATGAGCCCGAGAACGTCCCGGTAAAACGCCACCATCTTGTCCAGGTCGTTCACGTAGAGCACCACGTGGCTCAGCCCTTTGATCTTTGGCATGTGCAACCTCCTTTACCTAGTTCGCGAGCAATTGACTCCGCCCAGAGCGGGGCAATTATCGCTTTATCCAATAACGTTGTCTGATGTCAACTTGACATTGGCTTTCGCATCGAAGTCGTGATTCCTTCCAATTAGATCATAAACGGTAGCGGCGGGGGAATAAGCCTTCTATCGCGTGGCCTCGCCGGCTTTGCGCGCGAAGCTGAAGTCGAAGACGCGCTCGGGCGGCACCGGCTGCGCGGGTTTGACGCGCTGGGCGGCGACGGCGATCATCTCTCTTTGCAATTTTTCATCGACGACGCCGGATAGGAGATATCCTTGTGTCGCGGCATCATACGCGCGTTCGGTAAAGCGCTCGCGCTCCTTGCCGAGATCGAGGTAGGGCCCCTTCATAAATTCGAGAGCATACTTCTTGTCGTTTTTGACCAACCGCACAGCCCTCAACGTCGCGCGGATTACTTTGACCACGAGTTCGGGCCGCTCGGAGAGGGTCGCCTTGGATGTTGTCAGCCCACCCTGTATGATTCGGTAGTAGTCTGCGCCCGAAGCGAGCTTTCGAAACCCGTCGTCTTGGGCGAGAAAGTTCTGAGGGATCTGGAGCATGGTGGCGTCGATCACGCCGGCCTTGAGGGATACATAAGTTACGTCACTCGCGCCGAGCGGAAGGAAGGTCACCTGATCCTGAGGAATTTGGTTCGCGGTCAAGATCTGACGCGCTAAAATTTCCGTCAGCGCTCCGATCCCGGCAGTGCCGATTTTCTTGCCGCGCAATTGTTGGACGCTCGTGATGCTCGGCTGGGCAAATAAATCGAACGAAGGCTTGTCGCTCATAGCCAGCACGACCCTCACGTCGGCGCCGCTCATGGCGGCGCTGACTGCGGTTCCCGTCGCCGTGCCAAAGTCGATGCTGCCGCCCAACATTGCGGGTACCGTCATGCTCGCTTTCAACAAGACAAGCTCGGCCTCCAAACCCTCTTCGCGGAATACGCCTCGCTCCCGCGCCACGAAAAAGGGCATGTCCAAGGTACTTCGGGAGACGATTCCAATCCTGACAGGAGTCAGTTTGCCCGGCTTCTCAGCGGAAAACGCACTCGCAGCGGACCCCAGGATTGATGAGACTGAAAGAAGAAAGATAGCGATCATTGCCGGCATACTCATAGGTTCCTCCATGCAATGACACCGTGTTTTTTTCGAAGCCAAACCGGCCGCAGGATGCATCGAACCTAGTGGAAAACAAACCGGGCGTCAACCAGCACAAATCTGAGATTCTGAACGCCAGCTGGCAGGCGGCGACTATCCAGACTTTCATCTTGCCATCCACCAGCCGACTTTCGTATGATTCAGTAACCCTCCAAAAAGGAGAAGACGATGGCAAAAACGATTGAAATAAGCGGACTCAGAATTGATGAAAAGCTCTATGATCTGGTGCGCGACGAAATTGCGCCCGGCACGGGCGTTGATGCGGATGAATTTTGGCAGTCGCTCGCCGCGATTGTTCGCGATCTGGGCCCAAGGAACCAAGTCTTGCTCGAAAAACGCGATGAGCTGCAAAATCAGATCGACCGGTACCATCTGGCGCGCAAGGGCGAGCCGTTCAAGCAGGAAGAATACACCGCGTTCCTCAAACAGATCGGCTACCTGGTGGAGGAAGGCGGAGACTTTCAGGTGAGGACGGCCAACGTCGATCCCGAAATCACGGTCATCCCCGGCCCGCAGTTGGTGGTGCCGCTCGATAACGCCCGCTATGCCTTGAACGCGGCCAATGCGCGTTGGGGTAGCCTGTACGATGCGCTCTATGGGACCGATGTGATTCCGGAGGCGGACCGTGCGGGAAAAGGGGAAACTTACAATCCCATCCGCGGCGCGAAGGTAATCGCTTACACGGAAGAATTCTTAGACAAGGTCATTGGCCTGGAGCGGGGAAGCTTCTCGGACGTCACTCAATTCCGTCTCCAAGTTGCCGGCGGCAAAAAGCAACTCGCCGCGACCCTCAAAGATGGGGGTATGGTGGGGTTGGCGGATGCCGGCAAGTTCACCGGCTATCAGGAAAAAAACGGTGAGTTGACTAGCATCCTGCTAAGCAACAACGGGTCGCGCATTGAGATTCAGATCGATCGCAGCCATCCCATCGGCAAGGCGCACCCGTCCGGCGTCAAAGACGTGGTCATGGAAGCGGCGATAACGACCATCGAGGACTGTGAAGACGCCGTGGCCGCCGTCGACGCGGCCGACAAGATCGGGGTCTATAGAAGCTGGTGCGGCATCATGAAAGGGACCCTCGAAGCGACTTTCGACAAAGGCGGTCGATCGCTGCATCGAAGGCTCAACTCGGACAAAACCTTTATCACGCCGACCGGAGGACAGCTGATACTTCCGGGGAGAAGTCTCCTGCTCGTCCGGAACGTGGGCATCCATATGTATACCGATGCCGTCACCACGGCTGACGGCCAGGAGATACCGGAAGGCTTTCTCGACGCCATGGTCACGGCATTGGCCGCGATCCATGACCTGAAAGGAAGCGGAAATGTGCGCAACAGCAAAACCGGCAGCATCTACATCGTCAAGCCCAAACTCCATGGGCCCGAAGAAGCAGCGGCCACGGTCGAGCTGTTTGAGCGCGTAGAAGACGCGCTTCACTTGAAGCGTAACACTCTCAAAATCGGCATCATGGACGAAGAGCGCCGCACCACGGTCAATCTCAAGGAATGCATCCGCGCGGCAAAGGAGCGGGTGGTATTTATCAACACGGGCTTCCTGGATCGGACCGGCGACGAGATTCACACGAGCATGGAACTGGGCCCGATGCTCCCCAAGGAAGAGATCAAAGCGCAGCCGTGGATCAAAGCTTACGAAGACTGGAACGTGGACATCGGCATCGAAACGGGACTGCCGGGCAAGGCGCAGATCGGCAAAGGAATGTGGACGATGCCGGATGAGATGCGCGAAATGGTCAAGACGAAAATCGCCCACCCCCAGGCGGGCGCGAATACCGCCTGGGTGCCGTCGCCGACCGCGGCTACGCTTCACGCCATGCACTACCACTACGTCAATGTCGCCGCGAGACAACAAGAGCTGGCGAAACGACCCCGGGCGAGTCTGAATCATATCCTGACGCCGCCGCTGCTGGACCGGAAATTAAAGCCGGAGCAGATTCAGCGCGAGCTGGACAACAACGCGCAAGGCATACTCGGCTACGTGGTTCGCTGGGTCGAGCAGGGGATCGGTTGTTCCAAGGTTCCCAATATCCATGACGTCGCGTTGATGGAAGACCGCGCGACCTTGCGTATCTCAAGCCAGCACATCGCCAATTGGCTCAAGTATGACATCGTGACGAAAGAGATGATCGTCGAGACGTTCAAGCGCATGGCAAAGATCGTCGACCGGCAAAATGCCGGCGACCCGAACTACCGAAACATGGCGCCCGACTACGACCGTAGCATCGCCTTTCAAGCGGCCTTGGACCTTGTCTTCAAGGGACGCGAGGCGCCGAACGGGTATACCGAGCCCGTGCTTCACTCTCGCCGCAGAGAAGTTAAATCGATAAAGCAATGAAACTGAAAGAATGAACGAGTGTAAACTTTTCCGGCGTTACCTCCGGCGCTTTTGTCAGAATGCAAGCTTCGCTTGTCCGAAAAGCGGAATCTATTTGTCAGCTAAAATAATTTGAGATTTGAGATTCCAAGGTCCGTTACGCACGCACACGCGGGTTATTGCAAAATAATGAGGCCTATCTGGAAAGCGCCTACAACGATATCGTCAAAATTTTCGAGCGCGTGCCGCTCGTGACCCGGGAGGGATTGGACATTCAGATCAAGGAGGCGCTCGCGCGCAAGCCCGGCGCGACACTCAGGGTAGAAGATATCGTGGACGAGTCGATCGTGATGGAACTGGAAAAGGAAGGATTCATCGATCGGATTTATAAGCAATGAGTTTGCCTAACGATGACGCGGAGGGCTAA
>VBKE01000326.1:4760-22472 GCA_005879605.1 Deltaproteobacteria bacterium
CGAACGAAATGAAGGCTGTCCGAGTTCACAGGTTTGGCCCGCCGGAGGTCATCGCTCTTGAAGACGTCCCAAAACCCGAACCGAGTAACGGCGAGGTCGTCGTTGAGGTTAAGGCGGCCGGTATCGGTCCGTGGGATGCCTTGATCCGCAGCGGCAAGAGCGCGCTGCCGCAGCCGCTTCCTTTAGTTTTGGGCTCCGACCTCTCCGGCGTGATCGATTCCATAGGTCCCGGCGTGGAGCCATTCAAAGTCGGCGACGAAGTTTTCGGCGTGACCAACGAGCACTTCACCGGAGCGTACGCGGAATACGCGCTCGCCAAAGCCGCCATGATCGCTCCGAAGCCCAAGAGTCTAAATCACACACATGCGGCGTCTGTTCCGGTCGTGGCCGTGACCGCATGGCAGATGGTGTTCGATTTTGCCCGGCTATCATCGGGACAGTCCGTGCTCATCCAGGGGGGCGCGGGCAATGTCGGCGGCTATGCGGTGCAATTCGCCAGGCTAGCCGGCGCCCTGGTGATCGCTACCACATCCGCTAAGGATGTTTCCTACGTGCGCAGTCTCGGTGGCGTTGGAGTGATCGATTATCGAGCGACTCGATTCGAAGAGCGGGTAAAGGAAACCGACGCCGTTATCGATACGGTCGGCGGAGACACGCTCGACCGCTCTTATGGAGTTCTTAAGCGCGGCGGTATCGTGGTATCGTCGGCAGCCCAGCCCTCCAACGAAAAAGCGGAGCACTACGGTGTTCGGGCGGTGTTCTTCCTCGTTCAGGTAACGACGGAGCGATTGCGAAAGATCGCCGAACTGATCGACGCGGAGAAGCTAAGAACTGAAGTGGGCGAAGTGCTATGGCTCGATGAGGCTCGCAAGGGACATGAAATGCTCGAAGGCGCGCCGCACAGGCGTGGTAAAATTGTCATAAAGGTCGCCGACTGATTCCCAACGATAGGCGACTCGAAGGCTCATGTGATTCCGCCTGAAGAAGACTCTCCCGCTCGGTTCCGTTGAGATCGATAGTCCGTTTTCATAATTCAGCCTTCATCCTTCAAACAAGCGTCCAGCCCTGGTAGCGGCAGCCGTTCGGGAATTGACACTTGTGATCTGAAGATTCCGGCCTCGCGAGGATGCAGACGACTGTCAAGGCGACCGTATAGGTCCATTGGCCGCTGGCAACTTTGTATACACGTCCGTCTCCAATGGATACAGTCCCCCGGTTGATCGCTCAAGCCTAGTTCTGCGCCCCTACCAAAAACTAACAGCAAATTCAGCTCTCTCTTTTGGTTCACCAGCTGGATTGAGAGTGGCATTAGGATTGCGCAAGTGAAGATGTCAGGAAATCTTTAAAAAACTCGCGCCGTGAAGCTGGAGGGTAGGACCTGCAAAAGATCTGACTAGGTGAGTAGGCCATGATCTTGTATTTACACCCGCTGTGCCGGGTAAGAAAACGATTCAGGCTGATCCGACAGATCATTAAAAGGTCCTTGACCGCTACGCTCCTCTTCTGCGCTTTTCTCCCACTGACTAAGCAGGCTGCGCTTGCTGCGTCGGGAGATCGCTCCTTAACGGTCGCGCCGGGTGAACAGCGCGTTTTGACGCAGCGGGCTGCCGCAGCATCCACCGGACCAAGAGCTCAGATCGCCCCTCCCCAGAGAGAGGTTACGCAGGGAGAAAATGCTGACTTCATCAGCCGCTCGATTGCGGATCCCGATGTTCCCATTAATAGCCTGCTGTGGACCGGGCCCTCCAGACAGACCTCGCAAAATAACCGGTTCGTTGTGGAGACGGCAAAGCTTCGGCCAGGCTCTTATGAAGTAACGCTCACGGTCATCGACAAACGCCAAAGGCAAAATCAGGCCGTCGCGAAGCTGATCGTCAAGCCGCAAAGGACTCCGGGTGGCGGAAGCAGCGGAACCTCGGATGGCCCGAGCGTAGAGTCACGTCCGCCGGTCGCGAAAATCAACCCCGACCGTAGGGAAGTAATGCAAGGAGACCGCGCGCGATTCGTAAGCAACTCCCGTCACCCCGATCCTCGAGGGAGGATCATACGCTACGCCTGGACGACTGAATGGGGCCAGAAAGGCACAGGCGAAAGCTTAGATGTGGACACCCACCAGCTGCGACCTGGGCGCTACCGGCTGAGGCTTGAAATAACTGATCAGCGCGAACTTCGCGCTGTCGACGCAGCAACCCTGGTTGTCTTCAGTCCCTACGTTCGGCCGCCCCGCCCCGGCCCTCCGATGCCACCGCCTCCGCCACTGGGGCAAACGCTGCCTCCACGGCGGCCCCCGGAGCCGCCCAAACTTACCCAGGCGCCTACGGCCAAAGTCATGCCGGAATACCTCGAAGCGAATCCGGGGGAAGCCGCATTTTTTGACGGACGCCAATCCAGGGACCCCGACGGCAGGATTGTAAGCTGGTCCTGGCGCGTGGACGGCGAACCGCTGAGTAGAGGGCAGGCTATCGATATTAACACCCTACACTTGGCGCCCGGGAATCACAGAATTTCCCTGGAAGTTACGGACGATCAAGGCTTGACGGGGGCGGCCAGCGGACTTTTGATCGTCAAGCAACCAACAAAAGACGTCGATGTCGCGCTGGTGGAATTGCAGGTGATGCCCGCGCAGACGCCGCCGAACCGTGAGGTGCAAATTACGGCGGTAGTTGCAAACAAAGGAAAAGATTTAGTTCAGAACGTCAAGGTGAGATTTGAAGTCGGGCGAACTCTCTTGAGCGAGACGCTTGTGCCTTCTCTTTCCCCGGGAGAGAAAAGCGAGGCGAAAGCAAAATGGCTGGCGAGCTCACCCGGAGAGCACACCGTCGCTGCAAAGCTCGATCCCGACAATCGCCTTGGAGATATTAACAAGACCAACAACAGCAGGACGCGAGCCGTAATCGTCAGTTCGCAGGCTGTCATCACGATCGGCCCGAATCCTCTCCAAGTAAACCAGGGGGAGAAAGCTGAATTTGTAAGCCACGCCAGCTTTCCCGATGGTCGCAGCGCTCCGGGCTTGAAATATATGTGGCGTGGTCCAGGTGCTCAGATCGGTCACAGCTCATCCTTCCAACTGGATACGAGCGACATCCCACCGGGAAGATACCAGATCAATCTGGAGGTTTCGGATAGTCAAGGTCCAATCACGACGAAAAGTGCCACGCTCGTTGTTGCCGAGCGGCGTCCTGAAGTGTGGGTCACCGCGGAAAATCAGGATCCCGAGACCGGGGAGATTGTGAAGTTTACCGCAGGGACAAAACCCAACTTCAGCAACATGGAGTACAAATTCGTTTTTGGCGACGGCAGAGAGACGGATTGGTCCGCCACGCCCGAGATAGGCCATAGTTACGAAAAGTCCGAAAGCTACACCGTGCAACTGATCGCGCGGCGTGCCGGCGTGGTCGCCGGCCAAACATCGATCGTCGTCAGAGTTAAGGAAATAGCTTATACGGTCATTCTCAGGAGCGATCCGGAAAACGTGCGCGCGGGCGACGCGGTCACCTTCAGTGCGCGTGTCGAGCCGCCGGTCGACGATGTGGAGTACCGGTTCCACTTCGGCGATGGCGAGGAAACGGCGTGGACGCGCGCTGCGACAACGACTCACGCATTTTCTCGCAGGGGAACATACACGGTAATGACCACGGCCAGGATCCGAGGAACGAGACTCGTACAGAGTCAGCCCACCAATGTCAGGATAGAGCGAAACCTGAGCTGGCTCTGGTTGGGAATTGGTGTCGCAGTCATCGCCGCTATTGGTTACGCCATGTGGGGACAGTACTCCAGTACACCCCCCGTCGGTTTTTCCATCGTGCCGCGGGTCGATCTGGCAAGCCTCACCGTGGCAACGAGCGGCGAGATGGATTCGCGTTGCGAGATTAGCGTTAGAGCGGCGCGTGGAGAGTACCAGTGCAGGATCGAGGTAGACGGAGCGCTCGTCGATCGTTAGGAGGGCTTATGCCAGGAATCACTTTCAACGATTTTTTCGGGATTTCGGTCAAGGGATTTTGGACGGATGTTCGGTCCGAGCTGATCTCCGCATTTAAGGGAACCGCCCTCACGGCTCTAACGCCCGCGCAGTGGCCGTCGATCATTTCTGGAATCATCGACAAGGCAGGGGAGTTATTCGATGTCGACCTCGCTTGGGTCATGGTCTCCACTTGGAGCAAGTACCGGGAGCTGAACAAATACGCCGATCCGGAAATATATCCTGCCAAAGAATGCAACCTCGTGCCGCTGGCTAAGCACACGATGACCGTGACCTACCATCCGTACCTCGAGGTGCTCTTCAACGGTAAGCCGCTCGAGAAAGTCGTTTTTGACATAACGCTGTCTTTGGAGCTGGAGGGCTTCGTGCTTACCATTCAGAACGGGAGAATCATGAAGGCGCACACGGGGTCCTGCCAAGGGAAAGGAAAAATCGCGTTCAAAGACCACATTCTAATGGAAAAGTCGCTCACGAAAATTACCTTGGCTGGGACCATCGACCTGGGCGAGGGAATCAGCCTGGGAAGAAGCGCTGATAAACGAAAGCAGGAGATGAAGGTTTTATCTGGATCCAACACCGCTGCGGTTGAACCCGAGTGGAACGCCGCGGTGATCTTGCCTGGCTAGGCTGCTGAAAAACTCTGTCGTCAGACTGGTCAAAAAGGTCCCGAAGCTCGCGAGAATCAACCGGCGAACGGGCAGGGCTCATCTGGGAACTTCAACAATGGTCGATCCTTGTGATAGATCACCTTCGTAAGTTCTCCGATAGATAACGCATTCAAAATCGATCGAAGACGATCGAACGTGCCTACACGCAATCAGCAAATTCCGCCCCTGAATGCTTTTTCTCTATGAAGCCGACCTTCTGCGGAGTGAGCAAGCTCAGGCTGATCGCAGCGACTCAGTCCCTGGCGTTACGGGCAGCGGAACGGGCGACCGCACGTGCAGGTCGCGCTGCGGGAATGGAATTTCCACGCCGTTCTGCTGGAACTTCCGCACGATCGCGCAGTTAATATCCGACTGCACTTCCAGATGCCTGCGCGGATGTTCGAGCCAAATCCGCAGCCGCATGTTCCATGCCGAGTCACCGAATCCGCTATGCAACACGTCGGGAGCCGGGTTCGTCAGGACTTCTGGATGTTCTGCGGCCACCTCCATCAAGGAACGGATCACGGTTTCCAGATCAGACTCGTACGACACCCCCACGTTCACGTCCAACCTGACTTTTTGGTCGCCGTAAGACCAGTTCTCCAGCTTCGAAGAAACAAACTCCGAATTCGGCACGATCACCGCGACGTTGTTCAAAGTGCGAATCGTCGTCGAGCGCATTTTGATTTCCACGACGTCTCCCTCCTGACTGCCCACCATGACCCTGTCCCCAACCTTGATCGGTCGCTCGAGAAGCAGGATAAGACCGGCGACGAAGTTGGAAGTGATGTTCTGCAATCCAAACCCGATGCCGACAGATAAGAAGCCCAGGATGATTGCCAGACCGGTGAGATCGATGCCGATGAATTGAAAGGCTATCACGGCGCCGATGATCATGATGAGATAGTGGGTGATGCGGGTCAGAGTGTATTGGATGCCCTCGTCGATCCTCAGGCGGGAAAAAACATGCGCCTTCAGCAGCCGCTGTAGCAGGTGCGAAGCCATACCGAAGACTGCTATGAATAGGAGAAACATGACGATCGAGGAAGGCGTAACCGCGGTTTTGTTAATTTCAAAGAGCTTGAAGTTCATGAAAGACTCAAGAAACCTGGTAACGTCGGATAGATTCATGGGTTCATCCTTTCTTTCCTTATTGGTCAGAAATAAATAGTACTCTGGAGTGGTAACTGATTTCAGGATCGAATTTCAATAAGCCATATGTCTAGGTTGACGTGTCTACGAACAAAGCACCCGAAATTATCGGCAGTAGACTGAATCTACCTAAGATCGATGTACGCTTCGTAAGGCGCGGGAGATCCGATTCAAGTCGACCTCCCCGGATACTCCCCAGGCTCCGATCTCGCGCCATTCCGCACTACGTGAATGATTGACCGGGGTCACTTTAAAGTTCGCGTCACGTTGACAGGAAGCAGAGCGTCGAATAATTTCTTGCGAGCGGTCGAGGAGCAACATCAAGCGAGCGTGAGGTGCACTATGAAAATCGGGCTAAGCCCGCTCCAAGGACAGGCGAGCTTTGAGGAGACCCTGCGAGAATGCGAGCGAGCCGAGGCAGCGGGATTCGACTCGATCTGGCTCGGCGAGCACCACAACAATCCCATTCTACATCCCGCGCCGCTGATCGGACTTGCCGCCATCGCAAGCCGGACACGCCGCATTCATTTGGGCACGGGCGTTCTTTTGCTTCCGCTTTACCATCCCGTGATGGTTGCCGAAGAAGGAGCGATGGTCGACATGATCTCCGGCGGTCGGTTGATTTTGGGAATAGGCGCCGGCTACGCGCCGGAGGAATTCGCCGCCTTCGGTTATTCGCTCAAGGAGCGCGGCAGCAAATTGGACGAGAGCGCGGCGCTTCTGCACCGGCTCTGGACGGAAGAGAATGTCACCCATCATGGAAGACATTACCGCGTGGACAATGCCACGGTTGCGCCCCGTCCGGTGCAGCGGCCAAGACCACCCATCTGGTTTGGCGCGTGGGCCGAGCCGGCGATTCGCCGAGCCGCGCGTCTGGGCGACGCCTGGTTCGTCGGGCCGTCGGCCAAGCTCGACGAGATTGCACCGTGCGCACGGATGTATCGAAAAGCCTGCGCGGAGAATGGCAAAGGCGAAGGTGAGGTCGCTCTGTTTCGCTACGTTTTCGTGGCGCGGAGCAAGAACGAGGCGGTGAGCGTGGCGGGCGGCCCTTTTATCCAGGCGTTTGAAACAATGTACTTCCGCTGGCCGCACCCGGTCGTCAAGCGACCTCCGGGGCAACTCACAATCGAGCGGCTCGCCCACGACCGGATTATTTTAGGCGATGCGAAAACATGTGTCGATGAAATCAACCGGTTTCGAAGCGAATTAAACGTGAAGCATCTGGTCTGCCGGTTCTCGGTCCCAGGTATTCCCCGTGAGGCCTGCGAAACGTCCCTCGACCTATTCACGCGCGAAGTCATGCCGGCGCTCCGCGCCGAAACGTCCTAGTAAAGTACTTGGTGGGGCGGCAGCATTAAAAATCGCGTGACTCACTCACTTAACTCAGGTAGCTCCACCAGAAGGCGCCCTGCGCCCTGAACCGGTTGGCGGACGTGGAGCCGCTTCTGCACGTACCAGACGCGGGCGGCGACGGGATGGATCACAGGTACTCCGAGATCTTCCTCCACTGGGATCACATCGATGACGCGCCAGGCGCCGGAGCCGAGAAGATAAATCCCTTGAGCGCTGGGATGCCTGAGAAACGATCGCTTGAGATGGTGGTAGATCTCTTCCGTCGAGAGGCTGCTCGCCTCACCCGGTGAAGTATCCATCCCCTCCATTGCGAGCACCTCGAATCCTGCATCGGTAAAATAGCTCTTAAAGAGATCATTGAGCTTGTTATCTCGAAAATACGTGCAGCCGACAAATCTCTTGATGCCTAACGCTCGCAGTGCTTCCGCCTGGGTCATGCCGGAGGTGAAAATTGGGACCTTATACTTCGCTTCCCACTGTTGCACGATCTCCTGCTCGCTCCTGTAACCCCGCACCATGAACGGCGGTCCGCCTTCGGGATGCATGAGGTCGACGCCTATTCTAGCAAGCTCGGCCACACGCTCGTTGTAAGTGTCCAGTGCGTCAAGATAACCTCGCTCGGTGTGCTCCTTGATTCCGGCGTAAACTGGAATCACTCCGACGCCTTCGGGAAGCAAGCGAATGAACTCAACCAGTGAGCCCGACTCATACGTGGGCTTTACAACTCCGACGGTTCCTCGCCAATTTGCTTTAGCCATTTCAATCCTCCTTAGCGGAAAGCCTTAAACGCGGCCACTTGTATCTTGCACTGATATTGTCGATGCCTTCGCATATCGAGATGAATGTAAACTCATGAACTCGAAACCCACCGAATGTTTAAATACCGGTAAGTAATTACTGTCTATACTGTCACGTTTTCACCTACAACTGATCTTTGCCCTTTCTTGCTAAAGTTTTGAGATATGGCGTGTTTTTCAAACCGGCACGCAGCTTGCCTAACTCTTAGCAAGTGGCGCCACGCCGATTCGCGATCGTGTGGATAGCTGTTTGATTAAATGTATGGCCATTGAATATCGAAAAGGAGGAAATAATGAACCGGTTAAAAACAATGTTTTTGGGAACTTTCGTCGGAGGGTCGTTAATTATTTCAGGGGTGCCGGCGCATGCCCAGGAACTGCGTCAAGACAGACGCGAGCTGAAAAATGATCGTGGAGAGATTCGCGATGATAAGAAAGAACTGCGGCAGGATAGAAAGGAACTCAAAAAGGATCTTCGACAGGGCGCGAGTCCGGCGGAGATTGAAAACGACCGACAAGAATTGCGCAACGACCGGAATGAACTTCGTCGAGATCAGAACGAGTTGAAGCAGGATCGTAAAGAGTTTCAACAAGACCGTCGAGATCTGCGGTAAGATACACGCGCAATAGACAGCATCTAAATCACTTAAAGTCGTCGGCCCGGCCGTCGGAGATTGGCGGTCGGGTGCGATGATTTTCATCTCACTCAAATCCCCCGCAAATTTACTGAATGAGCCGGTGAAATCTTGGTCGGCAGCGAGCCGAACCTTCTAAGATTAAATAGCCAAACCGAAAATCACAAAATATTGGTGTCGGGAAAACTACGCGGTCTTCGTACGAGCGGAATAGCGCATCTCCCAACATAGTCTGCAAAATGGCACACAAATCGTAATGCGTAATTTCTACCAGACCGTCACTTTTTCACCGATGATCAAAATCACAAAAATCGCAGAAACGGTTTCTAACCGATGGAAGTTACGGAGCTTTATGCGGGTCGGCACGGGCCTTGCCTCTTTAGCTAACAAGTTGCACGAACCGCAACGAGAACGGGTCAGCAAAATCAAGGAGGTGCAATGATGAAAAATCGAACATGTGTAAGTAAGGCTCCAATCTTGTTGTTGGCAGGGGCCCTTTTTACGTCAGGTTGTGCTGGTGGGCCTCTAACAACCAGAGAAAAAGGCGCCGGTATTGGCGCGCTTGGTGGCGCTGCTGCGGGTGGTCTTATTGGTTCGGCGGTCGGTCATCCTGGAGCGGGCGCGGCCATCGGTGGCGGCCTCGGCCTCGGTGCCGGCGCTCTGGTCGGCGATCAGATGCAAGGTCAACAAAACGATAACTACCGCCAGGATGAGCAGATTCGCAGACAACAACGCGAGATCGATCGCCAGCGATATGAGACCGAGCGCTTAAGACGAAGCGGCGAATATTAACCGTTTGGAACAACCGACAGGGGGGAATCGACATGAATCCAGCGATGAAAGAAAAAATTGCATGGTCGGCCGGTGGAGCGGCGTTGTTGCTCATAGTTGCGCTGCTGATCGGCGGTATTTACACCGTTACACCAGCCAATGGACCGGTGGATACTGCGTACAAGATCAATCGTTTCACCGGCAAGGTTTGGCTGATCAAAACATACGCGAAGCAGGTTGGAGCGGTGCGGGTCCTCGCAGCGCGCCAGGCGGAAGTAGAACCAACGAAAGATTTGAATGGTGATACGGAGGCTGCTGCCGTCGCCATGCAACAAGAGCAAACGAGAAGCGGACGGCGCTAGTTTGCCCGGTAGACCTTGCGGGTTGACATAGCGTCTAACGAATCAAAGAAGCCAAGAAAGTTGAAAGGATTGTTTATGAATACGAAATTGAAAGCGATTGTTTTTGGAAGTTTGATCGCGGGATCCTTGATGGCTTCAGCGGGACCCGTGATGGCGCATGACTATTGGCACTGGTCACAGCACGAACACAGGTGGGCCCGACGGGCTGATCTGCGAAGCGATTATAGAGACTTACAAGAAGCGAGATGGCAACTGGAATATGACCGTCGTCATGGGGCGAGCCGACGCAGGATCGCTGAGGATGAGGCGCGGATCCGGGACATCGAGCGCGACATTCGTCTTGATCGAAGATATTTAAGCCGGCGCTAAAGCTAACCGCGCTTTTGATATGGCAAAGGCCTGGCTGTCAATACTGGGGGCCAGGCCCTTTAGAGGAGGTTTTATGAATCGTAGGCAATTGAAACCTGTAGTTTTGGGAGGGCTCTTAGCGGGATCGTTGATTGTCTCAGTCGTCCCTGCCCACGCTGACGAGGATAGCTGGTGGAATCGCTGGTGGGGCAGGTACGAACACAGAAATGAGATAAAAAGCGATCGCCGAGAGATCCAAGGCGACAAAGACAAACTTCGTCAGGATCGAAAAGAGCTGTTCGAAGATAGACGGGAGCTCCGGCGGGATCTCCGTAACGGGGCAAGCCGCGACGAGTTCCGCGATGACCTACAGGAGCTCCGCAATGATCGAAACCAGCTCCGTAGAGACCAGGAAGAGTTGAAACAGGATCGTCGAGAATTGCGGCGTGATCTGAGGAGATAACACATCGACAGTCTGGCTCGACCGGCCTGCTCCGGTCGAGCCGTTTTTTCTAATCGTCGAGCAAAAGGGAGGAAGAATGATGAAAAAAACACGAATTACTGGCGTGGTGCTTGGAGTTTTAATGCTCGGCCTGACAGTCTCAGGTTGTGGCACGCTTGTCGGCGGAGCAGTTGGAGCGGGCGCCGGCGCTGGCATTGCAGCCGGTACCGGTCACAGCGCCAAGAAAGGCGCGCTTATCGGCGGTGGCGCGGGAGCGGCGACGGGTGCGATTTATGACATTTTGCATTGAATCTAATTGGCTTGCGCTTCTCACAAGGGTAGATACCAAACTCCAGAGGCGGGTTTTGATGGACTTGGTAATTATCCCACCGCCCGCTTCACACAACTAAACCTTTATGATAGGCAAAACGGCCGCGCCAAGGATCAAATCGCTTAAGTGTTTAATCCTTTTCGCCGGATTTTTCCCGCCGCTCCGCTTCTGACGACGACACGCGTAATGGTTGAACGTTTAGAGCAGCCTTGACTCGGTCTGGCGTGAAGGGAACCGTGCGTAGCCGAATGCCAGTCGCGTCAAAAATAGCATTGCCTATAGCTGCGGGAATTGGGCTGGTCGTTGCTTCTCCTGCGCCGACCGACGGCTGGTCGGGGCGATTGATCGGCTCGATGACTACATCCGGTACCTCTGAGAATTTGAGAATAGGATACAAGCTCCAGTCGAGACTCGTCACCATCGAGCGATCGAACTTGACCTCTTCTTTGAGCGTACGGCTCGTCGCCTGAATTACATTCCCCTCAATTTGGTTTCGCAGACCGTCCGGATTGATGATAAGTCCGCAATCGTGAGCCACCACGACGCGTTTGACCAGGACTTGGCCGTCTGCCGGGCTGATATCGACCTCGGTGACCGCAGCCACATACGCTTCCGTCCGGTCGTACTGCACAAACGCCACGCCGCGACCGCTCTTTACGCCTGCTGCTTGCGGTGCTTTTTGCGGAGATGAACGCTTCGTCCAGCCGGCTCGCTTGGCGACGGCTTCTAGAACGGCCTTCGCGCGCGGATCGCTTAGATGACGCAAGCGAAACTCGATGGGATCAGCGCCACTGGCAGCGGCAAGCTCGTCCATGAATGACTCGTTGGCGAAGGTGTTTTGAGGTGAACCGAGTCCTCTCAGCGCGGATGCTCTGATCGGGCTTGAGTTCAGCCAGTGGACCGTCACGCGATTGTTTTTGAAGTTGTAGGTATGGTTTGCGTTGCGCTCGGCGCCCGACTGGTTGGGCGTGCCAGCGGACATTCCGGCGAGGGAGCCACCGAGAAGACTTCCCGCGCTGCCGTTCGGACGGCTCGAGTGCGTCGGAGTCCAAACCTGGTAGTCCCACGCGGCCACGTTTCCTTGCGCATCCAGACCGCCCCGCACGTCCATCACCATTGCCGGACCCAGCGGTTCCCAGCCGTGCTCGTCGTCGCGCATCCACTGGACGCGAACCGGCTGTCCGACGGCTTGCGAGAGAATCGCTGCATCGGCGGCGGCGTCATCCGCGCCGTTGTGACCATAGCAGCCGGATGCCTCGACAAAAATCACGCGAACGTTCGCGGGCGCGATTCCCAGGAGCTGAGCGATGGTCGGACGCAGTTGATGCGCTCCCTGCGTGCCCGACCAGATCGTCGCGGCGCGGTCTCTCACGTCGGCCAGTCCGCACGATGGCCCGATCGAGGCATGCAACTGGAACGGCCATTGATACGTCGCCTCGAACGTTTTGGCGGCGCTGGCCAGAGCGGCCTCCACGTCGCCGTTATTAGCCGGTGACTTGTCGTTGCTCGGAATCTTCCGGAGCGTGTCATAAAGCTCACTCATCGGCGGCAGGGCTTTTGGGTCCTGCCAAGTGACTTTGAGATCGCGCGCGGCGCGAATCGCCTGTTCTTCGCGCTGGCAAACGACACCGACAAAGTTTCCTTTCACGACCACTTTAACCAGTCCGGGAATGTCCTTTACCGAAGATTCATCGACGCTCGCCAATTTGGCCCCGACCGCAGAGGGCCGGACGGCGCGGCCTTGAAGCATCCCCGGTAGACGGAAATTCTGCATGTAGATATGAGCTCCGGTGGTTTTAAGGGGAATATCGACGCGGGGCACCGATTTGCCGACAACGGCGTAGGCGCTCGGAGTTTTTGGTTTAATCTTGCCGGTGACGTCCCGACTGAACCGTTGTCCGCCAATCAGCTCCGCATAAGACACTTTCTTCTTTGGGTTGTCTATTGCACTGATTATTCCCTGACCCACTGTGAGCTGTTCGACAGGCACACTCAAGCGGGCAGATGCCATGGAAACGAGCGTCGCTTTCGCTTCAGCCGCGGCCTGGCGCAGCTGGCTGCCGCCGCGCTTGATGGTTTGACTGCCGAAAGTGGGGAGCTGGTCGACCGTATTTGCGGTGTCGCCCTGGATCCAGGTGATCCGTTCAAACGGATAATCGAGTTCGTCGGCTACGATCTGTCGGAGCGAAGTCGAAACGCCGGTGCCCAGCTCGACTTTCCCGGTCATGACGGTAATGCTTCCGTCTTTCTGAACCATGAGCCAAGAATCGAGTTGATTGGGCGGAAGCGGCCCGCCAAAGTTGCCGTCACGCGCCAGCGTTTGTGCCCTCAGTTCGACCGGCAAGCCGAAAGCAACCACTAAGGCTCCGGCGCTTTTGAGAAACTGCCTGCGCGTGATTTCGAGATTAGTGCTCATAAGCGCAATGGGTGTTGGAGTAATCCAGCACTCCAGTCTTTATTACGTCGCACCGAGGCGATTGATGGTTCGACGGAGCTCACCATGAGCGGAGTGGTATACATCAGACTCCGTTTCTAAACCGTTCGTCCTGAGCACAGTCGAAGGATGAGGCTTTTTCAACAGCCCGCTACTCCTCGCCATCAGTGTCTCGCTCTCTCGGCAAAAGTCCAGTCAACCACCGCCTGAGGTTTGACCGACGGTTTCTCCTTGGCCCTAAATGTTCCCACCGAAATCCACTCTTCCACGACTGAATCCGGGACGCTCAGATCGGGGTTAAACTGCTCGCGGTACAAAGCGTAAAATCTTTCGGCGGCGGCGCGGTCGATGTTCAGAAGTTTTTCCAATAACCCGACACCCATCTCGCGCTCGCTTTGAAGAAACAAAATCGCCGCACGGAGTCCTCTTAGAATATGGACGATCTCGTCTGGATCTTTGTCGATTTTTCTCTGCGCCAGGCTGAGTCCCGTGATGGGGATTCTGACCAGCTCGGATAATTGCCGCACCGTCATGAGGGTCCTGAAACCCTTCTGTTCGGCCTTGTATTCAAGCGGGCTGTTCACGACCGTCGCGTCGACGGAACCGCTGATGAGCGCGGCAAAGCGAGCGTCGGGGCTTCCACTGATGGCAGCAAGCGTGACGTCCTTGTTGGGATCCAACCCGCTCCTGCTAAGCGCCGTGTAGACCGCGAAGTCGGCCGAGCTGCCGAATGAATTGATTGCTATCCGTTTGCCTTTTAGAGCTTTGAGGCTGTCGATCTCCGGCTTTGAGACGATGGCGTACCCGCTGGACTTGGCCACCGCCGCGACGATTTTCACCGGCAGACCGCGCGCCGCGCCTCCGGCGATGAAAGGCAATATGTTCACATAATCGAGCTCGCCGGCGAGCAACGCGGTGAGCATCAGGTTTGTTCCCTGGAAGGTAATGTACCTGACTTTCAAACCTTCCTTATCAAAAAAGCCACGTTCAGCGGCGACACGAAACGGCAGCGCAGTCCAGTTGGAACCGCCCGTCCAGCCGAGATTCAGGACTTTGGGATCAGCGGCCGACGCTAACGCAACTGACAGCGCAACAAGCACGCAAGCCGTGAAGAATTCGAGCGGCTTTCGATTCATCGCCGGCCCTTTCAGCGCGCGGCCGCAGCTTTCTTCGGCGCTATCTCGCCAAGATATTTTCGGAAAAAATCCAGGGTGCGCGGCCAGGATGCGGCATCGGCGTCGGGGCGGTAACCGTCCCAACCCTTGCGATTGAAGGCGTGGCCGGCTCCCGGATAGAAATAAAACTCATGGAACTTTCCTAAGCGCGTCAGCTCAGCATCGAGCGTGCGCATCTCGTCGGGAGGAGGGTTCTTGTCGAGCTCGCCAAAATGACCCTGTATCGGGCAGGAGATTTCCGCCGCGTGCTCCGCGGGAGAGCGACCATTACCCCAACCTTTGTAGACCCCGCCGCCGTAGAAATCCACGGCAGCGCGAAACACCGAATTGGCCGCCGCCATCAGGAACGCAACGCGTCCCCCCATGCAGAAACCGACGATTCCCAATCTTCCGGTATCAGCGACGCCGCATCCACGGAGAAAGTTCACCGTAGCGTTTACATCGTTGAGGACTTCGGCATCTCGACGATTGGCAGCGCGTTTGTGGTGGTCGGCGTTAATTTCCGGCGTGTTTCTATGATAAAGATCAGGAGCCACACCGATGTAACCCGCCTCAGCGATCCTCCTCGTCATCTCCTGCGTAAAGTCGGCAACACCATCCTGATTCTGAATGACGACGACCGCCGGAAACGGACCCGGCCCGTCGGGCTGAATCACGTAGAGGTTCATCGGGCTATGATCGACGGTGATTGTTTCCCAAGAAGTGTTCATGATTCCCCTCCTGTCGGATATGCACGATTGTTGTTTGTCTTCATTTATTGCTCTTGGCCTATGGCTGTCAACGGCTTAAATGGTTTTGATTTGCCGAGTGTGGCCCGATGCAAATATACTCGTTAGTGCGAAAGACCTGGAGAAATTCGTCAGGAGAATGATGATGGCTGGCGCAACTAATGACTCTGAATCGCGGGGTGCTCTAACCGGATTGCGCGTCCTCGATCTTACCGGGCGAAAAGGCGGTTATTGCGGCCTGCTGCTCGCCAATCTTGGCGCGGCGGTGATTCTGATTGAAGCGCCGGGCGGCGACCCGATGCGTAGCCAAGGGCCGTTCAAGAACGACGTATCGCATCTCGAGGGAAGCCTTTCGTTTGCCGCCTATCACACGAACAAACGGGGCATCGTTCTCGATCTTGAATCGGAAGGTGATCGACAAACGCTTCGCGATCTTTTGGCCAACGCCGACGTAATGATCCAAGACAAACCGGCAGGATATCTTGACGGAATCGGTCTTGGCTTCGATTCTCTCAGAGCGATCAATCCCGCTCTCGTACTCACGTCGATTAGCGGCTTCGGTCTTTTCGGTCCCTATCGTGAATTTAAAGCGACGAACATCGTCGCTTTTGCCATGGGCGGCTTGATGAATCTTTGCGGTCATCCCGGACGCGCGCCACTGGTGGGACCCTGTGACATCGCCTACCATTTGGGGTCGGTCCACGCCGCTTTCGGAACTCTTGTCGCTCTTTACAATAGACACAGCACGGGGCGCGGCGAGCATGTGGAAGTCTCATTGCAGGATGTGTTAGTCGCGGATCCTTTCTTGCGTCTCATCACGCGTTACAGCGTCTCGGGCGAAATTCAGCAGCGTAGCGGCCACAGCCAATCGACAACCGTTGCCGAGACGTATGAATGCAAAGATGGTTATGCGCGTATCTTCTGCAATCAGCCGGACCACTGGAAGCGTCTGGTCGAGTGGCTGGGAAATCCTCCGGAGACTCACGGACCCAAAGCTCGAAAACGTGCAAAACCGTTTTCCGTTGCGGCCTGTCCTCGACCGGATGATCGAAGCGCGCACGATGAACTATGACACCAAGAGCTTTTTCGAAGAATTTCAGTCCAAACGGTTGGCCGCTGCTCCGATCAATTCGCCCAGCGCATTTCTAAATGACGAGCAGACCAGGCATCGCGAATTTGTCGTCGACGTCAATCAAGCATATCTCGGCCGGCACCGCTTTCCGGGCGACCCCTATAAATTTTCCGAAAGCCCTTGGCGTGTGGAACGCGGCGCGCCGCTTTTGGGCGAACACCAGCGGGAGATTGCCGGAGAATTCACACATCCGTCGCAATGGCTGGCGCAGGTCGTCGGTCGTCCGTTATCGCGCGCGACCAGCGTTTTGCCGTTTGACGGTGTACGCGTGGTGAGTTTTCCCACCGGTATCGTCGGCCCTGCGCTCGGCAGCCTGCTGGCAGAACACGGAGCGGAGGTGATTTCCGTCGAAGCCGGCCGCACCATGCGCAGCCCGCAGCGCGGCCAGCGATTTCAAATCGCTTCTGATCTCGAAAGCCATCGCGGCAAGAAGCGGGTGGCCATCAATATGAAACATCCGGAAGGGCTCGCCCTCGCCAAGCGTCTCATCGCCCTATCGGACGTGGTGGCGGAAAATTTCAGCGCCAGAGTCATGGCGAGCTGGGGATTGGATTACCCGCGGATGAAGGAAGTTCGCGAAGATATCATTATGGCGAGCCTGCAGGCCTTCGGTCAGACCGGGCCGCGCCGTGATTTCGTGAGCTTCGGCCCGATCCTTATGGCTTTCTCCGGAATGACTTATCTTTGGCGCGATCCGGAGATCGAAAGGCCGGGCGCGGCTTGCCAGACCGCTTTTCCCGATTACGTCGCACCGTCCTATGGCGCGCTGGCCATTTTAGCCGCTCTGCACTATCGCGCGCGCACGGACAAAGGCCAGTACATCGACATCTCACAGGCGGAGACGCCCGCATCCATGCTCGGGCCGGCTTATTTGGAGTGGCTCATCAATGGCCGCGAGCCGCAGCCGCAGGGGAATTTCAGTCCCTTCGCCGCACCGCATGGCTGCTACCAGTGTAAAGGTGACGATCGATGGTGCGTGATTTCTGTCGAGACGCAAGAAGAATGGATTCGCTTATGTGAAGTGGTCGGGCGCCCGGAATTGGCTTCAGATCCGCGATTCGCCGATCTCTCTTCGCGAGTCGAGAACCACAAAGAGCTCGATGCCCTAGTTGAGTCTTGGACCACGCAGCACACGCCCCATCAGGTCATGCTGATATTGCAGCGGGAAGGGATCGCAGCGGGCGTCGTACAAACGGCGGAAGATCTCTATCGCGATCCCCACCTGCGCGAGCGCGGTTTCGCGCGCGACGTGTATCACAAGCAGGTAGGCTGGGTGACGCGCGTTGGACCATCGGTTCGTCTGAATGAAGCTCGACTTTCCCGCGAGGAAATTGTTCACACCGCGGGCGAAGACAACGAGGCGGTTTTTGGGCAGCTATTGGGACTTTCGACGGAACAGATCAAGGCATTGACTGAGCGAGAGGTA
>VBKE01000327.1 GCA_005879605.1 Deltaproteobacteria bacterium
CTCCGGCACACCCGCCGGTAAAAACGATTTGCCCCATTCACCGGCGCGCATCGCCGGGCCCGTTGGATGATTTGCGTTTCTGACTTTGTCGAGCATCTCCAAACCCGCTTCCACCATGACGCGGGTGGCGCCGATGCCCGTGGGATAGCCGCCGGAGAGTCCAAAGCCGCCTTGCGCGACGCCGCCGTACGGTTTGTAATCCACGCTGCAATCTTTGGAACCGTAGATTAGGTAAATGCGATAGCTGCCCAGGCCGCCGCGATACTGGCCGAAGCCGCTGCCGTCGGGATTATGTGAGCGCGTGAAGTACAGAAATGGATATTGCATCTCGATCCGTTCGATGTCGGTGATGCCGGCCGAGGGAATGTTCATATGACCACCGGTGTTTACGCCGTCGCGGTGCGGCGCGGCGCCCATACCGGCGCCGTGAATATCATAGAGTCCCTGAGCGACCGGGATCCCTTCGCGCGTGTGGCCGCCGTAAAAGTAGCCGGGTCCGCCGACGAATTCCAAATTTCCCGTCGTCGACGCATTCACGTCATCGTAACGCCCGGAAGCGTAAATCATTTTCGCCACCGCCTCGCAGGCGGTGGAGACGAGAACGTTGCCGATCCGCGGCGCGGCCCCGCAAGCCGCAGGGTACTTGCAGTTAAGAATCGTCCCTTCCGGCACATGGATCTTCACCGGCCGCATCTTACCGTCACTCCACGGCACGTCCCAAAAAAGCGTGTTGGTAAGCGCGAGCGCGAGATGCGCCACGGTGCTCGGCAGCGTGGAATTGTGATCCGTGTCCGTCTGTGGACTCGTGCCGGTGAAGTCGAAATGCAGCTCGTCGCCCGTTTTGGTCATCGTGCAACAAAGCTGCTGCGCCACTGCCTTTCGGCTCTTGCGGTCGAGCGTTGTCACATACTGGCGAGTCACCCAGGTTCCATCCGGCATGGATTTGAGCTTGGCGCGCGATTTATTCTCGGAATCCTCGATCATTTTCTCGCCGGCCAGCTGCACGAACTCGAGACCGAATTTGTCGACCAAGCCGAGATATCGCTTGGCGCAGATGTTGTTGCCGGCGATCATCGCTTTGAGATCAAGGCCGACATATTGCGGGTCGCGGCACTGCCCCGTTAGCGTTTGGAAGACATCTTCGCGAAATTCTCCCCGCTCGACGATCTTCAGCCCAGGAATGCAGATGCCCTCGTGAAAAATTTCGTACGCGCCGCCCCTGAGAACACCGCCAGTATCTGCGGTATGCGTGCTGGTGGCGGTCCACGCGATCAACTCGCCGCGGTAAAAGATCGGTTTGATGATCATCATGTCGTAAGTATGCGAGCCGGCGACATAGGGATCGTTGAAAAAAAACTGATCGCCGTCGTGAAAGCCGGGACTCTTATTGAACCGCTCCATTAGGTTCCTGATTGCGTCCGAGGTCGCTGCCGCGAAACGGAGATGGCCCGAGCAGGCGAGTACCATGACGCCTTTCTCGTCATAAAAGGAGCTCATGCACTCGCCGCCCTGAGAGACGATGGGGGACGCAGTGACTCTCTGCAAGGTCATGCGGCCTTCTTCGCCGATGGCCCAGAGGCGATGGAGATACATCTCGTAGCGGATGGGGTCGATTTTGTTCATGATGGATTGCCCTCCGCGGGATCAAATTGGAGTGTTGGAGTAATGGAGTGATGGGAACTCGGAATCGCGGCAACATTCGGAGGCCAGTCCGAATACCCAATACTCCAACACTCCAGTACTCCATCACTCCCGGATTTATTTCTTCGCTTCCGCTTTCTCGATCTCCTGCAACAAGGAGAGATCGACAAAATCCTTGGGCTGAAACTGTTTTGCCTTGGGCTCTTTTTCCGCCAGAAAATCGAGCGCAGCCTGGATACCCTCGAGGGTCGGGTAGGAGACGGTCCGAAACAACGGCTGTCCGACATTATAGCTGTAATCCAACACGACCGAATCCGTGGTGCTCATATACTTCGACAGTACCTTAAGGGTGAACGCCTTGTCAGCTTTGATGCGTCCGATAGCCGCGCTATAGGCCCTCATCACCTTCAATGCGGTGGGGCGGTTTTTCTCGATATATCTCCGGGTCGTCGCCAGACTGGTGTGCTGGAACGAAATGCCCACTTGCGGCAGATAGGCGAGTTCTTTGAAACCGGCGCGAATCGCCATCATGTTGGTCGGCGGAGACAGCACGCCGCCGTGGAGGGCGCCGGAAGCCATCGCCGGCAAGATTTCCGGCACACCGCGCATCTGCAGAATACTGACCTCGCTGTCGGCTTTCAGCCCCCATTTCTTCAGCGCCAACCGCAGCGCAAAATCCGTGGCCGAACCGAAGGTGCTGATGCCGATTTTCTTGCCGCGCAGATCTTCGGGCTTGTCGATTCCTTTTGTGGTGATGACCGAAGAAAACGGCTGATTGATTAACCCGGCGACGATCACAGTATCGACACCGGTCAAACCGGCCGCTACCAGTGCGCCGCCGTAGATCTGAGCAAAAGGCACTTCGCCGCTTACCAGTGCGGACATGGTTTGCGGCCCGCCGCGGATATAGATCAACTCGGCCGGCACGGCGGCGCGCGCGAAATAGCCGCCGTCATGGGCCACCCAGGTCGGCAGCGAAGCGACACTCGCCGCGCCGACAGCGATTCGAACGGCCTGAGCGAAGGCGGGGCTGCCCCATCCCCAACTGAGGGTGCTGACAGTGATCATCAAGCAAAGCAAGTGCATTTTAGATATTGTCACGTTGCTTTTCATAATCGCACTCCTCCTAGCCTCATTGGAGTGTTGGAGTACTGGAGTATTGAATTTGGTCCGTGCGTTTTCCATCACTCCATTACTCCATCACTCCAACAATCCCTTTTCTCTTTTATCTCACTTCCATCACCAGGTTCCGATAAGAATCAACAGTGATTCTGTGCTCCGGCGGCACCAGGGTTGTCGTAAAAGGGAGCTCGATGACGGCAGGGCCTTTTATCCGTGCGCCCGTGCCGAGACGCTCATAGTCGTACACGGGCGTATCGATGAATCTACGATCAGGCCGCGTGAAAAACACTTGCCGTTTGCCTTTGCGGGCAGCTTTGATGTCGCTCTTTCTCTTGCGACTGGCGCTCAAGCGTGGCTTGGCGACCTTCCCGACGGCGTCCACACGGATCTCGCTGATCTCGCTGCCCGCCTTGGTATAACCGGCGCCGACACCGTAGAGCTCCTCATATTTCTTTTCAAAGGCGGTCTGGATCTCCGCGACGCGCTTCACGGTGAAGCGATCCCAAGCGACGGGCATTTCAACGCCGGCGGTCTGGCGCCGGTAGCGCATCGTGAAGAAGCGACGGAACTCCACCTGATTGCGCTTGAAGCCTTCGCCGGTGAGCGCGGCGCCCATTTCTTCTTCGATGGCGTCGAGCCGCTGATTAATCACCGCGGGGTCCGCCGGGAGAATGTATTGGCAGCTCATGACGCGCGTCCGAATGACATCGGCGGCCGCCGCGCCAAAGGCGGAGAAAACCGGCGAGGTCGCGAAAATGTAGATCATCTTGATTCCCAGTTCCGCGGCGAAGCCGGAAGCGTGGACCGGGCCGGCGCCGCCGAAGGCGTAGATGACAAACTCTTCCGGCAGATAGCCGGTGCGCACGACTTGGCGGCGGATCAAATCCGACATCTTGGCATTGACGATATCGTAGATGCCGGCCGCGGCCTCGTGTATTTTGAGCTTCAGCGGCTTGGCGATCTTCTCTTCGATGGCGCGCAAGGCCTTTTCTTTGTTCAACGTCATTCTGCCGCCGAGAAAATAATTCGGGTCGATGATGCCGAGGGCGAGGTCTGCATCGGTGACCGTGACCTGGTCGCCGCCGGCGTCGTAGCAGACCGGCCCGGGGTTGGCTCCGGCGCTGCCCGGTCCGACCAGCAATCGCCCGGTTTCCGCTTCCACTTGCGCGAGGGTGCCGCCGCCCGCGCCGATGGATTCAATATCGATGATCGGCTGCAGCATGCGAAAGCGCTCGACGATGGGTTCCTGCGCGTAGCGCCAGTAACCCTCGGTGATGAGTCCGACGTCGAAGCTCGTGCCGCCCATGTCCGTGGTAATGACGTTTTCATGTTTCAATAATCCGGCCACGTGAGCCGACGCGATCATGCCGCCGGCCGGACCCGACTGCAGGTTCGCGATGGCGCTCACGTGCTCGCGATGCGCGACGCCGCCATTTCCCTGCATGATGAGGAGCGGTCCTTTGAGACCGCTCTCCTGCAGTTTGGTTTCCAAACCTTTGAGGTGGCGTTCGACGGTGGGGCCCAAGTAACTATTCAGGATGGCGGTATTGGCGCGAGCATATTCGCCGGCGACTTGCGAGAGCGAACTGCCGAAGGACCAGTAGACTTTTCGTTGCGGATCCGCTTCTGCTGTGAGCGCGCGAATTTCCTCTTCATGTCTCGGGTTGGCCCAGGCATGCATGAGGCTCACGGCGACGGCTTCAACTTTGTCGTCTTCGATCAGTCGCCGGATCGCGGCCATGACATCGTCCCAATTGAGTGGAACGATCTCATTGCCCTGGTAATCCATCCGCTCGCGCACGCCGATGATTCGTTCACGCGGGACAAAAGGCTCCGGCTTCGTAATCCAGGTCACGTGTTTGATTTCGTCGGGCGAAAGACCGTCAACGCGGCCGATGGCGCGCATGATTTCCGTCGTATCTTCGAATCCTTTAGTGGTGATGAAGCCGACTTTGACGCCGCTACGGTTGATGAGGGCATTGGTTGCCACCGTACTGCCGTGTTTAAAGAGAATGGTTTGTTCGAGAAGTTGCGCGCTCTCCATTCCCCCGGCGCGCGCTGCTTCGGCGACCGCGTCCATGACACCGCGAGAAAAGTCGTCCGGTGTGGTTGATGCTTTCGCCGTCCACACTTTGCCTGCGTTACTCAGGACCACGACGTCGGTGAATGTTCCGCCGGTGTCCACGCCGATAATGTATTGCGCTTTCGATGCCATGCTGTCTTTCTCCTCTATTACATGAATGGCCCTGACGACCGTGGTTGAAAGAAGTCGTGAAAAGGCTCTTTCGAATTTGGAAATGCGTCGCAAAAGCTATCCACCTGCAGAAGCGTTGCGCAACCCGGACAGGTGTATTCCACGTACCCGCCGAGATAAGACTCCCCGGACGGCACGAGACGCTGCGCTAGATCAAAAAGATCCCGCTCGCGGCGCAGGGCGTAGAGCTTGTAATTGTCGTGCTTTTGGCAAAAGAAATGTCCGCAACGGACGCAGCGGATCGCCTCGGTTTTGCCGTTCGTCGCGATTGCCAGATACTCGTGGAATTTGAGAACTTGTTCCCAAGTTGTCGATCTCCCAACCGTGTCCGATAAACTGGAGGTCGTCCCGGAAAAAGGTTTGCTCTCCCGCATTCGCTCATCCCGAATCTCCTGTCGCCGCTTCAAGGTGGCGACGCTATCCGAGGCCGCGGGATTTTGACTCAACACGACGCCATAAATTTCCTCCGCGATCCGCGGTGAAACAATGCCGCGCCTTACGTCTTTGGCGACCAGGTCGGGTGCGCGATCGAGAGGATCTCCATAGCCGCCGCCACCGGCGACGAAGTCCGCCACAATCGTGAACTCGGGAAGGTTCACTCTCCCTTTAATTTCGACCGGGTGCGCGACCGTTCCCCAATGATCGCCGTCGATTTGATCCGGCTGGATGGGATATTGGCCACTCTTCAATCGCTCCAAAAGTGAAGCGCCCACGGTTCGATAGACCGCGCGGATTCCGCCGATTCCAGCAGGGTGGCCGCCAAAAAGACCGACGCCTTCCGGCAGGCGACTATACGGACGGTAGCTGACGCTGCAATCCTGTGAGCCGTAGATCATGTAAACCCGAAAGCTGCCGGTCCCGCCGTTGAACTTGCCGGCGCCCCCGCCATTCAGGTGAAAATTGCGCGTAAAGTATAAAAACGGATACTGCATCTCGATGCGCTCGACATCGCTGATTCCACCGGAGGGGATGTTCATGTTCCCGCCGCAATGCACTCCATCGCGCGTCGGGGTGGCGCCTAGGCCAGCTCCATGCGAGTCGTAAAGACCTTGGGCGACGGGGATGCCGTCGCGATGATGCCCTCCATAGAAAAATCCGGGACCTCCCGCGTACCACACCCCTTGCCAGGGCGCGTTGATATCCTGGTTGCCCGCGCTGTAAAGCATTCGCGCGATGCAGTCGCTCACGGCAATTTTCGCCTAGACGCCCACTGCCGGAGCCTCCCCACAAGCGGCGGGAAAAGTGCAGTTCAAGATGCTCCCTTCGGGCACATGAATTTTAACCGGGCGGAGCCTGCCGTCGCTCCAGGGTACGTCCCAAAAAAGGAAGTCGGTCATGACGACGGCAATTTGAGCGATGGTTCCGGCCAAGGTGGAATTGGTGCTGTCGGTCATCTCGGCGCTGGTTCCCGTAAAGTCCAGAAACAGATCTTGTCCTTTTTTTCCCATGGCACAGGCGATTTGATACTCTTTGACCTTTCCCTCGCGCCTGTCCCACGCGGTGCCGAAGACCCGCGAAAACCATTGGCCGTCGGGAAGTTTGCGCAGACGCGCCCGAGCGAGCCGCTCGGAGTCCGCGATCATTTTGCTTCCGGACTGCCGGACGAAATCGAGGCCGAGCTTTTCGATGAGCTCGATGTAACGCTTGGCGCAGACGTTGTTGGAAGCGATCTGTGATTTAAGATCCAGGCCCACATATTCCGGATCGCGATATTGCTGGGTGAGGCAGCGAAACACGTCTTCGCGAAACTCGCCTTTCTCAACCAGTTTCAATCCCTGGATGCGGATGCCTTCATGATAGACTTCGCTGGCGAGACCGCGCAAAAGGCCGCCGGTGTCGGCCGTATGAATGCTCGATGAGACCCACGCCACCATGTTTCCGCGATAGAAGACGGGTTTGATGATCATCATATCGAAGGTGTGAGCGCCGGCGACATACGGATCGTTGAAGAAAAACTGGTCGCCATCGAAGAAACCCGGACTCTTCGAATACCACTCGATGAGTTTTTTGATCGCGTCGGAAGTGGCGGCGGCAAATCTCAGGTGACCGGAACAAGCGACGATCATCGCGCCTTCTGCGGTATAGAACGATGCCATGCATTCGCCGCCTTGCGATACAATAGGCGAGGCGGTGACCCTTTGGATGGAGCTCCTTCCTTCCTCGCCGATCGCCCAGAGGCGATGAAAGAACGTTTCATATTTAACCGGATCGAGATGGAGCTTCCTGGCCCTTGGCATGATCTATTTTCCTTCTCTCTGGTTCGCTCGGGGCGCGCTTGCGCGCGCCTCTCTCAAGAGGTGAAAATCGACGATATCACCGACAGGCATTTTCGGCGTGATCAGGGCGCTAATGCCGGTGGCGGCCGGCATTACAATGAACTCGACCTGGAGTCTCTCCTGTTGAAAGAAGCCTTTGTCGATTGCCAATGCCGGCACCATCGCCCCGATGCTGATCCCCGGATAAACGATCCGAACCGGTCGCTCCAATCCATAAGCAAGCGAAACGGACAAAACGAAGAGCGCAGCGAAAAGTTCAGCCAGGGCTCTCTTCATAACTACTGCACATTTACAATGGCGAATAGGAAAGTTTTCGCCGTCGCACGAGTTAACGAACAATGACGACGTATTCTCAGGCAGAAATATGAGAGGGGCGGTTCGATGTCAAGACTAGGAACGAAACGAAATGAACAGTTACGCACGCGCACGTAACATCATTATAACTTTCGGCGCCGTTTAGTCTCAGTTAGTATCGCCTAACTGCCGTAAGAAACTTGCCATGTCGTAATAGTCGGTGACTTTGGCAATTTTGCCGTCACGAAATGTGAGAATCGAAACTCCGCGCAGTTGAAAGCTGTTGCCGCTTGCGGGGAGGTCGCCGACGGGGCCGGTCTGGATGCCTTCGCTGACCCACTCCGTCGCGGCGGTGTCGTCTCCGATGACGAGAGATTTCATCGCCACGCGGAAGTCCGGCGCCCAGGCGTACGCGGCGCGCTGGAGTTGCTTGATCGCTTCCTTCCCGCGGACGATCTGACCTCCCGCGACATCTTCGTAGATGGCATCGTCCGTGAAGATGGCGTCGATGCGCTCCGGTTGATGCAGAGACCAAGCATCATAAAGCTCGTGCACGAGCCGGCGGATCTGGTCGGGGGAGGTTGTGACAGTCATTTAATTTCCAGCGGCGCAATCGGACCGTCGCTTTTTTTCACGCCCAGCCGGATCGGACGGGGAGGGCCTTTCTTGGGAATCGTCACTTCGACCCAAAGTTCTTCGCCCGGAGGACGACGCGATGGATCGGGGATATGTTCGGGAATGAAGAAGGCGATCGGCTGGTCGAGCATTGCGAGCTTCTCGCCGCGACGTTCGATGAACCGGACGTGGAGATCTGCAGGAGAGTAGGCGCCCTCCTGAGGATACGCTTCAGCTATGAGCCGGCCATTCTCGACGCGCAAGTCGACGGATTGTGGCAGCGGCCGCTGAAGGCCAGGCTTTGTTTCCTGAATTCCGCGTGGCTCTACGACGAGCCCGAGCCTGACGTAACGCCCGCGAATCGGAAGGCTGGGGTCGTAAGGCGCAGCAAGCGCCCACACGCGCGACCGGGTGGCGCGATCGTAGAGAAGCTTTGCGCCGAGCGAGGCCACCAAACCGACGTGTACGACTGCGATTACCAAACCGTTAATGAACGGCTTCATGCTTGGGCACTCTCCAGCTTTACCATGAGGCGACGGCGCGTCTTCTCGAGCAGCCATCCTCCGAGCAGAAACAGCAAGCCCAGGCCGATGAGACTGGCGGAACGGCCGAGTTTATCCATTACCGAGGAGAAATAGAAAAAAAGAACCGTCAGAGCGAAACCGGCAATGCCGAGATTGATCCGTTCCTTGCGAGCTTCTCTTAAACCCCACGCGACCAGTCCGATGGATCCGAGTGCGCATATTCCGTATGGCCCCACGTCGCGCCAGAGATAACGGAGCAAGGTTTCACCAGGCTCTGCCCGAAGGCTCGTTGCGCCCAACAAGATCACCCAAAGGGTAGCGATCAGATTTATCCATGAGGCGCCCCGCCTTAACCACCAGGCCGGCGCGAGCGGCAGCAGTAGCACGAGCATCCATCCAAAGGTGCGATAACTGGCCGGCAGCGACGGTTGACTCCGATAGTCGAAAAAACTCGACTCTGCCACGGCGAGAGTAAGTGGGATTAGCGTAATTCCGCCGATCCAGGCGAGCGCTTTTCGCACCGAAGTCTCCCTTCCCGGCAAGAGACCGGTTAGATAGGTGACCGACAAGACCAACGATCCTTCAGCCAAGATCTTTTGGCTGCCAATCCATCCGCGCGTCGCCTCGATCCATTCACCGCTGAGCCACATCGGCGTGAGCACAGCCACAAGCGCCGCTTGCGGCCAATCGCGCAGGAGCGCGTATGCCACCCAAGCGCCCAAGGCCCAAAGCATGAAGCCGCCGGGCCAGTGCTCTTGAAGGTTGAAAATCTGGCCCGCGAGGAAAATTCCCGTGCCCAGGCAGATCGTGCCGACCGCGTGGAGTGCCGTCGACAGAACCGGGAATCGTTCCGTAGCAAGGGCTGCCGCGAGGTGAAAGACTCCTACGAGAAGCAAGACTAGTCCGAAGCGCTCACCTGGAGAAAGTGCATCCCAATGGGCTGCGACGAATAGCAGTACCCCGGCGCCGAGCAGCAGTCCACCCAGACCAATGGCCAGCAGCACCGGCCAGCGCAGTCCTTGGCTCTTTTCCTGTTCCGACTCATAAGCGCGGATGCGCTCGGCGGTGGCTGGATCAATCAGCCCGCCGCTCGTCCAGCGCCCGAGATAGCGCTCCCAGTGGGCAGTCAATTTAGTCTCTTGTCCGGAATTGCAGATGACGAACTATTCAAACCAGCGTTGAATCGTGTCTTTAATTCCGCAGGTGAATATAGTGTGACTGCGGCGTCTTGGCAATGAGAAAGTACCGTAGTCACGCTCCGAGCTTGACTGGATCACGATTCCAAATCCTTGCGGAATGCGAGCGGCCTCGCGTAAGCAACGAAACTCACGCCGTTTTTGGCAAATCGTTCTTCCGCCTGGTGAAGGAGCGAGTGGTCCTTCGCGGATAAGCTGGCGGCGACGAGGGTTCTGCAAAGCTGCGGCGACGAGAACTGCGGTTGTTGACTGCATCGATAGATTACGATCCAGGCGTTGACCGTAGACTCCAGCCGTTGCTTAGTTTCAAGGATCGTGGAGGTCGGAAGAAGCAGCTCATCTACGTCGAGAGATCTGAGAATCTCCGGCGGTACGCCACGCAAGAACGGGTAACATTCGAGGACGCCGTCTAGACCGTGTGACATCTTTGTGTAGCAGAATCAGGTAATTTCAACCCCGGCATCTACATCACGCCGGTAATGGGGTAATCGTATCCTAACTGGCTGATAAGCGTGGTTAACTGACCCCTGTGGTGAGCTTGATGATTGAAGAAGTGCAGCATGGCATCGGCCATGTCAAAGGTGTGCTGTCTGTCCGTGAAAATAGCGGTGAATGCAATCTGTTTGTCTAAATCGGACTCCTTTGAGGACAGCAACAAATCTAAGGTCAGGTCATCTGAAGACCGATATCGAACTTCGCTGCGTAACCGTCCAAATTCTTGGTCAGCGTTGGTATGAGTTGTTTTCCGCCGCGCCGGAAGCCGAAATCGCCTTCGTTTGTCGTAGTGCGGCGTCCTTTGGTGTTGTAGGGGGGTTGCTTATGAACTTGATCGGTAATGGATTCATCGAAGTAAAGCTGCGAGGTGAACTCGTAACCTTGTCGGGAAGCGGGATCATTGCGTATCTTAAAATGGATATGGACCGCTCTCCCTGGATACCACCCGGGGTAGATCGTGAGGAACTCCGCAGAGCCGCCGGCGTTCGTTACTTGATAGCCCCGGAGAAATTTCTTGCCTCGACTATCGACGTTCATGTCGCGAACATCCGAATAAACGCCGACCGCGTCGCACTGCCAAATATCAACCCTAGCGCCGCTTAGAGGAGCACAAGAGCCGCCTTCGACCCGCGAAGCTTGGAATGCTAACCGAAGCGGTACCCCCTGCCTTATCGAACCATCCGACGGCTCCGAACGGATGTCTGAGCGGTTGAGCTTCTCGTCGATAAAATAAGGTCCTTCCGTCTGTTCGGGTCGCACTACGCAAGAGGGGATGACCGCGGCAACTGCGGTCGATTGTAGATTCTCTCCACCGATCGAATTCGGAGGGACTGATTGCCCGCGTCCACACCCGAACATCGCGACGGCCGCCGCCGTGCCCATGAATTCAAGCATCTCGCGTCGGCTCATGAGACGTGCAGATCGCGTTGGCGTCGAAAGCGATCGATTCATGTCATCTGGCTCCACTTTGAAGCCTAAACAAAAGAGGCCGTCGTCGGTCTTTTATTTTATGCCGTGAGGCCGATTCGAAGCAAACGAACTTATTTAGAATATCCGATATCACTGCAAAGAGAAATGCGGCCGGTGTCGAAGATACGACGGTGCGAGCCCGCGGTTTTCTGCTCGGCAAAGTCAACAGTTGGCGCCGAGCTTTACTGTAGCCTCGGCATGATCTCTTTCTTGAAGAGATTCAGCGAAGAGATCACTTTGTCGTGGTGTAAATTGCCAATGTGGAACATGCCCATGAAATGGCCGGCGCCGATCTGTTTCATTTGATCTAAGATCTGGCGCGCGACGGTATCGGGGTTGCCGGCGATAAGATAGCCGGTGCTGATCAAACCATCCCAGTCCAGCTTGGAAAAATCGCGGCGCTCTCGGTTACCTTCGCGGAAGTAATTAAACGACCGTTCCGTCGTCAACGCTGCCACCAGCCGCTGGTCGACCGCTCCCTTGTTGATCGCTTCGTTGAAGCCCCGATTAAAGACGGTGAAAAAATAACGCATCGCGGGCTCGGCGATTTCTTGCGCCTTCTTGTCCATCTCGTCGATGTAAATGTGACGACAGAGAATAAAATCGTTCGGCGCCGCTTCCCAACCTTCATCACGGGCGACTTTGCGATAGTAATTGAACGTGTCTTCGATCTGTGCCGTGGTCTGATAGACCTGAGCGGTCGGCAGGTGGCGCTTCACGCACCATTCGATGGATTCGGCGCTGCGCGCCGCGATCCATATCGGCGGGTAGGGTTGTTGCAAAGGGCGCGGCCAGATCGCACAGTCTTTGAGCTGAAAAAATTTTCCCTCATAGCTCCACACCGGTTGGGTCCATGCGGTCATGATGAGCTCATAGGCTTCTTCGAAGCGCCCACGAGACTCTGCCGGATTGACGCCGTACCAGATATATTCCGGCGGGATGCCGCGAACGAACCCGGCGATCAGCCGGCCGCCGGAGAGGCAGTCGATCATGGCGTATTCTTCCGCGACACGAACCGGATGATTACGCAGGGGCAGGATGTTTCCCAGGACGCCGATCTTGATCCGTTTCGTTTTCTGGCTCAGAGCGGCGGCAATCAGGTTGGGCGAAGGCATCGTCCCGTACGCGCTGTAGTGATGCTCGTTGAAGACCACGCCATCAAGACCGAGCTCCTCGCAGTGGATCATCTCTTCCAGGTGTTCGTTGTAGTTCGCGGCGCCTTTGAGCGGATCGAAGTAGCTGCTTGGCACCGGTGTCCGCGGCGCTTCTTTGGGAACGTGGGGGTAGGCGAGGAGGTCGAAATTATAAATTTTCACGCAAAAAGTTCTCCTTAGATCATCAAACTTTGCGGGATGCTAACAGCGCGGGGCAGGTGCGTCAAACCGGCGATTGCGGTAATCGGTTACGTCATTCGCTCCGAGCTGCCTTTCGTCCACTATTTAATATAGCCTTCTTTAATCAGCTGATCCATGATGCTGGTGTCAACGAACGACGCAGGATCCGCTGATGCAGCCCTGGGCGTGTTCTTCTTGATGGCATCCAGGGTTGTCCGAACGGCTTCAATCTTGGGTTTGGGGTTTCGGTCCGCCCATTTGGCGAACATCTGGTAAGCATATTCCGTATCCTCGCGGTTGCTGCCGAGATACTCTGTCAAATAGTTGACGGTTTTTTCCTTCTGTTCAAAATAGAATTTTATGGCGTCCGATATCGCCCGCATGTAGCGAACCACGTTCGCGCGGTTGCTTTTCAAATAGGAGCCCTGGACCCATTCGCCATTCTGCTGCCAGGGGATTCCCAGCTCAGGCAAGGAAATCAGAGATCGAAATCCTTTCTTCTCGGCGATCCGGTCTAAGGGAGGCGCAAGCGGCCCGAACTGCACCTCTCCTTTGTCCATCGCGGCGATGATGGTCGCAGCATCGGCATTGCCAATCTGCACGAGCTTGACATCCTTGTCCGGATCCAATTTCAGCTTGGTCAGAGCGAATCTCAAGGCGGTGTCGGGTATCGTCCCAAACGGCGCTCCGACATGGCCGGTTTTTCCCTTGAGATCTTCGACTTTCGTAATGTCCTTGTGGGTCATCACTTTGTACGGGAAGACGTTCACCCATGAGCCAACCAACACAAAGGGCGGGGCGCCTTCAAGGGTCGCTGTTACGAAGGCGGCGGCTCCCGATCCAGTGGCCATCTGCATGCTCCCGCCGAGCATGGCTTGCACTGCGGCCGCCGTGTTCGTTTTGACGATGTTCACGTCGAGTCCGTGCCTGGCGAACAGTTTTTCCTTTTCGGCGATAAAGTAGAGAGCGGTCCCGGGATTGGTTCCGGTCTGGCCGACGGTCATCTTTGCGCCTTGGGCGTTGCTTTCTCCAGGACGAGTACAGATCCCGATTGCCAAAACAAGAAACAACAATGCTATGAATCTCGTTGCGGACTTCATTTGTCCCTCTATTCGAATTATTTTTGTGGTTTCCATTTCTCTAAGCGGTGCTCCACCGCCTTGAGCAATTCGTTCAGGCCGGCGCCGAGACCAGCGATAATGACGATGGGAACGAACATCGCGGCCATTTGAAAGCGCTGCGCCGCGACCGAACTCAGATAACCCAGACCCATAGCTGCGCCGTATTGTTCGGCGACAACGATATAGACCAGCGCGCGGCCCAAGGCCACTCGCATGCCGGCCACGATGTAAGGAAGAGAACCGGGCACCGACACTTTGAGAAAAATCGTGCTGTCTCTGGCGCCGAAGGCACGCGCCATCGTAATGAGTCGATCGTCGGTATTGGCGATGCCGGTCATGGTGTTGATCAAAATCGGAAAGACGGCGGCGAGGACGGTCATGATAATTTTTGAGAGCGGCCCAAGGCCGAAGAGCATGATGATCAACGGCAGCAGCGCGATCAGAGGCGTCGCGTAGATGCCGGACAAAAGCGGATCAAAAGCCCTGCTGACACCTTTGTACCAGCCCATGGGAACGCCGAGGACCACACCGATAATCACGGAAATGACAAAGCCGACGGAAAAGTTCGTGAGGCTGAACCGCATGTGCTCCCAGATCGAGCCGTTCGCGAAAAGCTCGAAGCCTTTAGCGATAATCTTGCTGAACGGTGGAAAGTAGAAGGGATTGACAATCTCGGCGCGAGTGGCGATTTCCCAAGCGCCAAAAAAGATTAGAATTCCGATGATCCCGACCCAGTTCGACACAGAGTCGCGAAGACGCCACCACCAACGGTGAGTCGTTATCGGGTGTTCTTCGTCAACGGAGACAAGATCCAGCGGCGTATCTCGTTGCGGTCGGGACGTAACAGCCTCCTCGCCTCGTGAAAGCCGAATCTATGCGCCAGTGACCCTGGCTGTCAAGCTGCGCGAAGCGCGATCCGCGCGCTTCGCGAGGGGTGAAATTTGCAATTTGAAATTCTTCGCGCAGCGCAGACTAATCCCAACGCTTGTTCTTGGTGAAGTCGTAGTGAATGGACGTATCGCTTTCGAAGCGCCAGATCGCGCGCTCTTTGCTCCATTCGCCGTTGAAAACCGATTTCAGAAACGTCGTAATCTGGTTCCATGCGACTTGGGTTTGTGACAGACGATAACGGCCCGGCATCGTGTCGTTCAAAAAACCATGCGGCGCTTCAGGGTAAAGGCGCACGTCGAAGCTCTTCTTGGCTTTGGCCAAGATGGCGCACATGCGTATTACGTTGTCCACGGGGACTAAATTGTCCAGCTCCCCGAATACTCCAGCGATCGGGCAGGATAGTTGTTCCAAGATTTTATCAATGGGCTCCGGACGGAGCGGATGGGATTTCCAATCATCGGGATAAATCGCCCCATACAACACCACGGCGGCTGAAAGATAATCTCGCTTGGCGGAGATGAGCAACGGCTGCCGCCCCGTCTGACACACGCCGGACATGGCGATCTTGCCCCCTTCGACTTCCGGCAGCGCGCGCAGGTAAGCGACGACTGTGTCGATGTCCTGCAACACCTCATCGTCCCTCAATTCGCAGCGCCCGTTGCCCCGCGCCAGCGCTTCGCGATCGCCGGTAAAGCGCGAGAAGAGATCGGGGACGATTGTCACGTAACCGGCATCGACGAACTTCTGTCCCAAATCCGTCGTGTGCTGGACAATGCCGTAGCGCTCATGCAGATGAATGACCGCGGGCTGTTTACCGCCGCCGCCGGGCTTGCCGAGAAAACCGATAATACGATTGTCGATGCGAATGGGAGTGAGCATGTTGCGTCTCCTAATTCCTATATTCACTCCGAACCGAGCAAGCCAACGCTGTTCAATATGGCATACTCAGTTTTTCCCGGTCAATTGACTGATCTAATGAATTATTCCGAGATCCGTTCGCAGTGGCGCAGCCATCGGCCGGCTGTTTTTCCGACCAAAAAACTCATTCCTCTCCTACAACTTTTCCCAGAACCTTTAATTCTCTCTTAAGTGAAAAGAAACCAACAATTGCCCCCACGATAGCGCTAACCAAAGCTTCTGGTCGAATACTATCGAGCCCGAAGTCGGATCGGGCAAGAACCATCGCCAAAATAAGTACGATGATTCCTAGTATGCCGCCACCAAGAAAGCCTGCGACGGCTCCGAGTGCCCGCGTCGTAAGGGAAAGTGAATCTTTCATGAAATGGCCCGATCGACCGGCACAAATTTCACCGCTTGTACAGCCGCTGAAAGAATCCTTCATCGTCCAATTTTTTCACGAAGCTCATATCAACGAAATCTTCCGGCCTGGAGGTTTTGACCTTGGGATTTTTTTGGGCCAGCTCGTCGAGGATAGTCTGGATGCCGGGAAGAGTCGGGTAGGGTTTTTCCGGGACGACTTTCAGGGCGATCTCCTTGTAGGTTTCGTCCAGCGCCTCGCGGTCGGTGGTTTGGAGGTATTTGCTTAGGATCTTGATGCTCGGCTCTTTTTCCGTCTTGTAGAAATGAATCGCCTCCGCCAGAGCCGCGATGACCGTCCCCACTGTGTCGCGCTGCGATTTGATGAAAGCCCGCGTCGTCAAAACGGCCGTCAGCTCAAACGGGATATTGAGACGGGCCATGTCGATGAGGGTGTTGTATCCCATCTTGCGCGCCGTCAACGTGAAAGGTGGAGTGATGATCGTCGCCTGGACGTTTTTCGATTGCAAGGCCGCGACCCGAGCGGTCTGAGTTCCGATTTGTAGCAGGACAACATCCTTCTCCGCATTCAGCCCCACCTTGGTCAACGCCATCCGCACGCTGAGATCCGTCGCGCTACCGAAGCGGCTGATGGCGACCTTGCCGCCGACCAACTGGTCGACTTTTTTGATTTCCGGCAGCGAGATCAGGCTGTAAGGAAACGTGTTGAGAAAGCTCGCGATGATGACGATATCCGCTCCGGCGAGATTGCCGGTGACGGCGGCGGAGCCATCGGCTAAAACCATCGCCACGTCACCACCTAACATCGCTTGAAATCCGAGGGAACCGCCCGGCGTGAGGATCGGCGAGACATCCAGACCATGCTTTTTGAAAAACCCCGCTTCCCTCGCGATAATGAGAGGCGCCTGATAGGGACTCGTCGCGGTATAGGCGATGTTTACCTTGCGTGATTGGGCGGATGCGGGGGAGGCAAGGGCCAGTAAGAAAACAAACAGACAGGTGATTTTAGTCCAGTGTGCGTTGGTCATCGAGGGCTCGCTTTCACAGTTTCTGGTTTCAAGTTTGTCGTTTCTATTGGTTAGCGCGAAAGCTAGCAACAATAAATGTACCCATTGACGAGACGAGCTTAGGTATTCCAGCCATAAAGCCTCCCTCTATTTAGGGGAGTGATGGAGTAATGGAGTGTTGGAAATGTCAAACCCAATATTCCATGACCCCAGTACTCCATCACCCTTCCGTTCCAGCCCAAGCTCAGCCGCTAATCCAAATGCATCGCCTGCGGCGAGCCGGAAAGCTTCGCGTCCCAATGCGGGTAGTCCGACGCGAACAACACGCGTTCAGCGCCGATGGCTTCAATCACTTCGCCCAAGCGAGTTTCATCCGGCTCGCAGGAGGTGTAGCACTGACGACGAAAATAGTCGCTCGGTTTCATCTTTAGCCACGCCACTTGAAAGGGAAGAATCTCGTAGTGCTCGTCCATGCGCCAGAGCCAATAGGGGAGCCAGCCGGCGCCGGATTCAAGAAAGACGACCTGTAGATCCGGATGCCTTTCCAATGTGCCTTTGCAGATGAGGCTTAAGCTCGCGAGCATCTGTTCGAAGGGATGGGAAACCGTGTGGGTAAAAAACCATTGTCCCGGAAATCGGTCCGCTCCGGCGGTCGGCAGATAGGCGCCCGAGCCTTCATGGACCATCAGCGGCGCGCCGAAGTCCTGTAACGTTTTGTAGAGCCGATCGTAGTAAGGATCGTCCAACGTGCGGCCCTTTACCGGATTAGGCCGGACGAAGACAGCTTTGAATTTAAGTTCGAGAATTACCCGCCGCGTCTCGGCGACAGCCGCATTGATGTCCTGTACCGGAATGACGCCGACGCCCATCAGACGTTTACGATCGGCGCCGCAGTAATCATAGAGCCAATTATTATAAGCGCGGCAGAGCGCCACGGCGTAGGCTTCTTCTTCGACGGACGGAAGATAGAGAGCGGCCGACGGGAAGAGCATGCCGCGCTCGATGCCGTCTCGATCCATGTCCTTGAGTCTTCCGTGCGGATCCGTGGCCAGGTCACGATGTTCATTGACGGGAGAATCGTCTGACTTGATGCGGAAAGGACTTTCGTCGGGCTTGCGATGGTGGCGCTTGCTTTCGAGCAGAAAGAGCAGTTGCCCGTTAGGAACCTTGTCAATTCTCGGCGCGCGTATACGAAACGGCGGCTCGAGATAATGCTGCCACAAATCATCGGCTTCCCTGACATGGCCGTCGATATCGATCACTCGAATAGCATGTTCTGGCATCTTTATCTCCGTTCGCTCGCAGTTATTTCTCAGCTGGCAGTCTTAGCGTTCTTGCCCACGCATTCCCGATTACAAGATTCGAGCCGCACTTTCAATGGATGGTTGCAAGCCGTGAGGAGTTCAAGATAGATTCGGTCACATGCAAATATTTTAGGCCTTAATAGGGAGGTCATGATGGTCAGATTTGCACCCAAGCTTACATTTGGTCCTGAAGTGGCGGATTGGCAGGAGCGGTTCAACCCGGACCGCATGCGGCGCCAGCGCGTGGAGCGCGCGCAAACGCTGATGCGTAAATATGGGATTGCCGCGGTCCTCGAAGCGAATCACCAAAATATTCGCTATCTGACGGCGCTCAAGGGTTTCGCCTATCCCATGTGCCGATACGTGCTCTTCTTCGCCGAACACGATCCGGTGATGTACGAGCACGATGGCTATTATCATCAGATGCCCGACCAATGTCCGTGGATTAAAGAGTGGCGGCCGGCACGTTCTTGGTTAACGGGTTCGCCCGGTCCGGAAGCTTGCGCGGAGGAGGCGAAGGCGTTTGCTGCTGAGATCAAAGCAGAGCTTGAGAAGCGTAGCCTCCTCGGTGAGAAATTGGGTCTCGGAGGTTTTGACGGCACAGGGCGGGAAGCATTAGTCAATGCCGGCGTCAAGAATATTGTAGACACTCGCAATCTCATGCTCGAAGCGCGGATGGTCAAAAATCAAGATGAGATTAGCTGTCTGAAAACGTGCGCCGCCATGGTGGACGGCGTGTGGTTTCGCGTGTGGGAGAATTTGAAACCCGGGATGAAAGATACCGATTTGATGGCGCTCGAGTCCGCCGCCGGTTATGAATTGGGCCTGGAATCCGCTGTTCCGGGAGGGTGGCGCACGGGACCGATGACCTTCGACCGTGGTTGCCATGCGACGAGCCGTATCATCCAGGTCGGCGATCTGGTCTACGGGTCGTATTGCGGGGCCACTTACATGGGTTACGGCAGCTGCACCTATCGGACTTTCATTGTGGGCCGGGAGCCGACGGCGAAAGAGAAAGACTGGTATAAACAGGTGCGCGAGCGTATCGATGCCATCATCGAAGAAATTAAACCGGGCAAGACAACGGCGGACGCGGCGAAGCATTTTCCGCCGGCGAGCAAATGGGGGTACCAGAGCGAAGTCGAAATTCTTGCCAGTGAAATCGGCCACGGCATCGGCCTCGGGACGAGCACCGGTTACGACATGCCCATCATCAACCGCTTGTGGTCTTTCAACCATCCGCAGGTTTTTGAAGAGGGAATGACGATCGCCGTTGAGTCGCGCGAAGGTGAAACCCGCATCGGCGGTACGCGATTGGAAAATATGCTCGTCGTCACCAAAAATGGCGCGGAGATCATGGATTACTTTCCGCGGGATGAGATCCTGGTGGCGCCCCGGTGAAGCGCTACTTCCGGCGTGTGCGCCGCGCCCTTCCGGCTTGATTCAGACAGCTCTGACGCTGCCTCGAGCTGGTTCACCTTGCTGAGAGCTGGAGCGAATCGTTGCTCCATCAGTTTCTCTGTGGCTTCACGCAAAGCGAGGCATAGGTCAGAGAGTTCCAGCGCTGGCTGCAGGTTTTCGCTGGGCGTCCTGCGAAGCACAGGCCTCGATTTCAACCGAGATGGCTGAGGCCGCTGTCGCTGACGTAGCGGGAGCGATTTAAATTTAGGCGAGAGCTTCGACCTATTCATCGTCACAAACTTATCAGATTGGGGTTACTACCTAAATTGCCGGAGTATGGACGGGTTAATTGACGGTTTGCACGGTGAAGAAATCCATGAAAGATTAAGCCGGAAAAAATTCATGCCCGTCCAGATTCTCACGGATATCACGGTAATCGAATGCGCCACGTTCGTCACCGGGCCGTATGCCACGGCGCTGCTGGCGGATCTCGGCGCGCGCGTGATCAAAATCGAATCGCCGCCCGCAGGCGATCCGTATCGTTATTTTGCGCCGGACCCTTATTTTAGTTTTAACTTCGCTCATCTGAACCGGAACAAGGAAAGCATCGTTCTCGATTTGAAGTCGCCGGAAGGAAGAAAAATCTGCCTCGACCTCGCCAGAAAGGCCGATGTCTTCGTAGAAAATTTCCGTCCCGGCACGGCGGATAGACTAGGTCTCGGCTATGAGGCGATGCATGCGCTGAATGCGCGACTGATTTATTGCTCTATCTCCGCTTTCGGTCAGAGCGGGCCTTATGTCGAGAAGCCGGGCTTCGATACGCTGGGACAGGCGATCAGCGGTTTGTTGAGTTTGCTGAGCGATTCCGATGAGCCGAAGGTCATGGGAATGGCGGTGTCGGATTACGTCACAGGGCTCTCTGCCGGATATGGGATTCTCGGCGCGCTCATGGCGCGCGCGAAGTCAGGTAAAGGATGCAGAGTGGAAACGTCGCTGCTCCAGGCGACGCTCTCTTTCATAGGCGAAACGGCGGCGGGTTACTTGAGAACCGGAAACGTGCCGAATCGCATGACGAGGGTAAGAAACGCGCATGCTTTTGCTTTTGTATGCAAAGACGGGTTGCCGCTGGCGATTCATTGTTCCGTTCCGGAGAAATTCTGGCTTGCGCTGCTAAAGGCGGCGGAGCGAACCGATCTTGTTGCTGATGGAAGATTCAAGACAAGGGATAGGCGGCGGCAAAATTTCGAAGCGCTCGAGCGGATGTTGGTGCCGACGTTTCGAACTAGAACAAGAGATGAATGGCTGAAACGATTGGAAGCCAACGATGTTCCGGTTGCGCCGTTATATAACATCGCGGAAGCCATGGCCGATCCCCAGGTCAGACATCTCGGACTCACGGAGGAGTTGGAACATGCCAAAGCGGGTAAGCTTACGTTCATTGGCGGGCCGGTGAAGTACGATAATCTAAACAAGAAAATATCGACGCCGCCGCCGCTGTTGGGTGAACAAACGGTGGCCATTCTCAGTAAGATCGGATACGGTCAAGAGGCTATTGATGAATTTGCTGCCAAGGGAATCACCCGGATTGTGAAGGATTGAAGGGCTCAACGCTTCACGAGTTTGAAGGGAGACAAGTATGATCTATGACGTTGAGATTAATTCGGCGGCTCACTACCCGGCGGCCGACGTCCCTGGATTGATCGAATTGGCGGAGCAAGTCGGCTTCGGCGCTTTTTGGAAAGGGGAGTCGAACAGCACGGATCCGATCGTTATGCTCTCGGCGGTGGCGAGCCGGACCAGGAAGATTAAATTGGGAACCGCCATCTACCATATATATGGCCGCAGTCCGGTGACCTTGGGAATTCAGGCGGCGACCTTGCAGGATCTCTCCGGCGGGCGATTGTTGCTCGGACTCGGTGTCGCCAATAAGAGCATTGCCGCCTGGCATGGCGGGGTCTTCGACCGGCCGCTCAAGCGGGCGCGTGAGTATATCAACATCGTCCGCAAAGTCGCCGCCGGTGAGCGAGTTGAATATGAGGGAGAGATTTACCAGACTGGCAAACGATTTCAGCTCTCGTGGAAGCCGAGCTTTCCAAACCTGCCCGTTTATCTGGCGGGGCTTGGGCCGCAGATGACGAAACTCGTCGGAAAAATTTCCGACGGGGTTTTTATCAACATGGCGACGCCGGCGAAGGTCAAGGAAATTGCCGAACGTGTCCGCGAAGGCGCGAAGGAAGCAGGGCGGGATCCGAGCAAAATCGAGATTATCGCCAAGAGCCGCGTTTCGTTGAATCCCGACAAGTCGCTGGCCCGCTCCAAGCTGCGGCAGGTGCTGACCTTTTACAACATCGCCGATCACTACAGCGATATGTTGAGAGGCATGGGCTTTGAAAAAGAGGTCAACACGATCCACGAAGCGTTTCAAAAGGGCGGCTTCAAGGCGGCGATGGCGGCGCTCACCGACGACTACATGGATAAGCTGCCGGTGGTTCCCGCGACTTCGGTGAAGGAGATTAAAGAGAAAATGGTCGCGTTTGAGGAAGCGGGAGCGACGCGGCTCGTCATTCCCTATGTGCCGGTGACGGAGCCGGTCGAGGATGCAAGAAGATTTTTAGAGGCGTGGGGGAATTCTTAATTAATTTTAGATTTTGGATTTCGGATTTTGGATTAAATCGTTCAACTGAGCTCACCACGCATCTAAAATCGCAAATTGAAGAAGGGAGATTTTTCCATGTGTGATTTTGCTGCTGATGCTGCGGCTGCAGAACAGTTAATGGTCGGCCGGACTTTGAGCGTTGCGCGGGTACGCGAGCTCAACGCGAAGGATTATTTTTATCAAATGCTCAAAGACAACCCGGAGATGCTGAAGATCTATCCGGGGATAGAGAACGAGCTGTTACAGGGCGCCATCGACTGCCACATCCACGCTTATCCGGATTTCGTCCATCGTTCTCAGGACATGCTTCAGATCGCCGTCGAGGCGTCCAAGTGCGGCATGCGCGCCGTTGCCTTTAAAGACCACTGGAACATCAGCGCAACGTCGGCCTATCTGACGCAGCGGCACATCGACGACATGATCGCGCGAGGCGAGCTGGCCCATCGCGTCGAGGTTTACGGGGGCGTGGGGATGTGCTTCGGCATGAGACCGGAGTACGTTCGCGTCGGGCTTCAGTATCCCAACTTCAAAATGATTTGGTTTCCGACTTTCACCTCCTACGGTTTCTGGCGCGGCGCCGGCCACCCGGAAAAAGAGGGCGTGCGTCTGTGCAGCGAGGACGGCAAAGTGTTGCCGGAAGTGAAAGAGATCATGGAGATGGCCGCGGAAAAGAAAGTCGGCATCGGCTTCGGCCACACCGATTTTCAGGAACTGCTGCCGTTGGCGCGATTGGCGAAAGATATTGGGGTGAGGGCGACGCTCGATCACCCGCTGCTGGAACTCAACAAATTGTTGCTGGATGAGATGAAGCAGCTCCGCGATTTAGGCGTTTATGTCGGCACGTACTGCCAGCCGATGATTCCGAGTCTCTATCAGCCGGTGGCGGACCCGATGGAAACGATTCGCACGATCAAAGAAATCGGCCCCGGGCGCTGCATCATTGGCAGTGACTTCGGCCAGGTGCTTCACATGGACGCCATCGACGGCATGCGCGTCTTCATCCGGGCGCTGCTCGGCTTTGGTATCAAGCCGGAGGAAGTCAAGGTGATGTTGAAAGACAATCCGGCGAAGCTGATGTGGTTGGATGAATAAAGGCTAAATCAACCACAAAAAACCTAGCGCGGCGAAGTTTTTTCCTTGGCGCCCTTTGCGCGAGATACTCCGGAAGTTATTGTCGGCTTCTAGCCTGGGGTGAACTTCCCGGCGTTAAGCTGGGAGTGAGCAGTTTGATAGGGAGCTAAGCGGCATTACCGGCTACTAAATTCAAACCGGGAAGAACTTCTTCCAAGTAAATGCGGAACTGCTTGTTTAAATCTTGACCGATCGGGCGAATGGTGACGTGATCGACCCCGGCGTTGATAAATCCTCGCACGCAGTCGACGCAATGTTCGACTGGCCCGCAGGCGGTCCAGATTTCCACGCCCTGGCGGGTAAAGTCCTTTTGATAATACGCGTCGAGAAAAGCTTTGGCTTCGCGAAACGCCTGCTCTCGATCACGGTTCACGGAAGTGCCGTAGTACAAAACGGTCTTGAATTCGTTCGGGTCTCGCCCCTCCTCGACCAACAGTCCCCGCAATCGACCCAGGTAGTCTTGAAACATTGCGAGATCGATCTGATTGGTCATCCAACCGTCGGCGTAGCGAGCGATTCGCCGTAAGGAGCGCTCCACGCCGCGCTCGCCGATCTGAGTAGGTCGCGGGGTACCCGCGATGTAGATCGGGCAGGGCTGTTGCGCGGGTTTGGGCAAGAGATTCACGTCATCGAAGGAATAGTACTTGCCGTGGAAGCTGGCGTGTTCGTCGGACCAAAGGACTCGCAGGGCTTGAATCATTTCTTCCAATCGCTCCGGCCGCTCTTTGCTTTGGACGCCCATTACTGCGAGCTCCTTGGCCGCCATCGGATGTTGGCTCGCCGGGTATCCCATGCACGCCGCCAGCCATGTGCGTCCGCTCGATAGCACATCGAGACTCGCCCACTGCAAGGCAAGCAGCACGGGATTACGTTGGGCGATGGTGGCCATGCACGCCACGCCGAGTTTCACTCGCGAAGTATGCGCGGCGATGGCGCCCAGTAGCGGAATGCATTCCAACCGAGGCTTGCTGAGGATGCTGTCGCCGACCCAGACAGCGTCGATCGCGCCGGTGTTCTCGGCTTGCACGGCCATGTCGATAAGCTCCTTTGGCCGCGTTCCCCGCGTAACCAGCGCCCGGTTGGACAACGTGAGACCGAAAGATGTTTTTTTCTGTGACATGCCAGCGAGCATAGGACGAGGCCGCGCCATCTTTCAAGCGCGATGTCTAAATCTTCGCAATCGGGTTGACATGACCGCGGCTGGTTGAATAATCTCTGCACAAAACGAGGGATAGCCAGTGGGACACTGTGCGCGGACGATCAACCGGGGACACTGAAGGTCGCTGAGTGAAAAGAGTATTGGCCATTATTTTGGGCGGAGGTGCCGGAACCCGGCTATATCCACTAACCAAACTCCGAGCGAAGCCGGCCGTTCCTTTGGCTGCCAAGTATCGCTTAATCGATATTCCCATCAGTAACTGCATCAACTCTGAGATCCAAAGGATTTACGTTTTGACGCAGTTTAACTCGGCCTCTCTCAACCGGCATATTACGCGCACTTACGGCATGGCAGGCTTCTCCCAGGGATTTGTCGAAGTGCTGGCGGCCCAGCAAACCTTGGAAAGCCCGAGTTGGTTCGAAGGAACTGCTGACGCCGTGAGTAAATATCTCTGGTTGTTCGAGGAATGGGATGTCGATCAGTACCTGATTCTCTCCGGCGATCACTTGTACCGGATGAATTACGCGGATTTTATTCAACGCCATCGTGAAACCAAGGCAGACATCACGCTGTCGGTGGTACCGGT
>VBKE01000580.1 GCA_005879605.1 Deltaproteobacteria bacterium
GGATGAGCTCAAAGACCCACGCACTGGCAAACCAGTAATCGCCCGCGTCCATCGCCGAGACGAACTCTTTGATGGCCCGTTTTCCGGCGAAGCCGCCGACATCGTACTCGACTGGTGGAGCGAAGATAGTCTTTTTTCAGCGGAGCCAAGTTTTGCCAAGGACAGGGACAAACCGGCTGTTATTATTCGCGAGCATCGTCCATCTAAAGACAGCGAATGGGGTGGAACGCACCGGCTTAATGGAATCTTAATCGGTCGTGGGCTAGTGCTGAAAAGCGCTACGGAGATCGAAAGCGTGCAGCTCATCGATCTCGCTCCAACGCTGCTGTACTTGCTCGGTGTGCCTGTGCCGGAAGATATGGACGGCAAAGTCCTGACGAGCGCTGTCCGACCGGACTTTCTGGCTGCGCATCCAGTCCGAGCCGGGATTGCTTCTGGCATCTCCGAGACACGCCCGAGCGATTACACAGAGGAGGAATCAGCTAAAGTTGAAGAACGTCTTCGGGCGCTGGGGTATCTCGAATAACCGATCTATTGACGCACATGTTTGAAATCGACGCTTCAGCCGGCGACATAAGAACTGCGTCACATCCGCGGAGGCGAGCGGCGCGCTACTCGATCGCCATGGTGGCCGCGTGTCCATTCCCCGCTAATCATGGGTCGGCGGCAAGTATCAGAGAGATGTCCGATACCCTTTCGCAGATGGGACATGCTGTGCACATCGTGACATATCCGACGGGCCAGAAAGACATCGCGGTTCGCTATGCAAAAGTTCATAGGACGAGACCGTTTCGGCCCGAGACTAACGCTAAGGTAGGGCCTTCGTCGGAGAAATTTCTGGAAGATTTGGCGCTTTTGCGGTTGCTTCGTCGCGTGGTCAAGCGCGAGCGTATCGATGTTATTCACGCGCACAATTATGAAGGGGCGCTGATCGGCGCGATGGCAAAATGGACCACTCGTCGCCCACTGCTTTACAATGCCGTCAACCTAATGTCTGACGAGTTGGCCGGTTACGGTTTCATTCGACCGGCTTGGCTCGCCCGCGCAATCGCGCGCGGACTGGATTGGTTCGTCCCAATTTTTCCCGATCACGTCACAGCGGTATCGCCCGAGCTGAAGCAGTGGTTTGTGAAGCGCGGAATCCCCGAGAGAAAACTGGATATGATCCCCGCGGGGATCGTGCCAGAAATGTTCGACAACGCAGATCCGGACAAGATCCGCCGCCGTCATTCACTTAATGGCCGTGCGATCGTGATGTATACCTATCTGCTTCGCGCCTTCGCCGTGGTTTCAAAGCAGCTACCAGATGTTCTGCTGACGATGGTAAGTCCCCTCGTGTCGGAATCCCATGAAAGAGAACACAAAAAGCTAGCAAATCAGCTCGGTATTTCTAATGCCATTATGTGGATCGCGCCGCATTCGCTCGAGGATTTGCCGAGCTATCTCGCGCTCGCCAACGTGACAGTGATTTCGCGCCCGGAATGTCCCGGCCATCCGGTCAAGCTCTTAAACTACATGCTGGCAGGCAAGCCAATCGTTTGCTTTGAAGGCGCGGCCAAAGGCTTGCGCCATTTGCACGACGCGTTCATTGTGCCGGATTGCGATTGCGAAGCGCTCGGCAAGGGAATCATCACACTGCTGGAGGATCGCGAGCTGGCGGCCCGGTTGGCAGCGAACGCGCGCATAACTGTCCTCGCCAATTTTGATTGGCGACAAATATGCCAGAGAATCGAACGCGTTTACGACAGACTTCTTGGCAAGCCCGAGTCCAGCAACGTCCAAGGCGAACACAATGCGCTTGCGCGGCTGCAACCCTGAGGCTTTTTATCCCGTGGCTTCGCCAGTAGCACACAGTTTCGCGGGCTTTTGGACATTCCTGCTTCTAACCGCGCGTTTGAAGGTCCGCCTTTTCACAGCCTGCCGTCGATACCTACCGCAACTGGTCTTATTGGTGTTGCTTGCGAATTTGGCTGACGTCGATTTTCTCTTCGGCCTTGGTGTCGGTGCGGACCTGCACCATGGCTTTATCCACAGTCTCGCAGCAGCCGTTTTTGTCGCGCTCGGCGTCAGCTGCCTGTGGCGGATAGCTGACAGTTTTTGGCGAAGCGCCACTTTTTATTTTTTGGCATACAGCTCACATCTTCTCATTGATCTGTTCACCGGCACAAAGCTCGGATGGAATGCGACCGCCTCTGGCATTCCTCTATTGTGGCCGTGGGAGAAAGACTTCCGCTCGCCATTGGTACTGATTGTGGGGGTTAAGCACAAAGATCTTCCTGCTCTATTCAGCATACAAAATGTCCAGTCTAGCTTTTACGAACTATTGATTTTCGGCGTGATCACCGCAGCTCTGCTGGCCTTATGGGTACGACACCAAAGAAGTCGTGCCATGTCTCACAGCAGGGAAACGGCGTCACGCGTTGTCTGCAACTCGAATCCGATCCAATGAGAGATTCCTCCCAACTATCCACCAGGCGCCAAGAAATCGCTTGGTCTGCTGGCGTTTAAAGCCGTTCTTCACATGATCTCCACCGACACAGGAAAGGCTAGCGGCGTGCATGCGCCGTCACCCGTGGAAACCGTCCAGGTGCGCAGACAGACGCTTGAAGAAGTCATCGGAGGCAGCGGCACGGTGGAGCAATTCAACACCGTCCTTCTTACCACACAGATTAGTGCCCGAGTCCTTGAGGTCCCTGTGAAGATTGGCGACATCGTCAAAAAAAGAGACCTTCTCGTTCGTTGGGACGACCGATTAATTCAGGCAACCCTCGAATCCAACCGACAGTTTGTGGAAACGAGCAATATCAAAATCAAGAACGAAACGCGGCAAGTCGAACGCTATATAGCTCTCGTAAAGGAGCACATGGGCACGCCCCTCGATTTGGAGAAAGCGGAGATTGCGCTTGCTGATGCGCGCGAGGAGCTGGCCAAGGCAACTTTGGGACTGCGGCAGGCGGAGATCGCGCTTGAACATGTGCAGATAAGATCTCCCATTGACAGCATCGTACTCGAGCGACTAGTAAATCCGGATGAGACTACCCATACCGATCAGCTTGTGATTAAACTTGGAGCGATTGGAACTGTCTTAATGGCGGCAAAAGTTACGGAGGAAAAAATCCACTCCGTCCAGTTGGGTCTTTCCGCCGAAGTCAGTTTTCCCGCCTTTCCAGCGGAGGCCTTTCAGGGCAAAGTCTTTAAGATCGACCCGAACATCGACCCGGTAACGCGGACTTTCACCACCTACGTAGAAATTAACAATCCGGATTTCCGCTTGAAGCCGGGTCTATCGGGATTTGCGCATATCCATCGCACGGCCAAGGACGTGACAGTTGTACCTAGCGTGGCAATCATTAACCCGTCAGGCGATCAGGCTTCGGTGTTTGTTGTTGACAGCAGTGGGCACGCCAATCTTCGCAAGGTAGGTTTAGGGGTTGTCGCGAATGCGATGACAGAAGTAACTTCTGGGTTAACCGAAGGGGAAAGAGTCGTAACAGTTGGCCAGCTATACCTAAGAGAAAATGACAAAATTCGTTCCACC
>VBKE01000079.1 GCA_005879605.1 Deltaproteobacteria bacterium
TTTTCCGAATTGAGCCCCACCCCTGAATCGCGCACAGCAATTAGCAGGCCGTTCGATCCGTTTGTTTCTCTCTCAGTGCTGACGATTAACTCTCGCCTCCCCTCGTCGATCCCGTTCATGGCTTCGATGCCATTGATGATCAGATTGAGAATCACTTGTTGCAATTGGATTCGATCTCCATGAAGGAGTGGCACGTCATCTGAAAGTCGAGTCTGCAGCGAGACACGATTTCGGTGCATTTCGTTGCGAGCCAGGGCGATGACCTCCAGGATAATGTCATTGATATTGAGCCAATCCTTCTGCGGCGGAGATTTCTTGACGAGGGCGCGAATTCGCCCGATCACTTCGCTTGCACGGCTGCCATCACGGATGATGCGCTCCACGGCGGCTCGTGCCTCATCCAGGTCAGGCGATTGGCGGGCAAGCCAGCGCAAACAGGCATTGGCGTTGGTGACAACAGCGGCGAGCGGCTGGTTGACTTCATGGGAAATAGAGGCCGTCATCTCGCCCAGGGTCGCCACCCGCGTGACGTGCGCCAGCTCCACCTGCGCCTTGTGTAGCGCTTCCTCCGCCCGCTTGCGCTCAGTGATATCATTGTTAGTCTCCAGGACCGCAGTCGGCTTTCCCCGTTCGTCCAACTGCAGCGCCCACCGGCTCGCCACCACGACCCGTGTCCCATCGCGGCGCGTGTGGATCAATTCCCCCTCCCAGCGTCCCGTGCTCTTTAGCTCTGCTGCGATCTCTTCCAACGGTACCGGCAAGATCGTCTGCATGAGGCGGTGAGAAACTTGGCCGATCGCCTCGTCTTTTGTCCATCCGTACAGTTTCTCGGCACCACGATTCCAAAAGGTGATGACGTCATTGATGTCGCGCGCGAAGACTGTGTCGTGTGTCAGGTCCAGGAGGTTTGCCCTTTCGCGCACGGCCTCTTCGCCCCGTTTGCGCTCCACGATCTCGGCTTGCAACCCTTCAGTAGCCCGCCGGAGGTCGGAGGTCCGTTCCTCAACTCTTGCTTCCAATTCATCGCGCGCCTGCTTGAGCGCCTCTTCCGCCTTCCTCCGTTGAACAGTTATCCAACAGGCGAGGAGGGCCGACAATGAGAACAGAAGGATGAATGGCCAGTTGTCTATGCTTAACACCGACGTCTGGCCCCTCGGTGCAAAATAGTAGTCTACTGCCAGCGTGGAGAGCGCTACGGCAAGCAACCCCGACCCCATTCCACCGAACCATGCGCTGATGATTATGGCTATGTAAAAGATCGGAGTTCGGAGTGTGGTGTAGCGCTCCAGCGAGTTCGTGATCCCCAGCGCCACGGCGACACTCAGCACGGCAAACCCGTATTGCCAAACCGCATGGGGAACTCGCCGTACCAGAGAGTCTAGCTTCAAGATGCTCGCGCCTCCACCGAAATGAATCAGAAAAACTTCTCAGTGTATTGGTCGAATGAACGCGTAGAAGGTCTGAACGTCAACCATCCTATCAAAGCCGCAGGGTGATCAAAAGATCCGGGCCAAACACGACGCGGCGGCGCCCCACGCAGCTAAGCTTGCCCCTTCTGCGCGACAGACTTCAGCAATACTTGAACTAAATAGGGGTGTACCTGTCGCGGGAAATGCGTGACACAAAATATCTTGTGTGCTAGCTTTTCTTTCCTTCGACTCCGGTCAAGACAGTGCAGAGAATAGGGTATCAATACGCCGATGCTTCGAACGGGATCGGCCTCTCCATCGCCAAACAACTGGCAGATGAGGGCAGCCCGTGGACCGCTGTTCAAGCCATGGTCGCCGATTCATCGCCAGTAAGCGCTCAAAGAAACGGACAGCCAGCACCTACGACAGCGAGCAGGATCTCCTTGCTGAAAGTCATCATCACGGCGCCGGTTGGTAATTTGGCGGTGGCGGCGGAAACGACGATGACGACAATTTTCTATTCCAAAATGTGAACGCCGGGGATTTCTCTCGGTAGTAGTGTCGGTATTTCGACATTGTTCGATATATCGACGCAACATCTCCGTGCGGAGCAGCCGATATAAAAGAAGCGGGCTGATTCTGAACCGCTTTTTCATCTCGGGTTTTCAGACGTTGCGGCGTTCGACGTAATCGATACGGACAAGAGACGAACCCTTTGGCTGGTTGGCTCGATGCTTGCTGTTTTACCACGCAGCTGATTTCTCCCTAGAGGAATTTGGTGGCACGTCTCCTCTTGTATAGTCACTCGCAATTCTTCAATCCGCTTGTCGTGTTCCCAAACGCATCACGCTTCCGACCCACCTTGCGGCGTTCTGAGGCTGGCTCCGCCGCACTTAGTCTACAAAAGTGCCATCGATTTGCACGAATCAAAAAATATGGAGGCTAAGGATGGATAAACGTTACACTCTCCCCGATTTGCCCTATGACTACGCGGCGCTCGAACCGCACTACGCGGCGAGGCTGCTCGAGCTGCATCATGACAAGCACCACGCCGCCTACGTTACGGGCGCGAACACGACCCTTGAGAAACTCGCCGAGGCTCGCGACAAGGGCGATTTCGCCGGCATCAACCAGCTACAGAAGAACCTCGCCTTTCATCTCTCCGGCCATGTATTGCACTCACTCTTCTGGCGCAACATGAGCCAGCATGGCGGTGGCGAGCCAGAACGGGAGCTGCTCGATGCCATCAAAGACTCTTTCGGCTCGCTGGCCAATCTCAAGGGCCAGCTCAATGAGGCAGCACTCAACGTCCAAGGCTCGGGCTGGGGCACGCTTGCGTGGGAGCCGCTCGCCAAGCGGCTCGTGACCGAGCAGGTGTACGACCACCAAGGCAACATCGGGAACGGCACCGTGCCCCTTCTCGTGCTCGATATGTGGGAGCACGCCTACTACCTGCAATACCAAAACGTGAAGGGCGAGTGGGTGAAGGCTTTCTGGAAGATCGTCAACTGGGAGGACGTCCGCCAGCGCCTGCAGAAGGTTCGCACTCTGGACTTGGGACTGTAGCTTACGCTGATTGCAACCAACGCTACGATCTAGCCAACCGCGCCGCCCAAGGCATAACCATGTCGCGGGGGAAACCGGTGGAGAGAGGAGTTCGTGTGAGGCTGTCCGAAGGGATGACTTGGGAGCGCCTGGCGAACTCTACAGAAAAATTTAAGGCACGGATCCAGTTATCGAGAACACGAAAAATAAGAAAAACCTAAGTCGTAAGTCCTGAGATACGGTTTAACGGTATGCCGAAGTCTTCGAAGAAGAAATTCAGGAGCTGACGCCATGGAAGGAAATCGCACAGTCGTCTGCTTGGAGCCCCGCAAGGCCGAACACGGGGTCGTTCTCAAGCTCGTAACCACGAACCGGTGCGGTAGTGAACATGTGGTGCGTCGGTACCGCGCCGTAATCATTAGTGTGGCTCTTCAAGCGCTGCTCGCCTACGGCGCGCTTCCCGGGTGGGCTCAGAGCGAAAAGGCTGCCGGTGAAGTAAAGCGGCCCGCGCTTCAGATCGGATCAGCGGGACGGTTCAACGAGGACTGGTCGACCCTGGAAGGGGTGGACACTAGCAAGACCGACGATTTTTGGGACCGCCTGAAATATATCCCGCTCACTGCCGATCAGAATGTTTGGCTTAGCCTCGGCGGTCAGATCCGTGAGCGTGTGGAATACTTTGATCAATTCCAGTTCGGCTCGTCGGCACCAAAGCGCTCGGATACTTACCTCCTGTCCCGGTTCCGGCTGAATGCCGATCTTCACGTGACCCCTTATTTCCGCATCTACGCCGAGGGGAGGAGCGCGTTGGCAACGGACCGCGATCTCGAGGGCCGTAATAGCACCGGATTTTACGATCAAGCCGACCTCCTGAACGGTTTCGCCGACATCATGATTCCGTTCGGCAAGGAGACGAGCGTGACACTGCGCGGTGGTCGTCAGGAGCTGATACTCGGTTCCCAGCGGCTGGTCGGACCTGGCGACTTCACCCAGATCGCTCGCACCTTCGACGGCGGTGCCGCGATGGTTCGGATCGCGGACTGGACCGTTACGCCTTTTTGGACGCAGGCCGTGATCGTCGACAAGTATAAGTTCAACAAGTCCAACTCGGACCGGCAGCTCTTCGGCGTCTTCAGTAACGGGCCGGCGCATATTCTGCCCATGAATCTCGATCTTTACTGGCTGGGCGTCAACAATTTGGGGGTCGCCTTCAACGGCACCTCCGGGCGGGAAGAGCGACAAACCATCGGCGCACGTGCATCGGGAAAGATCGGTCAGACCAACTTAGACTTTGAGGTGGAGGCAGCGGGGCAATTCGGCCATGTCGGACAAGGACGAGTCGGCGCCGGGATGTTCACCTCCGTCCTCGGCTACACCTTGCCGGTCAAAGACCTTACACCGCGTGTGTACTTGGAGTTCGATTACGCCAGCGGCGACAAGAAGCCCGGCGGAGGGGTTGGCACCTTCAATCAGCTCTATCCCAACGGCCATTCGTATCTTGGCTACATCGACTACATCGGGAGGCAGAACATCATCAGTCCCAGCGCAGGCGTCGCGGTGACCCCCGTGCACGATCTTACGCTTTCGCTGCAGCAATATTTGTTCTGGCGGGCGTCCGATCGCGATGGCCTCTACAACAAATCCAGCGTGCTGCTGCGCCCGGGAACCGGCACCAGGGCGCTCTACGTCGGCGCGGAGACGGACCTGCTCGCGACTTACAACTTCACCCGCCATCTGCAAGGCTACACTGGCTACAGCTTCTTCTCCACCGGGGGATTCATCAAAAAGACCGGCCGCGACAGCAATAGCAACTTC
>VBKE01000080.1 GCA_005879605.1 Deltaproteobacteria bacterium
GGGGAAACAGCCCGAACTGTTCCCGATTGCCGTAGCGGTACGCCATTTGTTCCCCTTTCTTTGCGGCGTACTTTATCATATCGTCACCATCGCTTGGCAAAATGTTTTCTCATGCCGCAAGAATTTCTGACCCCAAAGTAATTGCGACACAGTCTCTTGACGGGGGAAGATTAAGATGGGGGTGATCTGTGGAATGTCCCCGCTCTACTTCACCCCCATTCTAACTCTCCCTCTCCCTCATCTAGGAGATGAGAATGAATCCGCGGCTTTGAGCTGATCCAGAATCGACGATAATTCACTTTCCCGCTGTGTACGGCGATCCCTAATTGATTGATAAGACTCAATTCTATGCAGGAAGAGCTCTCACAAATCTTCGAGCGAAGTGCGAACGAGGAGTTTCATAACTCCTCTCCGCTTTACGAACATCTCTCACTGGCTATTGCCAAAGACCCGGAGATGCTTTCTCTCGCTGCCCATTGCCGAAAAGGAGAGCGTGCTCCAAACCTGTTTTTTGCGGCAGTGCACTTGCTGCTTCTTAAAGGCACACGGCATCCGCTTTCTCTGTATTACAGAAGTCTTTCTGGATCCTGTGCTGCGACGGACGATCCGTATCCCACGTTCCGGGCTTTCTGCTTGGAATATGATGAAGAGATTCGCAGCCTGATTTCAGCTCGCATGGTTCAAACCAACGAAGTTCGGCGCTGCATAGCTATTATGCCGGCTCTTATTTTGGTGTCCCGTGAAGCCAAGGGCCGGCCTCTCTACTTGGTGGAAATAGGCGCGAGCGCGGGCCTGAACTTATTGTGGGACCGTTACGCTTATGATTACGGGGAAATGAGGCGTTGTGGGGACATGAACTCGCCGGTGCAGATCAAGTGCGCGGTGAAAGGCAAAGTCGTTCCGCCGCTCCCGGAGACATTCCCGGAAATTTCTGCTCGCGTGGGAATCGATGTCAATCCTGTCGACGTGAACGATCGGGACCACGCACTTTGGCTCCGCGCCCTGGTTTGGCCGGAGCACGAGGAGCGAGCCCAAGGTTTGCAGCGAGCCATTCAGGTCACACGACAAAACCCGCCGACTCTGATCAGAGGCAACGGAGTCGAATCGCTTCCTGCCATCGTTGAGGCTGTCCCCAAAGACTCCGTCCTGTGCATCGTTCGGATGTTTACGCCGATCGCGCCCATTTCGCGCGATCGTCTCTCATCCTTGGTTGCGGCATACGGCGCAAAACGAGATGTTTTTATGATCTCGTCCAGATCGCACGGGAGGGATGAGTCAGAGCTTCTCTTCCGATCATTCGTCAATGGAATTAAGACAGAGAAGTGTGTAGCCTATTTTCAAAACCACGGTGCATGGATCGAATGGTTGGATGCCGGGTAGCAATTAGAGGAGTTCCAATGTCAGAACAAAAACCGTACAGATTGCCGACTACCGTAACGCCCGAGCGATATCAGATTCGGCTGACACCGGATTTGTCAGCGGCGAGATTCGCCGGCGAGGAGAAAGTTTTACTCCAAGTCCATGAGCCTGTGCGGCAGATTATCCTTAACGCGACCGAGCTTGAGTTTCATGCGGTCGCGATCAAAAGCCCCAGCGGCAACGTCATTCCAGGAGAAGCGGTTTTAGATACTGAGAACGAGCAAGCGACGCTCAAGTTTTCTCAAGAGTTGAATCCAGGCCGCTGGGAGTTGCAGTTAACTTTCTCCGGCATTCTCAACGACAAGCTGCACGGCTTTTACCGCAGCACCTACAAAGACGCTAACGGAAAAGAGAAAGCGCTCGCCTCGACTCAGTTCGAATCGACGGATGCGCGGCGGGCTTTTCCTTGTTGGGATGAGCCGGCCTTCAAGGCGGTTTTCCAAGTAACTCTGGTAATCGATGACGGATTGACGGCCATATCAAACGCGCGCGTGATTAGCGAAACTTCTTTGGCCGGCACCGGCAAAAAAGAAGTCGTGTTCGCCGATTCCATGAAGATGTCGACCTATCTCATCGCCTTCATTGTCGGCGAGTTCGAAGCAACCGAGCCCGTGATGGTTGGAACCGCGCCGCTGCGCGTCTGGGCCGTGCCCGGCAAACGCCATCTCGCGAAGTTCGCTCAGGAGGTCGGCCGTTTTTCGCTGTCATACTTCAGCCGCTATTACGACATCGCCTATCCCGGCGACAAATTGGATTTGATCGCGATCCCCGATTTTGCTTCGGGCGCGATGGAGAATCTCGGCGCCATCACTTTTCGCGAAACCGCGCTACTGGTCGATGAAGCCAAGGCGACCCGCGCCGAGCTGGAGCGGGTGGCGGACGTCGTCTCGCATGAGAACGCCCATATGTGGTTCGGCGATCTGGTCACCATGCGTTGGTGGAACGGCCTTTGGTTGAACGAGGCCTTCGCGACTTTTATGGAGATGATCGCGGTGGACGCGTGGAAACCCGAGTGGCGGCGCTGGGACAGCTTTACCGTGTCACGCGCGGCGGCCATGCAAGTCGACGGCCTCAAGAGCACGCGGGCCATCGAATTTCCGGTAGAGAAGCCGGAGGAGGCGGCGGGCATGTTCGATGTGCTGACCTACGAGAAAGGCGCGTCGGTGCTGCGCATGCTCGAACAATATCTCGGCGCGGAAGCGTTTCGCGACGGCATTCGCTTGTACTTGCGCCGCCATGAATACGCCAACGCCGAGACGACGGATCTCTGGGACGCGCTCGAGGACTCGACGCGTCAGCCGGTTCGCCCCCTCATGGACTCCTGGATTTTTCAGGCGGGTTACCCCCTCATCAGTGTGGAGCGAGATGGTCGCGGTTTGATCCTGTCGCAAAGCATCTTTCGTTACCTGCAGGACGGGAACACTCCAGAGCGAAAATGGCACGTGCCGATTTTCATACGGGCGGGCACGAAGCGAGGAGTCGTCAATCGGACGATTCCTCTGACCGACCAAACATTGCGGATTGAACTTCCGGACGATGCAGATTGGCTTGTTGTAAACGCCGGAGGCCACGGCTTTTATCGGGCTCGCTATAGTCCCGATCTTATGGCCGACCTCAAACAAGCGCTGCAAACCAGTCTTGCAGCGGTGGAACGATTTAATTTAGTCAACGACGCGTGGGCAACGGCGTTGGCCGGTCTGACACCGCTGAGCGAATATTTGAACCTGATCGATCTTCTCCGAGATGAGACAGACGTCAACGTTTGGACGTCGGTAATCATTTCCTGTCATAATCTGAACAGAATCCTAGGGGAGAAACAGCGTGATGCCTTTCGCGGGCGCGTTCGCGCTGTTTTCGCCGCTGTGCTTGATCGGCTTACTTGGTCGCCGAGAGCAGGGGAATCGGAGCTGGATAGGCAGCTACGAGGCGATTTGATCGGCGCTCTTGGCACTTTGGCGGAAGACAACGCATGCCAGGAGCGGGCGCGGGAGCTTTATGCTCAATATGAAAAGGATCCGAATTTAATAGAACGAAACATAGTCCCGGCTTTACTCTCGATCGTGGCCCACACCGGTGCCGCCGCAGACTATGAAAAGTTTTACACCAAGTTCAAAAACGCCCAGACGCCGCAAGAAGAGACGCGCTACCTTTTTGCTCTGGCAGCCTTTCGTCATCCGGATCTTATCGACCGAACTTTAAAATTAACTGTAAGCGGCGAGGTGCGCACACAAAATGCGCCCTATTTGATGCGCGGCATTCTTTTGAACCGGGACGCGAGAGAAAAAGCCTGGTCGTTCATGAAGCTGCGTTGGGACCACATGCTAAAGCAATATCCCGATAACTCGATCCCGCGCATGTGCGAAGGAATCATCGGTTTGGTAACTCCTCAGCTTGAAGCCGATGTCAGAGAGTTCTTTGCGCAGCACCCGGTGAAACAGGGCGCCAAGCAAATGGAGCAGCACTTGGAGCGACTCCGCATCGCTGTCGCTTGCAAGGAGCGCTGGAAGGATTTGCTGCAAGAGTAGAAATAGCGCGTCGGTGGTTTCGGATGGTTTCATGAGCGGGAGGGACTGCTCGCATTCAAAAGTTCGCCGGTTGACTTCCGGTCCCGGTGCGCCTAGCGTTGAGTTATGAGAACTGGAGAATGCCTTGGGTGGCTCTCTTGCTTTTTCCTCCTATCGGCATGTGCTGGATTCCAAACAGCGGGACAGGTTCAATCGGGACGACGGGAGCTGCTCATCAATAACCCTGAACAAGCACTAGGTTATTTCCAGCAGGCGGCCCAGAGCAACCCCAATTACATCTTCCAACAGGAATTGTTTCGCGAGGGCATATGGACCTATGTCGGCCGGACGCAGTACGCTACCGGCCGCCTACAGGACGCGCGGCAATCACTCGAACGCGCTTTGTCGGTTTACAGCGACGATTATTTGGCAAGGCTTTACCTGGGTCTGACTCTGGCGCGCAGCGGCGATCATTCAAGAGCAGT
>VBKE01000285.1 GCA_005879605.1 Deltaproteobacteria bacterium
ACAAGAATGTTTGCAGCATCGTGATTGAATTGCCCAACTCGGCTCTGGGAAGCAATAGGGTGGGAATTTGGGCTCGCACACTCGACAAAACTGGAGAGGGCTGGATCCAGGCAGACAGGGGTGGAAGGCCATTGCAAGCGGTTTTCCTCCCCGGAGAGGAGAGGGAGGCGTACCTCAACGGGGAGCCAGCGAATGATGATCGCTTCATTGGCGTCTTCGCGCACGAATTGGAACACTCGGGCGGCTATAGGCCGGAGGACGCAGTGGGCGTCGCGAGAAAGTTATTGCCAGACATTCTTCCCTATGACCCTCGCGGCCCGGCGTGCTTTCCGCACAATGGCCGGACACTGACCGACGATGTTGTCGACGTTTTCTTGTCTATGCTCACGAACGGAAAGGTGGCAGGAGATAAGGTTGGGCCGCACGGCGATCTGCTAGACGAGTTCCCGTACCTGGGGCCGCCGCACAAAGTCTGGTCCGCCTTGTAACGGAGCACATAAATTATGGAAACACCTCTAACTACTCAGCAAACGAAGGTTCCCGAACCGAAGCCTTCTGCGGAGATAGCAACTCGTCCTCCGCTACCTCCGTTTACTCGTGAGACTGCCATTCAGAAGGTTCGGTTGGCAGAAGACGGTTGGAATTCTCGTGATCCAGAAAAGGTTGCGCTTGCTTACACAATCGACTCGCGTTGGAGAAATCGCGCCGAGTTTGCCAACGGGCGGCAGGAGATCATCCAGTTTCTGAAACGAAAGTGGGCAAAAGAGCTGGACTACCGGCTGATCAAGGAGCTTTGGGCTTACGACGGAAATCGCATTGCGGTGCGGTTCGCCTATGAATGGCGCGATGATTCGCGGAACTGGTTCCGCTCATACGGCAATGAGAATTGGGAGTTTGATGAGCATGGCTTGATGCGGTTCAGGTATGCCTCGATTAACGATCTTCCCATCAAGGAGTCGGAGAGAAAATATCACTGGCCGCTCGGGCGGCGGCCGGATGAGCACCCGGGATTGAGCGATCTCGGCTTATAGAGTGCTCGCGATACCTATGAAAAACAATCATGTATCTCATCCGGGAAAGCACATTACCGCATCGTGCTGGATGCGGATTTCTGATCCTGACCAGCGAAATTTTCCTAGTGACATGACGTTTTCGAGGTAAACAATCTGAGCGGCCCACCAAAGACAGCCATCGTGACCGGAGCTTCGCAGGGAATCGGCGCGGGAATCGTGAAAGCGTTTGTCGACCGCGGTTTCAATGTCGTTGCCAATTCCCGAAAGATGACCCAATCCACCGAGATCGCGGCTTCCAACCACGTCGCGCTGGTGAACGGCCACATCGGCGAGCCGGCAACTGCCGCCAAGATCGTTGAGACGGCGCTGTCTCGCTTCGAGTCGATCGACGCACTTGTCAATAACGCCGGAATCTTCTTCACCAAGCCGTTCACGGACTACACGGCCGAGGACTTCAAGTCGCTCGTCTCGACGAACGTCGAGGGTTTCTTGTACGTGACCCAACTCACCATCAAGCAAATGTTAGCGCAAAAGACCGGCGGGAGCATTGTCACGATCACGGCGGCCCTTGCGCGCAACCCGATCCGCGGCGTCACGGCGGCGGTGCCGATGATCACCAAAGGCGGTCTTGAAACGATCACCCAGCACCTTGCGATGGAGTACGCGAAAGACGGCATCCGCGTGAACGCGGTGGCGCCGGGCACCGTCTACACACCGCTTCACCGGGAGACTCCGAGGGACGTGATGGAGAGCCTGTCACCGATGGGGCGGCCTTCGACGGTCAAGGACATTGTGGACGCTGTGATGTACCTGACCGACGCTGCGACGGTCACTGGTGACATCCTGTACGTCGATGGCGGCGCTCATTTCGGCCGCTGGTAATGGAAAAAAGCTTTCGTCATGAGCACCAACACCACCACCGTAAGGAGATCCACATGAAAATGACGACTCGAATCATCTCGGTAGCGGCGCTGATCGCCGCAAGCGGTTTGGCGCTGCACGTTGCGCGGGCGCAGCTGCCGGCAACCAAGCGCATCGATCTCCAGCGGCACGATCTGAGCGTCCCCGGACGCGAGGCCGTCCAGGTGATCGTCGAGGTTCTGCCGGGAATGACATCCCCCAGGCACACGCATCCCGGCGAAGAGATCATCTATATCCTCGAAGGCTCGTTGGAGTATCAGGTCGAGGGCAAGCCGCCGGTGACGCTCAAGCCCGGCGGCGTCCTGTTCATCCCGGCCGGAACGATCCACGCGGCGAAGAACGTCGGAACCGGCCGCGGAGCGGAGCTCGCGACGTATATCGTCGAGAAAGGGAAGCCGCTCCTCACGGTGGTCGAGTGAGCACCCAATGAGGTGACCCTAAGTCGTTGCCGCGGCGTGTCTTCAGTGCTTCGTCGCGGATGGGCCAAGGCTGTCGTCGACGTAAATGGCTGTTGACTTGGGAGTGGAGGGCGCGTCATGAAGCGTTACTTCGTTTTGCTTGGCCTCGCTGTGGGCGTGACGGTGATCATCGGAGTCGCGGCAATCGTAATGTTGCATTCAGAGAAATCCGTTGTCGCGGCGGCGAACGCCGCCGTCGCCGACGAGGGCCCGATGCCCGAATTGGGCGGGGCCGTCGCCTGGCTTAACTCCACTCCCTTGAGCAGGGAATCGCTGCGCGGAAAAGTTGTGCTGGTCAATTTCTGGACCTACTCGTGCATCAACAGCCTTCGGGAGTTGCCCTACATAAAGAGCTGGGCAGCAAAATATAAGGATGCAGGCTTGGTTGTCATCGGCGTGCATGCTCCTGAGTTCGGTTTCGAGAAAGAACGTGCGAACGTGGAGAATGCGGTACGCGAGTTAAAGGTTACCTTCCCAGTCCCCATCGACAGCAACCATAGGATTTGGCAGGCGTTCCGTAACGAATACTGGCCGGCGGACTATTTCATCGATGGGAAGGGACGAGTCCGCTATTACCATTTCGGCGAGGGCGAGTATGACAAGTCCGAGCGTGTCATCCAGGAACTTTTGCGGGAAAATGGAGTTACTGGCTTGGATGCGAGCACGGTCCGTATATCTGTTGAGGGAGCCGAGGCGCCATTCAGCGACGATGTGCGATCTCCTGAAACCTATGTCGGCTATGCTCGCGCTGAAAAGTTCGCATCGCCCGGAGGATTCGCTCGTGACTCAGTGAGGATCTACAGCGTTCCGGCGAGACCTTCTTTGAATCAGTGGGGATTGGGTGGATCCTGGAATGTCGGCGCCGAAAGCGCCGTGCTTCAGCAAGCTCCGGGCAAGATCGCGTTCCGGTTCCACAGCCGCGATCTGCACATGGTGTTGGCTCCGCCAAACAATGGTAAGCCTGTGCGCTTCAGAGTGAATTTGGATGGCGCCGCTCCGGGCGAAGATCACGGCGTCGATTCCAATGCCGATGGGGCCGGCGAGATCCGGCAGCCGCGAATGTATCAACTCATTCGACAAAAAGGTGGGGTCAGAGATCGACTGTTTGAGATCGAGTTCCTTGATCCCGGCGCTCAAGCCTTTTCGTTCACGTTTGGCTGAAGTTGCAAACAAGGAGTATCGAACGTCACGCCTTAAGACGAAAGTGATTCTGTTGGTTGACGCTCGCATTCAACAAATCTGACTTTCGATTTAGGTGAACGCATAGAAGGAAAAAACATGGCAAATCCCATTCTGGTCACCGGCGCGGCGGGCCGCGTCGGCGCGGTAGGGCGCACGGTCACCGAACTGCTGTTGAAGCAAGGCAAAGCGGTGCGTGCGATGGTGCGAAATGAAGACGAACGCGCGCAGGCGTTGCGCGACATGGGTGCGGAGGTCGTGGTCGGCAATCTGCTCGATCTCGATTCGATGCATAGGGTGATTGCCGGCTGCGAGACGATGTACTTCGGCATGTCGGTTTCGGATGCCTATCTGGCCGCGACGGTCAATGCGGCGGCGGTGGCGAAGCATCACGGCGTGAAGGCGTTCATCAATATGTCGCAGATGACGCTCTCA
>VBKE01000286.1 GCA_005879605.1 Deltaproteobacteria bacterium
TCGTCACGGTCGACGCGCGCCGGCAAGCGCGCGCCGTTTAACAACATCAGCGCGAGCAGCGCGTGCGAACGCGGTTGATTGCCGGCAAGGTGTTCGGCCAGCAACGCCGTCAGACGAATCGCTTCATGACAAAGTTCGGCCCGGATCAAGTGCTCCCCGCCTGAAGCTTTGTAACCTTCGTTGAAAAGCAGGTAGAGCGATTGGAGCACGCCGTCCAAGCGTCGGGTCAATTCTTCCCCGGCCGGAATTTCGAACGCAATGCGCGCCTCGCGGATTCTTTGTTTGGCCCGCGTCAACCGCTTGGCGATCGCCGCTTCCGAGGTAAGAAAGGCTCGGGCGATTTCCGCGGGACTGAAGCCGCAAAGAGTTTTGAGCGCGAGCGCGACCTGCATCTCCTGCGGAATGAGAGGATGACAACATGTGAACATCATACGCAAACGGTCATCCGTGATGCCATTCTCCCCCGACTCGGCAACGACGGTATTGGAATCTGCGGAGACCTGCTCCATCAAATGGGCGATCTCATTTTCTTTGTTGCGAAAGACTTTTTCACGCCGGATCAGATCCAGCGCCAGATTTTTCGCCACCTGCGTGATCCACGCCGAAGGATTTCTCGGGATGCCATAATAGGGCCAGGTCTGCAACGCCCTGGCCAATGTTTCCTGAACCACGTCTTCGGCGAGGTTGAGGTGTTCGATGCCGAAGATCCTGGCGAGCGTCGAGATCATTTTTCCCGCCTCGTGACGGAAAAAATGCTCCACCACCGAAGTGACCTCCCCGGGTGGTGAAACCGGAGCAGTGATTTCAGAATGCGTCATCGTCATTGGCAAAGATTGGCTGGTCGCGGCGAACGACGAAGTTCACCTGCATGGCGCACCCGGTTATCGCGCCAAGACGCCAAGCGCGCAAAGAAAGACTGTTGTCATTTCGACCAACGGGAGAAATCTTTCTTAGATCCCTCGTCGCTCGGGATGACGGCCTCGGCCCGTCACCTTGGCGACCTTTGCTCCTTTGTGCGAGTCCCAGTCTTTTCGATTCCCTTGATCCGAAATTCGGCCCGAAAATTTCAAATACCTTTGGCTAGAATTTATTTTGCAACTACTTTATTGTCGCTCGTATGCTTGCTTTAGACCTGCTATGTCGATTTTATCCATTTGCATCATTGCATTCATAACTCTTTTCGATTTCTCAGCATCTTTGTCTTGCAACATCTGACCTAAGACAGTCGGAACGATCTGCCACGAAACTCCATATTTGTTTTTAAGCCAACCGCATCTTTGTTTTTCTCCGCCCGCGCAGAGCTTCTCCCACAACCTATCTACTTCTTCCTGAGTCTCGCAGTTCACGAAGAACGATATGGCTGGCGAGAAAGTGAACATTGGACCACCGTTTAACGCTGTCGTCATCGTAGTATTTTTTATCGCTTGGTTTCAGCCAATCCGTAGAAACGCGTGACTAGAATGTTATGCGCTCGCGCGCGCCGGCTGCGCGGCAACCTTTTCGCTCGGGCTCAGCGCCAGCGGGCATTCAGGCGCTACGGGCCTGACTTCCACGGTCGCGCCGTAGTTCAAACCTGGAAAATCTTTGGCGATCTCTGCAGCCTCCTCGAGGCTACCGACCTCGAGCAAGAAAAAGCCACCGATCGCTTCTTTGGATTCGGCAAACGGGCCGTCCGCGACGGAACGGCCTTTCTTTTGTGAAACAATTTTGCCCTCTGGGAAGAGGGGTTTGCCGGCCTTAGCCTTGCCTTCCGCGGTCAAGCGGTCAAGCCAGGCGTACATTTGTTTCACAACCTCCTGAATCTCCTCCGGCGAGAGGCCCTTGTGCCAATCCGTGCCGCGGAATAACAACATGTATTCTGACTTCGTCTGTGTGCTCATAATTTTCTCCTTATTATTAATCGTTTTTATTGCGCTTCATTCATACGACGAACGAGCAAGTGCTCCCAGGACATCTTCGTTGAGTTTTTTGGCGTCCTTTATCAAATTCTGCAGAATTACAAAGCAGAATTAAAGGGAGCGCGAACCTTTTCTTGACCCGATCAAACGGTTCGACGCAGCGTTGGAGTTGCCTGGTCGAGTAATCCACTAGGTCAGACGGGCGTAACTCCGTTATTCGTCGCGCTTTAGGGATCTGACTGACAACGGCCGCGTGCGTCCACGTTTCCGCAATTCCGGAAACGTGATAGAGAAGCCGCGTGGAAGAGGATAACTACAGACAGTCGCGTCCGTGCCGGCTGCTCGGCAATCCGATCTCGTAGCACTCTGCTGATCGGGAACAGGGAGGAAAAGAAAACATGGTGGAGAAAGTACTCGTGGTGCAGGGTGGAAGACTGATCGATGGCACCGGCCGGCCACCGATCGAGAATTCCGTCATCGTTATCCAGGCGGGCAAGTTCCAAGCAGTCGGTGGTCGCGGCGAAGTTGCAATTCCCGCCGGCGCTGACGTCATCGACGTAAAAGGCAAGACGGTTCTACCGGGCTTTATCGATGGTCATGGCCACTTGGAGGATTTCCATGGAGAGCTTTATCTCCATCTGGGAATAACGACCTGCGCCACGATCGAGCTCTATCAGGATGGCCCGTGGACTCTAGCGCAAAAACAGGGCACCGACCTGGGTAAAATTCGCGGGCCGCGGATTTGGATGTCGGGCCGGGCGATCGGCGGCGTCAGCACCGGGCACGATGCCTTCGGCTCGCGCACAGCCCGCGACAACATCATCGTCACAACGCCCGAAGAAGTGCGCAGAGCGGTGCGGCGGAAAAAGGAACTCGGCTGCGACATCCTCAAGGTCAATGAGTTTCTTTCCATGGATCTCGTGAAAGTCGCCGTCGACGAAGCCCATCGGCTGGACATGCCGGTCTCCGCCCACAGTTGGGACGTCATCGGCTCCGTCAACGCGGGCGTTGACGCCATAGAGCACATCTGGTCGGTCGGCTACAGCTCCATCCCGTATGCCCCCGCCAGGCGCAGGCTCGCCGAGGATCGGCTGGGAGGGGTGATCGATCAGGAGCTCGCCGGCGCTTATTACCAAACCGAAAATTTCGACGCGGTGATCGGCGCGATGGTGGAGCACCACGTCGCGTGGACTCCGACCATTGCCAAATGGCTGCGTCCCCTTTCGCCGAGCGCCGCTCGCTTTAGAGAAAGAGAGAATCAAATCTTGAACGAACCCAATGCCGATCTCCCCGCGGCGGTCCGCGCGGTGACCGACAACGCCTATGACAAGTTGTTCAAGCGATACACGCCCGAGGAGCTCGAGCAAGCCAAAATCGGCTATGAAAAAGCCAACGAATTTATCCGGCGTTTCGTCCAGGCCGGAGGCATCCTGAAGGAGGGCTCGGACCCGCCCCGCGGCATGGCGGCCTTGCTCATGCATCAGGCTCTGGCGATGGACGTCGAGGCGGGCGTGCCGCCGATGAAGGCGATCCAAGCTGCCACGCTCAATGTCGCCAGGACCTTCAGAAAGGACAAGGACTACGGCAGCGTCGAGTCCGGCAAGGTCGCAGACCTATCCATCGTCGAGGGGGATCCGCTGCAAGACATCTGGATGACGCAAAACGTCAAGATGGTCGTCATGGACGGGAAGGTTATCGATATCGGATTTAAAAAATACAAAAATCCGATTCCGTCATTTTATTCCTACCAGAGCTTGCCGCTCGACCTCGAAATCTCGCCGCTCTTTCTCATCGAGGGATCCGGTCCCACGGTATTGAAAGTACGGGGGCCGGGTGGGATGTGGCCATTCTACCGCGTCATGCTGAACGGCGAGCCGCTACCGACCCGTTTCGTCTCAAAGAACGCGCTCCAGGCGATCATTTCCCCCGAGGCGATCGCAAAAGCGGGCATGTACATCGTCACGCTCAAGTGCGAAGGAGAAGCGCTGCCCGAGTCCAATCGGGCCCATCTCGTGGTGGGATTTAAGCCATAGCGAGTTGCCTTGAAAGGTGTGCCTGAAAGCTACTGAACTGGAAATCATCCTGATCAATCGGTCCGAAAACTCTTCGAGAATGAACTGAAAGCGGAGCACTGTCGCCGTTTTTCACTGCTCCAGGTAGAGTAAGTTGCAATCACACATTGTTGTGGCCTAGCAACGCAGGCGATGCGACAAACAAACTGGACGCCACGTTTGCGCAGCGAAGATTCGGAATATGATCCGTGGCGAGCGCGAGCAGGTCTTGACCGAGAGCCAACGTTCAGTTTCAATAAAGTATGCAGAACGATGAACAATCGATTCGCGAGTTAGTTACTGAATGGCAGAAGGCTGCCGCGGCTGGGGATTTATCGAAACTCCTCGACTTGATGGCGGAGGACGTGGTCTTCTACGTCGTGGGTCAACCGCCCATGCGCGGACGGGAGGCGTTTGCGACGGCGTTCCGAGCGGCCGTGCAGCAGGTACGCATCGAATCGACCGCAACGATCGAAGAGATCCACGTTACAGGTAATTTCGCGCACCTTGCAAATCATTTGACTGTGACTATGACGCCGCTCCAGGGCGGGCCGATTATGCGCCGGTCGGGCTACACGCTGACGATCCTGCGCAAGGAACCCGATGGACGTTGGGTGCTATATCGCGATGCCAATATGCTAGCGCCTGACGCTTAAGAAAGGATGAAGGATGAAAGCGGCAGGATGAAATAACAACTTGCGCGAAGAGTTCAAGCCGTTCAACACGTTCAAACAGTTCAAAACGTTTTCAGGCAAATCGAGAGTTTCCGCTCCCGTTATCAGCTCTTCAGCCGATAACCTGTCCTGAAAATCCATCCCACGATTG
>VBKE01000287.1 GCA_005879605.1 Deltaproteobacteria bacterium
AAGACCGATTTAATGAACTGAACGATTTCCTCACGCAAATCGACATAACGCCGCATAGAGATCTCCCGATAGGTCATGTTTTCCTTGGGCACGAGGATGTCCCGCACATGATCCTTGGGCACATCTCTGCGCAAGCTGGCAAAACCGGCGGCCTTGCTCCACTCAAGCTGACCCTCCGGCGAAAGAAGATAGTCGACGTAAACGCGCAGCGCATTGGGATGCGGCGCATTGCGCACGATGACCAGTGACCCATTGCCTGCCGTGATGTAGGTGCCTTCTTTCAGGGTTTCGGGATGTAGGTGCTTTAGCGGTAAACCGCGAGCAATGAACTCATTCGTCAATACGTCGCTGGGCCCGATCGCGATCGGGTATTTGCCCCGCGCAGCAAAGTCGAGCATCTGCCGATCGTCTCTCGGCATCACGATATCTTTCTGCGTCAAGAGTTTGCGCATGAAATCCTTGCCTAGACTCTCGTGGGTATACCACAACGTTGAATTGCCCAAACCCCCGCCGGCGCTGAGGGGATCCTTGAGGGTGATTTTTCCATGCCACTTGGGATCCAGAAGATCTTTCCATGATTTGAAATCGTTGGGGGACACCAGGTTGATATTGTAGATAAACGGCGCCTTGACGTACGAGCTGAAAATCAAATTGTAAGTTTGGGCATCGTCGGAAAACGTCAGCTTGCCACCACGCCATTTGCTTAGGTCCCGGGTGTTAGGTCCAATGAGGACGGGTTTGATCGGCGCGCCTGCTTTTGCCGGCACGAGTGTTTCGAGCGCTGTCGTCGTACCGGTGATGACTACGTCAGTGGTGAATCTCGAGGCCGTAAGCTCGTTGAGTAATTTCGGACCGATCTGATTGCCGGCCATACTCACTAACTCGACATTAATTTCTGGGTACTTCTTTTGAAAACCCTGGGTGAGCGCATCGCGCGTCTCGCTGCCCTGCGGTCCGATGACCGCAACCACGCCTTCCTTTTTGGCTGCGGCCAAAATCTGCTCCCAGGACGGCGGGGTTTGCGCCGTTGCTGTTCCTGAAACGAGCAACGTAAAGAGCAACAGCGCGAGAGAACTCCTCGCCCTGAGGTCCCGTCCCAGAAATTCGCCACAAAATTCCCGCGCCGCTCTCCCAAAATCTCCCCTACCCCTCCCTTCGACGATGCTCAGGGCATGCTTTTCCAAAGAGGGGTTTAAGATCGTCCAGGAGAAATTCCCCCTTTGAAAAAGGGGGCAAGGGGGATTTGATCGCAATTTCAAGCGCGCCTCATCGACCGAAAGCTTCTTTGAATAACGCGGTGACGTCATCTTTGGTGTCGATCGCCTTTTGCGTATAGGTCTTGATCGATCCCGGTATCGGCACTCTCCACGGCGAATGATCGGTGGGCACGTCCAAGCGCGCGCTGATGTAGCCATTCACCTTGGCAAACCCCTCCTGCCCCTCTTTGGACAGCAGCCAGTTGATGTAAACCTTGGCCGCGTTTTGGTGTGGGGCTCGATTGAAAAATCCCAAGCCGCCGGATCCCGGGCTAACGTCGGACCCTTCCTTGATTTGTCGTGGATCCAGGATCACGACCGGCAAACCGTCCTTCATACGCTCCTCGGCGACGATGTCTGAAACGCCGATCAATATGGAATATTTTTCCCGCGCAATGCCGTCGATCTCCTGCGTGTAGTCTCTCAAGACCGTCGGTTCTTGCTTGGCCAGGGCGCGGATGAAATTCGGACCGAGCTCGGGATGCAGATAGAAAAACGTAAACGTTGCCTGACCCGGTCCTGCTCTGGTTGGATCGTCCATCACGATCTTTTTTCTCCATTTGGGGTTTAGCAGATCTTTGTAAGATTTGATTTCCTGCGGCTTGACGACTTTCGGATTGACAAAAAGCGTTCCTCGTTGCGACGGCGTCATCACCAGGAAACGCTTTCCCGGATCGACGAACTCGAGAGCCCCGCCGCGCCATTGCTTGGGGTCTTTGACGTCGGACAAAACGAGCGCAGGCTCCATCGGATCCAACATCCCAGCGGGCAAGAGCACGAGCAAACCGGTGGTGGTGCCGGTGACCGCCACGTCCCAGAGATACTGCCCGGCGCCCCGTTCGGTGGAAAGCCGCGGCCCGATACCGGCCCCTCGGTCTGCGAAATACTCAACCGTAATGCCGTATTTCTTTTGAAACGGCTCCACCAAAACATCGCGCCGGTCGGCGCCGACGGGACCGATGATAGCGACTTTGCCCTCCTTTTTTCCCGCCGCCAAAACTTTCTCCCACTCCTGGCCGAAGCATAATTCACCACTCGCGGCCCAAAGGGCCACGAGCAAAAATATCAGCCAACGCGATCGCGGCAGGATTCTCATCGTTTCACTCTCTTTCTTTGCCTTAGTTCAGGGACTTGCGCCATTTGCTGAGCACTTCACTGCCTGCTCTACCATCATGAGATCCTAGGCAAACTGAACAACCCTCTTCTCAAAGCCGACGGGTTTCCGAAGCTGTCGACTCAACGTCGACTCCCTCTTCCGTCATTCCGGCGCATGCCGGAATCCAGGCATTTGTTTGTATTTTGTACGAAAACGAGCCTGGATGCCGGCCTTCGCCGGCATGACGAACCTTCATTCGCCTCGGGGCGAGGGATTTCGACCATTCTCGAGAAAGACATTAATCTTCGCAGCGATCAGCGGCCGAAAACCTCGTTCAATATCGGAAATAGCTTTTCCTTCTTGTCGATCGCTGCCTGAGTATAGGTCTTGATCGATCCGGGCTGCGGCACGCGCCAGGGCGCGGCATGATCCGTCGGCACATCGAGACGATTACTGATATAGCCCGTGGCGCGCGCATTCATTGTTTGCCCTTCTTTGGAGAGCAGCCAGTTAATATAAATCTTCGCGGCGTTCGGGTGCGGCGCGCGATTGAAGATCGACAGACCGCCGGACGCGGGACTGATGTCCGAGCCTTCTTTCAATTGCCGAATATCGACGATCTCGACCGGCACTCCCTGCTTTGCGCGCTGTTCAGCCAGACTATCGGAAAACCCGAGTCCGACCGAATAGCGCCCTTGGCCGAGCATGTTGACCTCCTGAGCATAATCCCTGAGCAAGGTAAGGCCTTGACCGGCGATCGCTCGAATAAATTTCACTCCGAGCTCCGGATGGAGAAAAAAGAAAGTGAAAGTCGCCTGGCCTGGACCGGACTTGCGAGGGTCATCTGCGATGATTTTTCCCTTCCACTTGGGATCCAACAGATCTTTATAAGATTTGAATTCTTTCGGGTTGGCCAGAGTCGAATTGACAAACAAGGTACCGCGTTGAAAAGGCGTCATGACCAATAGTTGCCGTCCCGGATCGAGGAATTCCAAAGCGCCATTGCGCCACAACTTGAGATCTTTTACCTCCGGCAGAATAAGATTCGCCTCCAGTGGATCTAAAACCCGCGCCGGTATCAGATTCTCGAGTGTAGTCGTGGTGCCGGTGATCACTGCGTCCCACAGGTAGCGATCCGCCTTACGCTCGGCGCTGAGCCGCGGTAAAATTCCCGCGCCGGAATCAGCATGGTACTCGACGCTGATGCCGTACTTTTTCTCGAAGGCGATCGTTAACGCATCGCGGCGATCCGCTCCGATTGGACCGATAATCGCGACCTTGCCTTCTTTCTTCGCGGCGTGAAGCACTCGCTCCCATTCTTCCTGCCATGGCGTGGCCGCAAATGCGGCGCCCGTTAGCAGCGCCGCGAGCATCCAGCCCAATATCAAAGCCGACAATTGCCGCCTCATCATTTGTTCCTCGAGTTGCACAAAAATCATCTCACTGCATTGCTATCGGAAAAGTTTGCGTGGCTTGCGCAAATTTCCGGATACGCACCACAGAGGCACTGAGGACACAGAGGGAGAGTTGATAATAAAAAAATCTCTGCGTACTCTGCGCCTCCGCGGTAAATCCCGCTTTCCCCGTTTTGGTTGCGGCTTTGCCGCGCTAGGTCAACGTCACCATCACGCATCGGGCGCGTACATCGGCCACAATGGCTCATCGTCGCCGCGCTTGGCGATATAATCGATGGCGTCGTTCACCCTTTCCATTGGAAAAAAACGCGTCGTGACGTGACGTGTATCGATGACGCCGCGGCGGGCCAGTTCGAGCAGTTCGGGAAAGTCGATATAGTGGCGCCCGGTGATGCTGCAAATCTCGATGGAGCGGATCATCAGATAGCGCACCGGAAGATTGAGCGGCTCGGGGTTGGCGCCGATCAGCGCCACGCGGCCGCCGCCTTCGAGATTGCGAATGCATTCAACCAGAGTCTGTACGCCGCCGGGCGATAGATCAGCAACCACGCTGGCGCCTTGTCCGTCGGTCAGCTCCTTTACTTTCTTGGTGATCGATTCGCCTTTGCCGAGAGCGACCGTGGCGACGCGCTTGGGGGCGATGGCGTGAAGCTTTTCGAGCCGGGCCGGGTTGCGGGCGATGGCGATGACGCGCGCCGCGCCCATGGCGAGCGCGGAGAGCACCGTGCCGATGCCGGTGATGCCGGTGGCGCCGTTGACGATGACGGTTTCACCGCTATGCAAGCGCGCGCGCTTCAGCGCGCGATAGTCGGGACGGAGCCTAACGACGTTGGTCGCCGGCACGCGGCAGTACTCGGCCCACAACCCTTCCTTGTAGCGCAGGATGCGCTTCGATCCCGCCTCGCCCCACTTGGCGATAAATCCCATCACCCGGTGCGACAGACAAAGATGCTGGCGGTCGGAGCGGCAAAACTTACAATAGCCACAGGTGATCGAACACATCACGACGACGCGGTCGCCGACCCGGACGTTACTCACATCGGGGCCGACTTCGACCACTTCACCGAGTCCGTCATGGCCGATGACCATCGGCAAATACGGTATGGTCGGCACTTCGGAGGTGTACTGCACTGCATCCTCGCGCATGTGCAGATCGCCGTGATTGAGCCCGGCGCGCAACACCCGAATCAGCACCTCGCCTGATTCGATATCGGGAATCGGCACATCGTCAACTCGCAGCAGATCGGTAGATTTGCTGGTTTTTTCAAACCCGTAAATGCGCGCCGCTTTCATTGTGCCCTGCATCGTAACCTCCTTGTCGGATTGGAGTGATGGAGTGCTGGAATACTGCGCCCCGCCTTCCCTCTTTCCATTACTCCATCACTCCAATACTCCATTCTCCCATTCCCCCTCACCCCCATGGCTCAACTGGGATATCGCTCCAGCGTTTTTCACCAATGATCTTTAATGGCTCAATGTGGTCGAGCACTTCCTTTGAAATCGATAGTCGCTCTGCGAACGGTTTGTCTATCGGCTTCGTGCAGTCGAAACCGGCTTTGCAAACTAGCCTCCCGTCTGGAGAGCTGGGATCGAGCGGTGAGCCGGTCATGCCCGGCAGAGTCACCAAGCCGCGATCTGCCTGAAAGCGCGTGGCAAGCGCCAAGAGCACTTCGCGTTCATCGAATATGTCGACGTCTTCATCGAACACGAACGCATGCTTGAGCCCGATGTAAGAAGTCAACGCCGACACCGCCGCGGTCTTGCCCTGTCCCTCGACGGTCTTACGTATTTGAATATAGACGTGCGCCACGCCGCAACCCGACATCGGCAAATGCACGGCTTTGACCCCGGGCACGGATCGTTGCACCGCGCGAAAAACTTCGCCCTCCTTTGTCAGACTGATGATCCAATGGGTGTGGCCGACCATCACGTCGTCCCAATAGGCATCCTTGCGGTAAGTCACCGCGGTTACTTTGAGCAGCGGACACCAGCGCTGCGGGCCGACGTGGCGCGTGTATTCACCGAACGGCCCCTCGGGCTTGCGTTTGCCTTTGGGCATATATCCTTCGATCACGACTTCAGCATCCGCGGGCACTAAAAATTTATCTCCCAAAGTCTCCGAAGGAACCAAACGCAGCGGCTGACCTAAGGTACCGCCGGCGGTCTCGTAGTGACTCTCTTCGGGGCCGACGTGATTTGCCGCTCCCAACAGCGCCAGTGGATGATGGCCGATCCAGTACGCCGCCGGCGTGTCCTCTCCCGCCTCCTCGCAATAGCGCAGGTTGTGCGCGTTATGCGAATTGGGCGCGAGCCAGACGCGGACCTCGTCGCGGTCGGCCAACCAACCGCGATGCATGGCGGAATTGTCCACGCCGGTATTGCGGTTGAACGTTAGGAAGTGACCTTCGGTGATATAGCGCCCGGGATCCATGCGGTGATGGCGCAGCGCCGGAAAGCGGCGCACGTCAATGCCGGATCCCTTTTCCACGACCTGCTTTACTGGGGCCAGGTCACGCGAGACGACGATCGGTCGTTGGCGTGTTTGCACCCGTTCATAGCAGGCGATGCCGGCTTTTTGCACCTCCGTGGCCATGGCGCGCGCCAGGCGCAGTCGGCTGGCCATCAAAAAAGTGGTGAGCGGCATCATCGCGCGCTTGCCATCGACGATGACATTGTGAAAAACCAGCAGCGGAAAGCGGTGCGCCTTTTCCAGCTTCATTGCCAGCGCGGAAATTTCCCACTCAGCATTGAGCGGCTCCTCGATGTGCAGCACTTCATCCGGATACGCTCGCTCGTATTGCTCTATGAAACCATGAAGGTCCGAGCCGAAAGGAGCGCCGGCACTCGACGCAGTCGCGCTTTCAGGTAACGCCATAGATTCGCCTCCTCAATTCAAGCCAAAATTCAAAATCCCAGCGGCAAAATTTTCTAATTTTTAGGTTCTTCGGGCTATTGTGTGGGTAATGTGCTAGGTTCAGTTTGCTTTGTTCACCACGAAGAGCACGAAGGACACGAAGTTTTTGGATAATTAATACTCCGAACTTCGTGCTCTTCGTGTCCTTCGTGGTGAAAAACATCTTCACAGGAAACTCGGAAGAACCAATTTTTAATTTTATATTTTTCATTTCCTCACGTTCTCGTACCGCTTCAAACCGGCGGCGGCAACCTCCCACAACCGGCTCGGCACGATCGGCAGCGCTGCAATGTGAATACCCAGCGGCGCCAGCGCATCTTCGACGGCGCTGGCAATTGCCGCGGGCGCGACCACGGCGCCGCCTTCACCGACTCCCTTGGTCCCGAGCAACGTTAGTGGCGAAGGAGTTTCCAGCCGACC
>VBKE01000288.1 GCA_005879605.1 Deltaproteobacteria bacterium
ACTCGGCACTGTTTTCCATATGGTGTCGAATTCATAATGACAGACTTCTTCGGAATTGTTCAACTGCTGCCATCTACCTTCTCTTCCCATCGATGGCCGTCGAATTGCCTCCGTTGGGAGGAAATCTCGTCACGCAATGTTGTGGGATCAATGATGTGCCGAAGTGAAGTCGCGCTCGCTTTCTTGCCGTGAAGTATATCCTGCCTGTTGATCTCCCGTCCAATATTTTTTTCGGAATATCAGGTATAGCCATTTGACTATGATCGCGGTTGCACTCTTTACGGCGGGTACTTTTCAAAATCCCATGCTCGACCAAGAGACGATCACTGGTTGAGCATGGGATTTTTTGCTGCGAGCCATGCGTGAACCAAGTCGGCTTATTGATTGTTCATTCCCGCCCTCGATGACTTTTTAGGCCTACCATTTTCGTTTTCACCACCTCTGAGAGTTCCTTTTGGCAACGAGTTCGGGAGATGATATAAAACTTTCTCGTTTGAGCCGATGGGTCAATGCGGTGCACCCTCAATCAGACGGATGCAGGGTATTGAAGTGTCAGAAACAAACCTTAACAAAGCCCGTCCGCCCCCCCGGGCTTACATTGGGCTACTGATCGCGGTTTTCTTGATCGCGGTTCTGTTCGTGAGACAATCCTGGGTCGGCAGCGCGTCCCTGAACGACCCGCGTGCGGTGCCGCGAGCGGTTACTCCTCGAGGAGAGCTGTCTCAAGGGGAAAAATCAACTATCGGGCTGTTTCGGCAGGCCTCTCCCTCTGTAGTCCATATCACCGCCATCACGGTTCAACGGGATCTCTTCACACTCAATGTTATTCAAATCCCAGAGGGAACGGGTTCGGGAGTCGTATGGGATACGAACGGCAACGTCATCACCAATTTCCATGTGATTCAAAATGCTGACGCTGCTCAAGTCACTTTGGCGGATCAATCAAATTGGAAAGCGCGTGTCGTTGGTGTAGCACCGGACAAAGATCTTGCCGTTCTGCGGATCGATGCGCCGGCAACGCGCCTTCGTCCCATTCCGATTGGAACGTCGAAGGACTTGCAGGTGGGGCAAGGTGTCTTCGCCATAGGAAACCCGTTCGGTCTCGATCAGACGCTGACCACTGGGGTCATCAGCGCGTTGGGTCGCGAGATTGAGTCCGTAACGCGGCGACCCATCCAGGGCGTGATTCAAACTGACGCGGCGGTCAACCCAGGGAACTCCGGCGGTCCTTTGCTTGACAGCGCCGGCCGTCTGATCGGCGTCAACGCTGCGATCTATAGTCCGTCAGGCGCTTCGGCTGGAATCGGTTTTGCGATTCCCGTCGATACGGTAAATCGGATCGTGCCTGAACTGATTCGCTACGGGAAAATAACGCGTCCGGGAATCGGGGTGCAGGCTGCCGAGGATCAGATCGCGCAGCAACTCGGCGTAAAAGGAGTTTTGGTTGTCGATGTGGTTGCGGGAAGCGCGGCGGCCAAAGCGGGAATCCGGCCGACGAAGCGCGAGGCCTCGGGGCGCGTGCGCTTGGGCGACGTCATCGTCGCCGTAGATGGGGTGAAAGTTGGATCGCCAAATGATTTATTTTTGGCTCTGGAAAAGTACAAGATCGGTGACACCGTCAACTTTTCTTTGCTTCGAGACGGGAAAACGGTTCAAACCAGGGTCACTCTCGAGGGCGTTCAGTAGAACTTGCTTGAACCCACGCGCGATGTCGCTGGAAATCGTTATCAGGTTTTTTCGAGAAGATTCCCCGGGCCGGACTGATTCTCGTCACGTTCGTAGGCGGAGATGATTTCCTGCACTAAGTGATGCCGCGCTACGTCCTTTTCCGTGAAAGTCACAAAACGAATGCCGTGGACGCCTTTGAGAATGCGCGAAGCTTCTTTGAGACCCGATGGTTTTCCTGCCGGCAGGTCGACCTGTGTTGCATCTCCGGTGATAACCGCCTTGGAACCATAGCCTAGCCGAGTAAGGAACATTTTCATTTGTTCCGGCGTCGTGTTCTGAGCCTCATCGAGAATCACAAACGAATCATTCAAAGTTCGACCGCGCATGAATGCCAGGGGAGCGACTTCGATCGTTCCTCGCTCGACCAGCTTGTGGGCGCGATCGAAGTCCACCATGTCGTGGAGCGCGTCATAAAGCGGGCGCAGATAAGGATTGACTTTCTCGGCGAGATCCCCTGGCAGAAAACCGAGTTTCTCGCCGGCTTCCACCGCTGGCCGAGTCAGGATGATGCGAACGTAGTTGTTTTTCATCAGCTCGGCTACCGCCATGGCCATGGCGAGATAGGTTTTTCCGGTTCCCGCCGGGCCGATGCCGAAAACGATATCATAGCGGCGGATCGCATCGATGTAAGCTTTCTGCGCGATACTCTTCGGCGTGATGGTCCGCTTGTGTGCTGAGATGTAGATGGTGTCAAGGAAAATATCCTGCAGCTTGGCTCGGGCATCGCCGCTTAAGATGCGGATCGCGTAGTCGACGTCGCTCGCGTAGACGGGATATCCTTTTTCCAAAAGACCATAGAGCTGCCGGACGATTTGGCTTGCAAGTTCTACCTGCAGCGGATCCCCTTCTATCTCCAGGCCCGAGGCACGGACGCGGATCCTTACTTGCAGGGCGTGCTGAAGAATTTTTACGTGTTGGTCGTGTTGACCCAACAAATCCCGGAAAAGGTGGGGATCACTGAATTCGAGTTGCTGCGTTTCAACTTCATTCGGAACTCTGATCATACTCTCGCTTTCGTCTTTCACATACTTTCTCCTATCAAATGTACCACGAGCTCGCGGGTGCGCGGGCGATTGTCAAAATCTAAAAGCACCACTTGTTGCCAGGTGCCGAGCAGGGGACGGCCGTTTTCGATGGGAATGGCCAACGACGGCCCGAAGAGAGAAGCGCGCAAATGGGAAAAACCGTTGTCGTCGCCCCAGCGATCGTCGTGGTGATATTTTCGACCGGATGGGATGAGTTTCTCAACGAACTCTTTGAGATCCTCGATGAGGCCGGGTTCATTTTCGATGGTCGTCAAAGCGGCTGTGGAACCCGAGACAAAGATCGTTACAAGGCCGCGCTGGATCTTTTCATTGTCGATTTGCTCTTGGATTTTGCCAGTAATGTCGACGATGTCGCAGAAGCCGGAAGTTTTTTCGGTGAGTGTCTTGCTCTTAATTTGCATCAAGCGGTTTGCACTTCCGTGGTTTGTTGAATCAACTGCAGCGGACCCAGGTGTGACAAACGTGAATGCGATTGGCTTTCGGGCTTACTCGAGGGCGATTTCATTTGGACTGCCGAAGAATCTCCTCGGCTCTTTTTAGCGCTGCGCCGAGCTTAGCGGGCTCTTTGCCTCCAGCCTGCGCGAAGTCGGGCCGGCCGCCGCCCCCTCCGCCAACCATGGGGGCCAGTTCTTTGATAATATTGCCGGCATGATAACGCCGGACCAAATCTTGGGTAACCGACGCGACCAGATTGACGTTTTTGTCGCCGACGCTGGCCAATACCAAAACGCCGGATCCCAGTCTTTCCTTTAGCTGGTCCGCTATTTCGCGTAACTGTTTGGCGTCGATGCCATCCACTTGCGTAATCAGGACACTGACTCCGTCTATATTTTGCCTCTTTGCCAGAAGCTCGGCAATTTGGTTCTTACCGAACTCGCCGCGGAGTTTTTCGATTTCCCTTTCCAGCTCCCGCTGCCGTTCCAAGAGCTTTTTGACCTTGTCGACGGCGTCATCGGCGCTCGTTCGCACCAGTTCGCCAATCTCTTTGAGCCGTTGTTCGTAGGCCCGAATAAGATCCAAAGCGCCTTCACCGGTAAAGGCTTCGACCCGTCTCACACCGGCGGCTACTCCCCCTTCAAAGTGAAGCTTAAAAATGCCAATTTCCCCGGACCGATGAACGTGAGTGCCGCCGCAGAGCTCGGTGGAGAAATCACCTATCTTAACGACTCGAACCCGATCGCCATACTTGTCTCCAAAAAAAGCGAGCGCCCCCTGGCGGATGGCGTCGTCGAAATTCGTCTCCTGGATCGAGACGCTCGCATCCTCACGGATGCGTTGGTTGACGTGGGTCTCGATCAGCGCAAGCTTTTCTTCCGGAATGGCGCCGGTGTGGTTGACGTCGAAGCGGAGTCGGTCCGGCGCAACCAACGATCCTGCCTGACGCACATGCTCTCCGAGTTCTTTGCGCAACACGGCGTGGAGGATATGCGTGGCGGAATGGTTGAGCATTGTTCTTTGACGATGCCTCTTGTCGACCACGAGATGCACCGCATCGCCAACCTGAAAGCGGCCTTTTTTGATGCGACCGCGGTGGGCCGTGAGCTGAGGCGTCGGATGCTGTGTATCAATAATTTCCAGAATGTCCCCGCGAGCTGTTTGAATCGTGCCGCGATCGCCGACCTGACCGCCGGATTCGCCGTAAAAAGGGGTCTCGGCTGTAAAAAGATCGATCTCTTCGCCTTCCACGGCTTCGTTCTTACCGGTTCCATCGCCGTATATGGCAACAACCGACGACTCTGCTTCGAGTCGATCATAGCCGATGAAGCTAGATGGTGGCGGTGTATAGGTTACGGTTGGTGTACCGACTGTTACGATTTGGGATGATCTACTTTCACGACCGCGGGTGCGCTGCTGCTCCATAGCGATCTCCCAAGTAAGCCTTGTTTCATCCGTGATTTGCCAACCGGCATCTTGGAAAATTTCTTCTGCGAGATCCCGCGGGAAACCATGCGTGTCATAAAGATTAAAGAGGAAACCACCGTCTACGACCAAGGGAGTCATCA
>VBKE01000289.1 GCA_005879605.1 Deltaproteobacteria bacterium
CAACCCGAGGTCAGCAAAAATACCGGGCATCACGAACGAATTGTTCACTGTAAGATTGCCTGACCGGATGAATATCTCTTTACCGTCAACCAGGCTGGTGCCCGGGGACGGTCCCCCTCTAATATTGATGTCGCCAAGCTTGGTGAAGTTATCGACATTGATTTCGCGCGTTTGAAAAGGGTCAGGGTCGGTGTTGAGGGGGCCGTTGATTTTAGCGGGATTGAACGTCGCCTCGCCCGCCGAGGCCACGCTAACCAGGTTCAATCGCCCTCCAGGCGCAAGCAAGAAGCCCTGCGTATTGCCGATCCCCACGTCTATCGTGCCGCCGACAAGCGACAATGTTCGGCCTGCTGGCACCTGCAGGATCCTGGTTGCGTTGCCGACCTGAATCCCTGCCGGATTGGCGTTTAAAAAGCCAAACGCGCTTGGCGGAGCTACTGTCAGCACCTCATTCGACGTAGGTGTCGCAGCGAAAATATTACCGTCAGAGAGCTTGATATAATCCGCTGTGGACGCGTGAAAGGAGCCCGTTGTGGGGAGGACGGCATTGCTGCCGAAGATGATCCCGTTCGGATTGATGAACCAGAAATTGGCTCCGGGTATCGAAGAGTTGAGCGCCCCATCAATGAGCGAAGACTTTTGTAGTGTAAATGCGCTCGTGCCGCCTGTGACTCGGCTTATGACGTTTGTTATGGAAACAGGCGCGCCGCCGACGGTCGGCGACGTAAACGTGACACTTTCTTGCGCAGGAACTACAAGGCCGCTCGCCGACGTGCCCGCTCGTAATATGTTAAACACGCTAAAGCTGTGAAAGAGATTGTTACCCCTCGTCTGTCCGACATTACCGTTTACCGTGATCGCAGGTCCCGGCAACGCTGTGCTGGCGCCCTGGAGCACGACCTCCGCCCGCACCGGGGTGAGATACGCGGCGATCAGCAAAACAATCAATAATTGCGGTAAACTCCGGTGGATCTTTGCAGCGAACATCTTTTTACTCCTGAATTGGGCGGATGCTAGCCATGGGAAGAATGCGCTGGCGTACTCCATAGGGTGGTCGTACGCCAGCGCGTCGAGCGCTCGATCCGCGATAGCTCGCTATTTGTTACTGCACGTTAGTAGCGGATCCGTCGACTCAAATTTGCGTCCATCGTCCAGTTGCCCCGTTACCAAAAGTTTAACGTCTTCGCCTGTTTTACATACGACGTTAAGGTCCCTTGCGTTGAAGAAGCAGCGTTCGACGTTTTGGCTGGGAATGTCGTTGCAGCCAGTTGGGAATCTTGGGTTTCCACCGTTGGCGCTCGCCACCACGGTCCCCGGGAGAATGATAACAGAGGGATCAGAGGAGATATCGATATCGTAGGGGTTAGAGCCGCTCTTTGGATTGAAAGTGTGGGCGTTGGCACCCGACCAGTTGCCCTCGAAGAACAACAACGCAAGTGATTGGCCTCCACCGACAGAACATTGTATTGTGGTCGGGTCTATTGAAGCCGGAGTCGGGTCCGCCGGACCTTTGCAGTCCCGTATTCCGACGAATCGAGTCGACTCCTCTGCGCGAAAGACTTCTCCTTGAAGGAACGGCGGGGCCGCGGGTAGCTCCGTTGCTATAGCGTTGTTGTTATTGAACTCGACGATCCCAAGCGGAAACGCGCAGTTGCCCGAGAGGATACCTTTGTTGTTAGTGGGGCAACCCGTCCACCCCTTCGGACTGCTAAGGCTAGGAGTGGTCGAAGACGCCAGAATGGTGATGCTCGAACTAGCATCGAAGACATTGGTCCGAGGTTCTTTCGGGACTACTGCCCTCTTTAGTGTGCTAGCGCCTGTGCCACCGTTAGCGAATGTCACGCATTTTATTGTTATAGACAAGGACGCTTGTGCTGGCGACCCAGGGACAAGATTTCCTGATGCATCTCTGAGCCAAGCGACGACGGGTCCCGAAATAGTAACGTCGCTATTGCCACCGTTGGTGCAGGTCGAGTTCGGCGATTTATCGAGAGTTACATTGGTATTGGCTGACGGGATAGGGCCAATTATCGGGGTGAGGTTCTGAATTACGCAGTCCCGGTCAATACAATAAGCGATGTCGAGTTGAGACTGTGGAGAATTACCCCAAGGATTGTCGAGTGTGTCGCTGCCCAAATCGCAGTCCCAAACGCACTCCTGCGCATGTCCAACGTGCGGGAAAAAAAATGCCCCCAGTGATAGGAAACCTAGTACGGCGAGAACCGCGAAAAAAAGCCTCGTAGGAAAGATGACTCTTTCCCCGTCTTCTGATTGCGCGTGGATCGAAAATAGTTTTACGAACGACCAATTGCTCGACAATCGATAGAATAGCTTTTTCACTTTACACCCCTTTTTTTTTCAGCTCGTGTAAGCGACACAGAGCTGTCTGTTTGGACACGTTAAGCAATACCTAATAGGAGAAAAAAATCCTCAATCTAATGACTAAACAATCGAGAGTAACTTACGTAGCGGTGTCATCTGTATCTTGCATCCGCTAAAGTTCTGCCTCCGTTTCTGGCGCGTTTGATCTCGCCCCGCTTGCTATCACCGAAGATATATTTCTTCTTTGAGTTCATGCGAAAAAAACTCGTGACCAATCCGGTTATTGCCACAAGTAAACCCAAGGGTATTGCCTTCAATACGCGAGCGATCATGAACTACTCTTTGGCCCAATCATCGTCCTCGGCCCAGTCAGGTATCAAAAGACATGCAGCGACAGAAATGCTCTCACATATCTCTTTCTCCCAATGGCTGTCAACCCTTTAAATATATCTAGGGTATCCGTCGCTATCTTTCTCTGGTCAGCTCCAGCCAACGGGTTCGCCAAGCTTTCCCATAGTGCAAGAAATTTCGTCACACTCCGCTTGAGCAACCTTGATGCCAGTCAGACCGCTCTGAGGCAAATTTACTGAAAGAGCTGGAATTATGATGAATTATCGAGAAAGCGCCTCCGGCTAACGTGAGGACGTTTATCCGTTCGTTTACACAGGCGTAAACGACGTTACTGCTGGGCACTGAAAGATGAGCAGCGATGCCTCTGGTTTCGGCAGAGGAGCTTGTATGCGCGGTTTTGCTGAAGCCAGGTAATGGTGAGCAATCAGGCGTGACCATCCACCCATGGAAAGCGTTAAAAACTTTAAAGCGGAAGTCCACCTCCTGAACCATACCTTCTGCACCATGCTCATTGCGCATCAGCAGCGAGCTAAAATTGCCTGCGGCATCCATATGCGGCAAGACGGTTTGCTCAAAAAGTGCTAGTTTGTGTCCCCCCGATAAGCAGTACCGCTCCTGCCTCCCTTTTATTCCCGCAATGGAGATAAAAAGGGATTTACAGGAGGCGTAAACGACGTTACTGCTGCGCACTGAAAGATGAGCACCGAATGCCGCGGGTTTTGGCAGCGGAGCTTACGCAGAACGCGACAGGCCTGGTAGAGCTAGCTATATAGCAGTGGTTATTCAGCGCTGATTATTTCGAATCCATCGCCTGAACGGCGACTTTGAAGCCGCCATCAAGATCCTCGAAATCCGGGCGCGTCACATCGAAGTACCTTCGTCCTTCCACTAGCTTATGCTGGGCCAAGACGTTATCTTTCGGGATGTCTATGCGCGCCGAATTGGGCGGCTCGTCGGGATCGCCGAGCTTTTGCAGCGCCATCTGTCCTTTGCGCGAGAGAAACCAGTTGACGAAGACCTTGGCAGCATTCGGGTGCGGCGCCTGACTCGGTAGCGAGAGCGTGCCACCGCCCACGGAAAAGGTCGCGCCTTCCTTCCACGCACTGGTGTCAAAAATTTCGATCGGCAACCCCTGGTGCTTCGCCTTGAGCGCGCCCGAGCAGCCGAAGCAGATCGCGAACCTGCCTTGCGCGAGCCAGTCGATCATTTGCCGCGAGTCGCGGCTGAAGGTCATCTCCCTGCTGCCGAAGAGCTGGCGGATGAAAGCGGGACCTAGCTCCGGATGGTAATAGAAGAACTGCATGGTGCCGCCGATTTCTGTTCTAGGCCTTGGATCGAGGCCGACGATCTTGCCGCGCCACTTGGGTTTGAAGAGATCGAAGTAGGAACTGAATTCCTTGGGGTTCACGAGTTCCGTATTGTAGTAAAGCTGCGCGTAGCTCGCGTTGGCAATATAAGCAAACACGTACTTGCCCTCGGGATCGAGGTAGCGGTGTCTGCCGCCGTACCACAGAGAGGGATCGACGACTTCCGGGAGCATCAAGGCCGGTTGAATTGGCTCGAGGCTCTTACCTTGTAGGTGGAGTATCCGGTAGTTTGAGGAACCCAAGCCCACTACGTCGGCAAGGTATTTCCCCGATCTTCTTTCCGCCATGATCCTGGTGACGATTTGTGCACCGGTGCCGCTCAGGAGAAACGGCTCTATTTCCGGGTGATCTTTCTTGAATACGTCGAGGACCTTGCCGTAGCGATACATATAGACGTAAACCTTCTGCTCTTTTTTCGCCGCCTCCAGAGTCGTTTCCCACTGCTGTTGACGGGAAGGGAGCTCCGCGCCGCAGACCGCGCGCGGGACGAGCATCGCGCACAAGAGGAAGACACAGGCGATGCTAAGGCCGCGAACCACGCGCTTATCACACGTACACTTCACGCTAATCCCTCCCGGTAAGTGATTCGACGTACGGGTTGGACGTTTGAACTATAGCCCAGCCCCGAGCATGGTCAATCATTTTTTGCGTGCGAAGTTGGCCTTTGCAATGAATGCAGAGCGGGCGACAAAAGATCGGTTCTCCACTGACTTTATCGGTTCTCCAACAAACCGTCGACGTTCAGCTTGACTCCGCGCAACACTAGTCAACTGTAACAGCTACATAGCGTTTCCCGTTCATGGTTCCCTTCGGCTTGGCGTAGGGCAGGCTGCGCTCACCACGAACAGCTTATGCCTTGACCGTCCACCCTGAGACTTGTATGAGGGATGTCGTGATTAACGCCGAGTGCTCCGTAACAGGTACAATGGTCAAATTTTTGGCCGTTGAACCAAAGGAGGCACTTCGATGGGGCACCAGACATTCATCCCTCGTGACTACGATGTGTTTGCCGGACTCGATGTGGACAAGCGCAGCATCTCGGTGACC
>VBKE01000290.1 GCA_005879605.1 Deltaproteobacteria bacterium
CAGATACTGGTGTTATTCTACCTGCAGATAACTTCAAGGAGACCGCCGTATGAAGGACGCGTACACTGCTGTAGTAAAGAAATCGGGAAAATGGTGGATCGGCTGGATCGAAGAGGTGCCAGGGGTTAACTGTCAGGAGCCGTCAAAGAAAGAGTTACTGGAAAGTTTGCAGGAAACCTTGCGAGAGGCTCTAGAACTGAATCGTCGTGAGGCCCTGGAAGCGGCTGGAGAAGGTTTTGACGAAGAGCCGATCAATGTATGAAGCGTGGCGATCTCCTGCGCCACCTCCGCCAAAACGGCTGCGAATTGTTGCGCGAGGGTGCTCGTCATTCGTGGTGGCACAATCCTCGTCAGAATAAACGCTCGTCTGTCCCCCGCCATAACGAGATTATCGATCTGCTGGCGCGGAAAATCTGCAAAGACCTGGGCATTCCACCTATTAAATAATCTTCTCGCGCAGCGCTAGCCCTCTAAGACACCACGGAGACCTGCACGCCTTCGAGGAACCTCAACGAACGCCGTAAGATCGTCGTGTCTCATCACCCCACGACCACCCAAACGTCAAAATAAAAGGCGCGACCCTCAAATTCCAAATTACGGCCTGGAGGGAGAGGGAGACTGGAGAATGGAGTGTTGGAGTGATGGCGCGGTGGAGTGCAGTACGCCGATACTCTAACACTCCAGCCGGCCAGCTCTTCTACACGAGTCCTTTTTCCTGGGCGTAGCGGGCGAGCTTTGTGCGGCTATCGACGCCGAGCTTCTGATAGATGTTGTGGAGATGGATCTTGACCGTTCCCTCGCTGATGAAGAGTTTCTTGCCGATCTCCATATTGCGCAGTCCCTGGGGCCTACGTCCGGGTCTTCTAAGGTGAACTAAACCAGCCCTTTATTGCCGGCGTACAAAATGAGCGCGAGGCGGCTTTTTACAACCTTCTCGGCAGAAAGAACAGTGCAGTGGGCAGGTCAGGCGATGGTTAAGTAGTCCTTTTCTTGACATTACAAAACAAAGCCCCTATTTTCAGATTCCAATGATCTACGTCCAAATCCCAGAAAAACACGATGCCAAGGGTTTTCTTTTATTAGCAAAGAGTGGGGCGCCTGTTAGTTGTCTGCCTCGCAATATCTACGGAGTAACCCCGGAGCATGTAAAAATCCTTAAGCGAAAGCGGATTCCGTTTAAAAAATTGCCTGCCAAAAGCGTCCGTCTGCCTAAGTCTTCTCTCGCTGCATGAAAAAGTATGAGATTTACCTGCCATTGAAATATAACGATGGCAGGGAGATCGAAGCGGAGAAGATTAAGCAAATTCGTGAAGAGTTGATCGCTGTTTTTGGCGCTCTCACTGTCAGTTCCCAATCTGCTCCCTATCAAGGTAGTTGGAAGTATGGCGGCGTGAATTTTATCGACGATATCATCAAGATTGAAATCATCGCCGGCTCCGATAGGAAGACTGAAAGGTTTTTCAAGGGATATAAGGAACATCTTAAGCGGCTTCTCAAACAGATCGATATTTTGATCACCGCGCAGAACATCCGCACGATTTGAATCAAGGCCGCAGGAGATGAAGATTAAACTGACACTTACCATCGACGAGGACCTCATTTCTCAAGCCAAGCGGTATGCCGAGGCCCGAAGGGATTCTCTGTCCGGCTTGGTGGAGAAGGCACTGCAGGACCTGACCCAAACCCAAGAGATACCTTTTTCTAAGCGTTGGCGGGGAAAATTTAAGGCGTCTCGTCGCGTGTCAACTCGCTACAAAGCTTTGTCCCGGCGTTATTTGTGATCGTGCTCATGCACACAAGGTAACTGCAAACGTTGGATGAATAGAGTGTTGTTGGAGACTTCAGCACTCCAGCCGGCCAGCTCTTCTACACGAGGCCCTTTTCCTGGGCGTAGCGGGCGAGCTTGGTGCGGCTATCGACGCCGAGCTTCTGATAGATGTTGTGGAGATGGATCTTGACGGTTCCCTCGCTGATGAAGAGTTTCTTGCCGATCTCCATATTGCGCAGCCCCGCCGCCACCTGTTTGATAATTTCGATTTCTCTGGGTGACAGCACCTGAGCTGCCTCGTTTCTGGCGGTCTCGCGCTGGAGCAGTCTTTCCAGCGCGCTGCTCACCGAGCGCTTCTCCAGCCACAGTTCGCCCGCATTCACCTTCCGGATGCACTGCACGAGCAGCTTCGGCGCCAGCTCCTTGAGCACGAGGCCGCGCACGCCGAGACGGACGGCCTCGGTCAGTCCTTCTTCGTCGAGCGTAGCCGTGAGAACCACTACTCGCGTGAGCAGTTTTTCTTTTCTCATCTCCCGGAGCACCACAAGGCCGTCTTTTGCCGGCATCTGAATGTCGAGCACCAAAATGTCCGGTTTGTGCCGGCGTACGGCCTTGAGGGCCGCATCGCCCTCGAGGCAGCGCGCGACAACCTTGAGATCCTTTTCCAGGCGAAACAGATTCTCCATCGCGTCGAGGATTAATGGATGATCGTCTGCGATAACCAAGGTGATCGGCATCTCAGGCTCGAGGCGATGAAAGCGGCAAGGTCACTTCAAGCCGCGCTCCAGATTCGGAGGAGTCGATGGCTAGAGTCCCTCCGAGCGAAGCGACCCGGCTTTTAATGACGGCGGGACCGAGCCCCATAGAGGTAAGCGCGGCGTCATCATAGTGACCGCGGAAGGGAAAGCCGCAGCCGTCGTCGGAAACGGTTACGCGCGCATTGTGATCGTCGGCTTTAAGATCCACCTGCACTACCGAGGCGTGAGAATGACGGGCGGCGTTGACCAGCCCCTTGCGGATGATCTGATAGATTTCGCGCGCCAGTACGGCGGGCAGCTGCCCGTCAAGACCATCCATCTTTAGCTCCACGCGCAGGTGCCATTGCTGCTCAACCGTCTTGGCCAGCTGTTGGAGGAGGTACCCGAATTTGAAGTCCATATCGCCCGGGACGAGCGTGGCGAGCTTCAACTCTTCAATAAAGGAGCGGAGCTCTTGCTGTTCCCGAACGATAAGATCCTGAACCCCACGCAGTTGCTCCCTAGCCACCTCAGGATCCACTTTTAGGCCCTGGACTGCGGCCTCAAGGTTTAGGCCGGCGACGGCGAGAGACTGAAGCACGTTATCGTGAAGGTCACGGGCGAGGCGGGTACGTTCACGGGCGGCCGCCAGTTGTTGAAGCCGCTGCAGCTCGGTGATATCGCGGGCAATCGTTGCAACAGCCGTAATTTTGCCCGTTGCATCCTTTATTGGCGATAACGTTAGAGAAACATGAACTTGGGCTCCGCCTTTCCGCACCCGAATGGTTTCGTACTGAGCAACGGGTTCTCCCTGTTTGAGCTTTCCACGCAGCCGCTGCATCTCATCGAGACGGTCAGGCGGATACAGAATAGAGACAGAACGGCCCGTGACTTCTCCGGCGGAATAACCATAGATGATTTCTGCGCCCTTGTTCCAGCTGGTAATGGCTCCTTCCAATGTTGTGCCAATGATCGCGTCATCTGAAGACTCTACGATGGCGACCAATTGAGTGACCGCGTCCTCCGCCCGCTTACGCTCGGTTATTTCCTTTTCTAAATCCGTGTTAATGGCCTGGAGTTTGGCAGTGTGGCCGGTTAGTGTAAGGAGGAAGCCGCCCAATAGGCCGGTAAACAAGAGCCCTCCCGCAAGGACACTCCACGCTTGCCACCCTCGTTGAGCGATCAGATATTCTTTTGTTGGGGCGAACTGAACCATCCACTGGCGTCCGGCGATCTCGAATGGAACGACTCTCTGGAACGGCGCTGGTTGAATGCTTGCGTTCGCTTCAACCGGCAGATCATGCGAATCGAGATCCTTTGCGCGATGCTCATATAGCAGGCGTTTTTTTCCTCCGCCTCTGGCGTCGAGGAGGCGAATTTCAATGTCCTCCATCTTCGCACCTTTTAGTGCAGCATTCATCATGTCGTCAATCCGAAACGCTCCGCTAATGTAACCGTGCAGATTAAGACGTCGCTCTTCTACGCTGTTCTGCGGGCGTCCGGGTTTGTAGACGGGAAGGAAAACTACAAAACCTCCTTGGCGTTCACTATCCTGTATCAGTCTGAGCGGATCAGTGGCTGTTGGCTTTCCCGTATCTCGCGCCCGATTTAGCGCTTCGCGTCTGGTGGGATCAGACGCCGCGTCAAAACCCAAAGCCCTTCCATTCCCTCGGACCGATTCTGCATAATAGACAGGGATATATTCGGCGCGCCGCGCTGCCCGAACCAACTGCCCCTGTGGGCTCTGTTCCGTGATTTGGAACTTACCGAGGCCATCTTCCCGGGCGGCCTGCTCATAGTTTGCCCGCTCCGAGTCGAGGATCCGGGGACTCCACGAGACTGCACGAATCCCTGGATGGCGCGAGAACCAGCGCGAGACGAAAGTTTTGAACTGTTGGCGGTTAATCGGAACCGAGCTCGCATAGAGGTTCTCTACCGAATGGAGGACCAGGATATAGTCATCAAAGTTCTCTTGTAGCTGTTGGGCCAGATGGTCCGTGCGACGCTTGAATTCCAGATCAATTCGATCTTGTTCCCACGCGTTTGTGTAAATAAAAAATGTGACAACCAGCGTGAATGCCAGACACAGCGGCAGGGAGATTTGTCTGCCTTGTGAGAATACGGCTGGTTTGGCTGCCCAGATCAGAATCAACGGAGTAAAGGTAATGACTCCAATGGCATCGCCCACCCACCAGGTCCACCAGTGGAACAAGTAGTCGACCGGCTGGATAACGCCGCCCAACAGCAGACTCGTCACACCCCATGTGGCGTTCACGAGGCAGCTCACCGGTCCTGCCAGAAGCAGAAATTTGATGATACCCCGCGCCTCGACAAACGCGGTCGGATATTGCGTAAAGCGGCGTATCAGGAAAGCCCCTACAATGGCCTGTAGCGAAGCTCCCATGCCGATACTGGCCGCTAGCGCCGTGGTATTTAGAATCGACGCGGTGCTTGTGGTATCGAGAGAAGTCCGTAGATTAATTAAAAACGACCCGAGCACAATGCCCGGCCAGACTCGATATCCGAACAGTAGAGTACCAGCTAGAGCAATGCCGGATGCTGGCCACACAGCCGTGGCATACCCCGGGGGTATCGCCAATAAGAGTCCAAGTCTACCTACGGCATAGTAGGCTGCGGCCATCGCCGCCAGCTTTGCCAGTAGCTCAGCCCAATGGGGGAAAGACGTGGCTGTCATCCCTGCCTTCCTGAGGTTGTGGACTAATGCTTCGAAGAGTTATCGTCTCGACATTCGGCGACATTCGATTGACAGCTGAAGCCGGTTAGAGAATCGAACCGGGATTAGGTCTGAGGATAATCTTTTCCGTGCTGCGCTTGAGCGATTGATTCGGCCTGTCGAGGAGGAAGGGATTAAATACAAGCCGTGTCCTGTTGCCCATTTGCCCCCATTGTGGGGCCGGGAATGCGCGTCCAGCCCCAACTTTTCCGGAAATTTTACGATCGCACTATTGCCACAGATGACCGGTCCGTGTCAATGATCACCGCGCTCTGACGCTAGGGATAGGCCGTTTGAGTGCGGAAAACGTCCAAATGACCAATTTTCCAATTTGGGCAGGTTTCGCGTGCCCAATGATGCGATCTGGACGCGGCTGCAGATGGTTTGGAGAAGGACGCTCGCTGGGGTCACCCATTAGAAGAGGACAATCGATGCCTGACCGTGTTCTTTACGAGTCTGTCTGACGGTGATCTCAACGTCCTGGCCGAGCGCAATTAAAAAGCCCATTAGTCGTTCGACTGCAAAATTCCCGGAACGGTTGCGCATCAGGGCCGAAACGTGGGACTGCTCAATGCCGACAATTGCGCCCGCTTCTGCCTGTGTAAGGGCGCGACTCTTGATGATAAGGAGATCGCCCGTCAGGTGCGTGGACCGCTAGTGACAAACATGCTGCTACTCTGATGATTGCTCATTGATTCGAGAGTCTGGTTTCAATTCTCTGGTAAACCTCCCGCCGGTCATGATTGCGAAGATCCAAACTTCATTTTTCACGCTCCTAAACACCACGCGATAGTCGCAGACGCGGAGTTTCCAATAACCCTTTAAGGTCCGCCTCAGCGGCTCCGCGTATCTTTGCGGCTCGACTCGCAGACGGTTTTCGATCGCGCGCTGAATTCTTTTAGCGACATCGCGATTGAGCGTCGGAACATCCTTGGCTTTGACCTCGGGATGATAAACCAGCGTGTAAGCCATACGGAAAGGAGTCGTTATGAACCCCAGACCTGCTTATGGCTTAGCCCTCGAGTCCGCCGAAAGGTCTTTTCCCGTTCCTCGGCGACTTCGGCCAGCACGATGTCTTCCTGAGCTTCGAGGGCGTCTTTGATGAAGTCTCGAATCTTCAAAGACAAGGAAATCTCCTCCTTGGCCGCCAGGCGTCGGACGCTGTCGTACAAAGCCTTGTCCAAGACTACGTTTACTCTCCAGTTTTTTCCCGGCATCTTTGTTCTCCTTCGAGACGTGTAGCACTTGTGCACTACCCGCGCAAAAGCCCAACGCATTTCTGATAATCGCAGCCAATTGATGGCAAGACGATGTCGTCGCTCGAAAGCGCAGCTCGGTATGTGCCCCAGTTCTTCATCGCGGGCCGATAACCGAACCTGCGCGGCGTGCTTCAGTTGGCGTGTGGCTTTGGCAGTCTCGGCAATCAGGTGAAAATGGTTGCTCATCAGTATGTAAGCGTGCACTCGGACGCTGAAGATCTCTGAGGCGCTCCTCAGTCGCTCTAGAAAACGCGTCCGGTCATGATCGTCACGGAAAATTGCGCGCTGATCGTGCCTCAGCAGGTAACGTGATAAAAAGCGTCGGCTACGAGATCCTCTCGAACAGTTAAAAAATGGGTTTAATTAGTCGTGCTGCTCAACCGTTGATGAACGGTTTTATGTAGGCGCGTTTTCTGCTGTTTCCTCCGACACCATTTGAGCGTATGGTTGCCGCAGGAAGGGAACAGTATCTTCTTCCTGGCACAGCCGATTACTTTCGTCGCTGCTTTTAACCGTTCAATAGAAAGGAGTCACGTCATGGTAACCTTCCGTACGAAGAAGCTAATGGTCACGGTGTTTGCAGCTGTTAGCCTGCTGTTCGTCGCAAATGGCGCCACAGCAGAGTTGCAAGCCGCCGAAGTAAAGCAACCGGCGGGGTCCAAGAGTCACAAGCTGCCCGCCACCCTGGAAACGACGCAGTGGGGTTGGCTTGATCCTAACGAACCTCCCAAGCTCACGGTGGACTCGGGGGATATCGTCTCGATCGAGACTATGATGCATTCCCATAACAAGATTCAGCCCGGGACCACGATGGAGGAGATCGTTGCGCTCAGGAAGGCCAACCCAGGCGGTGGCCCGCATTCCGTGACCGGTCCGATCTACGTCAACGGCGCTGAGCCTGGAGATGTAGTGGAAATCCGGATCTTAAGGATCACCCCCAAGGCTTTTGGGTTTAACTTCAACCTCCCGGGGAAAGAGTTCCCCACCATCGGCGCCCTGGCGGCGGAATTTCCTGAAGGGTTCGTCAGGTACTTCAATCTTGATTGGAAGAACCGTCAAGCCGAGTTCAAACCTGGAATCACGATTGATCTTAAGCCGTTCCCTGGCATTCTGGCAGTAGGGATTGACCCCAACGACCCCGCGCCGCGCAAGGGCGGGGCCAAAGATGCCATGGCGCCGGTTTCAACCCTTCGCCCCTGGAAGAACGGCTCCAACATGGACCTCAACGAGCTTCAGGAAGGAAGTACGATCTTTATCCCGGTCTTCCTTAAGGGAGCACTGATCTGGGTTGGGGACGCGCACTGCCAGCAGGGAAACGGTGAGGTCAATCTTACAGGGCTCGAGTGCGCCTTCCGTGAGTTCGTGATGCAGCCGATTGTCCGAAAGGACAT
>VBKE01000291.1 GCA_005879605.1 Deltaproteobacteria bacterium
CGTCGAGATCCTTGATTCGGACTTCGGTATAACGGCCGTCCTTTGGCCGGTCGGCGAACTTGATGGGCGGTTGCAACTCGCCGAGCTTCCGCCCGACCTCTTTCAGGTTTTCTACTTTGAAGCCGTAGTGATTGATACCGACATCTCTCTTCACCTCCGCCATGGCGCGGTGAATCTGCAAGCAATTGAGATTGAAATAACCATCGCTGACGTAAAAGGCATGGGGACTGTTTTGCTCGTAGTTCCACACCTCTTCCATACCGAGGATCAATCGGTAAAACCGTGCGAGACGACGATTGTTTTCGGTGCAAATCGCCATGTGTCTGATGGCTGGCATATCGACCTCCTTATAGTGGGATGCGGGCAGCCGGGTCTAGGTATCGCTAACTCCTGTGCGACTGGAATGTCAAGGGAATTGGTTTTACCGGGCCAGGGAGCTATTCGTCCTTTTTTTCTCCATCAAAATATCAGCCGGGTTCTTCCATCAGAATTGTCTATTTGCTACATCACAATAATCTATAGTAGAAGATAACGTGCGAAGGCCTCCTCGCTATCCATCGAACGTTACATAAGGAGAAGCGCCATGAAGAATTGGTTTCGCCTTCCAATGCTTGCCATTCAAATCGTCGGCCTGCTGGCATTCACACAAAGCCTCAAGGCCCAAACGCTCCGCAAAGCGACCTTCGAATTAAAGAACGAGATTACCGTCCAGGTTCCCGACGGAGCCAAACGGGTGCGGGTTTGGACGGCGCTTCCGCAAGACGATCCAGCTCAGGAAATCAAAAACCTCAAGATCGACGCGCCGTATCCTTACCGCGTGGAGCTCGATTCCGAAGGCAGCAAGGTATTGTTCATCGAGGGCGATGCTTTGAAAGCAAAAGAGTTAAAGATCGTCACGAGCTTTGTTCTTACGCGCTGGGAAGTGCGCAGCGGGGTGGACGCCAAGCAGGCCAAGCCGCTTTCTGACGCCGATCGGGCGCGGCTGGCCCACTACCTCCAACCCAACAAGCATGTGATCATAGATGAAGACATCCGGAAACTGGCGCTGCAGATCGTCGGCAATGAACAGAATCCCGTCCTAGCCGCGCGCAAGCTCTACGACTGGCTGCTGGAAAACGTCGAGTACTGGGTCAAAGATCCGAAGAACAAAAAGGCATCGCCGGTTGGCAGCACGACGTACTGTCTGACTTCCCGCACCGGCAACTGCACCGATTTCGAATCGCTCTGGACGTCGTTTGCGCGCAGCATCGGAATCCCGACGCAGATCGTCTACGGTTCCTTTCTTAAACCGGACTTAATGGGGCAAGATCAGGATCAAAGCTACCACTGCTGGGCGGAGTTCTACGCTCCGGGCTTAGGCTGGATACCACATGACGTGGCCGTGGCTGATCTTTACGCCGGAGAGTTCCCGGTCAACAACGACAACGAGAAACTGGTTCGTCTCACCACCGCTGACGGGACCTATGGTCCCAACCCGGAAAAGGTCAACTATTACTTCGGCAATCTCGACGAGCGCCGCGTCGTCTGGTCGCGCAATCGAGACCTGATCTTCAATCCGCGGCAAGATGGAGAGCCGGTCAACGCCTTGCCGAAAGCGTACGTGGAGATCGACGGCAAAGAACATCCGGAAACGAAGGGGTGGGTGAGAAAGCTCACGTTTCGCCAGGTCAATTAGCGAGGAATACGCCGTGGAGCGAAAAGCGCTCTCCGAAGAAATGGAGCGGACGCTCAAACTGCTTGCCGACCTTCAGGCTCTGCACGGACGGCTCTGTCAACGCTGCGAATCCGAGCTCTGCCATCACGAAGCGCTGTTCAGTCTCAGCATGGGCTTCAAGAATGCGCCTCTGTGCTGCTCTTGCCTCGCGGCCGAGTTTGAGCGGGAGCCCGTGCAGATGCGCGACGAACTATGGTCTTTCGTTTTGCACCGGCCCTGTCACCGGGCCGGCTGGGCATGGGCGAATCGCGATGAAGGTTACGATCCTGCCGTCCTTCCCGGATGCCTTTGGCCTTATCCGCGAAAGGCGAGCGAGCGGCCGCGTGCGCCCAAGACACTCGACACAGCGGCCGAGTCGTGCGAGAGCGAAACCTGGGACGCCGGCGATATGGCGTGCGGGGATCTCGTGCTGGAGCTGCGTTTGCGCTTGCGCAGGATGAAACCCCGCCAGGTATTGCGGATCACGGCGACCGATCCCGGCGCGCGGGAAGATATCCCGGCCTGGTGTCGCCTGACCGGACATGCGCTGCTTAGCGCGGAACACCCTCTATATTGGATTGAACGAAAGGAGGATTGAAATTATGGCCGGTAAATTTTGTGTCAGCCTTACGTCCGCGAAAAACGATCCCGACAAGGCTACGGTTGCTTTTGTCGTCGCCAATGCGGCGGTGGCCTCGGACAAGGAGACATTGGTTTTCTTGAGCACGGAAGGAGTGCGGCTTTCCCAGCAGGGGTACGCGGACGACATCCGTGAGGAGGGCTTTGCGCCGCTGAAGGAGCTGATGGAAAACTTTGTCAAGGCGGGTGGCCTGATCTACGTATGCTCGCCCTGTTTTAAGCGCCGCAAGCTCGATGAAGGAAAGCTTATAGGCGGTGCCACGATCGTCGGAGGCGCGAAGCTAGTGGAATTTTTAAGCGACGGCTCTCCCTGCATCACGTACTAACGGAAGTTTAAGATGGATGAACCCGCCCAACGGTCCCATCGGCCCGATGTAAGCTTCGACGGCGGCGATCTCGACTGCGGCAGCGGCCTGCTGCTGCTCATTCGCAAACACATAGATCCTCTCGCTCGAGGACAGATCCTCGAGGTCCGCTCAACCGAGGTATCGGTGGAGCAGGATCTGCCGGCCTGGTGCCGGTTGACCGGCAACGAGCTGATCTCGTGGAGCCGCAACGCAGGCACGTGGAGCTTTTTGATCTGCAAGGGATCGCTCGCCGAACAGAAGGAGTCCCCGGCGCCTGCCCCCTCCAGGCCCGGCGCAGAGCGACGGGTGGAAGGCGCGAGGATTTCCGCGCGTTTGTCGAAGCCGGATTCGATTCCTCAAATAGCGCCGCTGTCAGTCATGGGCATCGGGAGTTGGCCGCGACCGCGCTGGATGCTCCAGGCCTTGCACGAGCATGTCGAAGGACGACTTGGCGAGGACGAGTTCCAGGCCACCGCCGATGACGCCGTGCGGTTTGCTGTGGAGGCGCAGCTGCGCTCACACGCGGATGTGGTCACCGACGGAGAGCAGCGGCGCGACAACTATGCGAGTTTTGTCGGCGGGCTGCTGGAAAATTGCCAGCTCATTCCGCTCACGGATCTTTTGCCGCTGGTCGATGATCCGGAGAAGTTCGAGAAAGAATTGGAATCGCTGGACGTGCCGGCAAGCGAAGTTCGCCACCCCGCGGTTTTCGGCAAGCTGAGAAGGGGAAGGCCCATCGCCGCGCATGAGCTTGAATTTGTCCGGACTCTGACCGACAGGCCGGTAAAAATCGCTCTGCCGGGGCCTTACCTCCTCACACGGATCATGTGGATGGAATGCATCAGCGACAAAGCCTACGCCACTCGGGAAGAGTTGGCCGGGGACATCGTGCAGATCCTACGCGAAGAGCTTCACGATCTTTTGTCGGCCGGAGCGGCTTTGGTTCAGTTTGATGAGCCGGTGTTGACCGAGGTCGTCTTTACCGGCGCCAAAAACAGCCGCAGTTTCATGTGCGGCGCACTCAGCGAGAAGGGCAGCGCAGAACATGAGCTTGCCTTCGCGCGGGAGCTTATCAATCAAGTCGTTGACGGCGCGCCCTTGGAGCGCACGGCCATTCATATATGCCGCGGCAATTGGACGCGCGACGAAAGCGCCGCCCTGAGTGGTGATTACCGCCCGCTTGTGCTTATCCTCAAGGCCCTCAAACTGGGAAATTATTTATTGGAGCTCTGCACGCCGCGCGCCGGCGAGATCGAGGCGCTGAAAGAGCTTCCCACGGACCGACGCATTGGCGTCGGGCTCGTCAATCCCAAAACAGAGATTGTCGAGTCTTTGAAGGAAATCGTCGCAAAGGCAAAGAGGGCCGCTGACCTTTTCGGCGCCGATCGCATTTTCCTCACTCCCGACTGCGGCTTTGCAACATTTGCGAACAATCCGGTTTGCATCTCTCGTCTCGCCGAGGCGAAGCTCAGCGCGCTAGCGCGCGCCGCGGAGATATTGAAGGCTCGCTAGGGGCCGCAAACCGACAGGATCAACTCCGAGAAACTGAAAAATGATCCTCGGCGCGTAGCTACTTCTCAAGGCGCACGGCAACCGGCAAAAGCGCTAAGCAGTATGCCGCCGAATGAATGCGGTGACGGTGTCAATTACACGCATTGTTTCCGGCTGGCTGGGCGACGGCACCATTCGGTGCTCCGGCAGGCCATCGAACGTCTGCACCTCGATCGCCCCGTCGCGCTTCCGATAGGACGCGATGAAGCGCTCCTGCATTTCCAGGGGATGGTTGCGATCGTTCGCCTTCAGCAACATGAGTACGGGCGGTAGATCGGTCTGCCCGTCTCGCTCGATGATCGTTTGCGGACTGCCTTCG
>VBKE01000292.1 GCA_005879605.1 Deltaproteobacteria bacterium
GATTTCCGAATCCTTCATTAAAGTCTCTAGCGGGCCCAAACCAAAGACTTCATGCTGTACTTCCATCACGAGCCGGTCCCGGTCCGCGCGACTTAGCGGGATCGATTCCGACTTGACCATATCCTCGAGAATATGGCGTATCTCGACTCGGACTCTCTCCATCTCCAGGTTAGAGAGCTTGGAAAGATCGAGAGTCTCGATTAGCTTTCGATGAATGCGCAGCCTAAGATCCTGCACAATGACATCAGCGGCGGACGATTGTTGCACTGGTCTCAAGGCAGAACGAACAAGGTCGCCGCCAGCCCTTTCCGCCTCCCAACGATCCTTATCGGATTCCAAAGATGGATTCTTCATCAATAATCTCCCTATTTAGTGAGCCCACGGGCCGGCATCCAGCGACCCAAAATCCCGGACTTTTCGTCAATGGCCGCCTTGGGCGCACCGGGAAGCGTAAACGTGCTAAGTACCGCCTGGGTCAATCCTGAATAACCCCTGGCGATGTCAGACCTGGGATCGCATTCTTGAATCGAGAGCCCCTGATTCACGGCTGCGATCGCCACCGGATAGTTGTTCGGCAACGTCCAAAACACCTTCGCTCCGAGTGCCTTTTCAACCGATTCCAAAGTCATCAGCTTGCTTTTGACATAACGATTCAAGATCAACCGGATCTTCTTGTCATAGATTCCCATTCGTTCAAAAAGCTCGAATGCCCGGTGGGCGCTTTTCAGCGAAGGCACATCCATTTCCGTCACGAACAGAATCAAGTTCGCTTTGTCGAGCACCAGCGCCAGCATATCATCGAACTCTTTCGGAGTATCCACAACGACAAAGTCAAAGGATTGAGCCAAGAGGTCGAGGATCTCATCGATGTCGGCCGGGGTAATTCGCCTCGCATCCTCAGCATAGAACGGCTCCGCAAGAACTCGGATACCGGACACGTGCTTAACCAGCGACCCATCGAGAAACAACGGATCGATTCGCTTAAGGTTTTTGACCAAGTCTAAAATGGTATAGGAGGCGTCGATGTTCAAGAAACTCGTTACCGAGCCGAACTGCAAAACCAAATCTACGAGGCAAACGGATTTTCTTTGAGCCACCAGACTTGCCGCCAGATTGGCGGCCACGGTTGTTGAGCCCACTCCTCCCTTGTTCGAGGAAATCGCGACGATGTGCCCCCGATCTATTCCCCTCACCGCATGAGCGTCAATTTTCTTCCGGATGGCATCGAAAGACTTGCGCACTTCGGACCAATTAAAAGGCTGAGCGAGAAACTCTTCGGCTCCCGATCGCATCGCCCGGAGAATGGTTTCCGGCGTGCTGCTGGGAGAAGTCATAATTAACCGGACGTTTGAAAACTTGAGCTTGATGTCTTCGGCGATCCCAAACGCTCTCTCCATATCACGATTTAGATCTACAACAGCGATCACCGGACCAGTTTTGTTGCGCAACCCTTCGAGCGCCTCGCCATAGCTGTAAACTCGCGGCTCGACCTGAAAGGCCACGTCCTTTTCGAGCTCCTGTTTTAAGGAAGCCAGAGCGAGACTGTCTTCACCTACTAAACAAATGGATAACTTCATGTTGTCTTGTCTTACTCGCCTTCCAGTGAATCCTTCGCACTCCCCATCAACGACAAACGAGACTTTAGCTATGGAATAGTCGCCCCCGGCGCAGCGGATTTTTTCTCCCAAGACTCCGGCAAAGGAACCTGCCGGATGTCCGGGTCATCGTACTTCTCGATCGATGGGAGCTCCGGTTTCTCCCCCGGCTTCATCGTTCTAACAATTCTTGGCGTGATTACGAAAACCAACTCCGAGTCATTGTTGCTGAATTTTGTGCTCCTAAATAGAGCGCCCAATATTGGGACATCTCCCAAAAGCGGAAATTTCGTTATATCTTTGGTGACCCTATGGTCCAACAATCCCCCAATAATGAGACTTTCCCCCTCTTTCATTTCCAAGCGACTGACGGTTCTTCGCACCTCGAGCCCTGGAACTCCTAGCACAGTTAAGCTGCTAATGTTGCTGACCTCGGGAAAGACGCGAAGATCGATACGGTCCGACCAGGTGATGGTGGGAATAAAATCCAGACGAACACCAAATGGCTTGAACTCAACGCCAAAAGTATTTGCCGTAGCGACAACGACAGGGAATTCACCACCCGCCAAGAAACCGCCCGAGCGGCCATTTTTAACGACCAGCCGGGGCTGGGCAAGTATCTGGCTCACATCCTTGTTTTGAATTAATCGATACAATGTGGCCAACGTATACCCGGCAGTGACGTACGAAAAAGTGCCAGTGACGGGAGGAACGTTGATTGTCGGTGTTCCAGTAGTCGAGGTTTGGTTTTGGAAAAGGCCAAACCTATTGCTACCAATAAAGCTATTGGTCGTAACATTGCGGGTGGTCTGAGAAATATCAAAGCCTATGTCCCTCAGTTTGTTCAGGGCGACTTCGGCTACAACGACATCCAGTTCTATCTGTCGGATCTCTTTGATCACGAGCAAATCGACGATTCCGTCGATCTTTTTCTTGTCGCCCCACCTATTAGGGTCGGTTACGGAAAGCTCCTCGTTGAAAGCTATGGCCCCTCCTCCGGCAAATCCAGTTCCCGAAGTTGGAATAGCCTCCCGGGTAGCGGTACCGAATGAGACGGACGTGCTCGTTGACGGGGCCACCTGGGCCGGCGGCTTCGGTGGTAGGTAGGTTATGGCGATCTCGAGAACCCTGTCATAGACCGATTCGTTGGAGACCTCTCCCCTTAGGACAAGGCTGGGACCCGAAGTTGAAATATTAACCTGCTCGGCGGGAAACGTGGCCCGCAACTGTCTGCGAAGGGCATCGATGTCGGGCCCCACGACGAGATCATAATTGGTAACCTCGCCTTTTTCATCGAATACGATAAGCGACGTGGTGCCAATGTTTTTACCGTTGATCAAAAGTTGGTTCGGCGCCACCACCAACACCTCGGCTACCGCAGGCTGCGTCACCGAAACGCGCTTCGCCCTCTGGGCGAGCCGAAAAACCGTCGACTTGTTGACGGTGACAGAAATAGTCGGCGATACCTGCTGTTGCGCCAACCCGGCTTCCGAAATAAGAAGCATCACAACGACAGTCACGGAAAATAAAGCCAACCTCGACATCCAAACCATGTTCCTATCTAACATGAAACGCTCCCCTCCTTTAGAATTCCACGACTTTCCTGTCACTTCCCTGTATGACTTCGATCCGATATTTTTCCGGCTCTCTGATAAGAGGGCGGGAAATTCCACCTTTTGCCGGTGTTACGATAGCTAAAAGGTCGCGTTTATTGCTGCCCCGCGTCTGTGCAAGCGAATCGTCCCCCAGAGCTCTAAGGGCTAGAACGACTTGTCCCTCTTGAGACGCGAGAGAGAGTTTTTCTGATTCTTCGGGTGTTACCTCCAGAGTTATGGAACGAGCCAACTGCGGTTTACCATCTTTTTGTTCTACGTTTTGCGCAACGGAGAGAACACGCATGTTTTGTAGTACGATTTTCGAGACCCTGTCATTCTGTGTACCAGCCGGCACGGTAGTTATTATCACGTCGACTCTGTCGTCTGGTACAAGGAATCCACTGACACCAATGATTTCATCGACCCTGACTGCCATCGCCCGCTTTCCCGGCTCCAGGCGAACAGTCAAGCCCGCCCCCTCACCGGCCAGCCTCGACTCCAGGAGGGGCTCACCAGCCAATACCTTTACCTTATTGGTCTTACCCGTAACTTTCTCCATGGATGTGAAGGCGCCTGCAGGCACCGAGCCCTTTGGCCAGGGAACAATCTTTACCGTGCCATCCTTCACCATGTTCTCATTAATAGTGCTCCCTGAGGGGATGTCTTTCGCCGCCACGACTATATTTTCGGTCGCAGTTTTTAGTGCTTCTGCCGCTTCCCGTTGCTGGCTCAAAAAGTTGTATATCCCGTAGGCGGCGATTAAGCCAAAAAATACCGCAACTATAAGAGCAATCTTCAATCGGTTTTGCATAATGATCTTCCCTGTCCTTTAATATTTCAAATCCCTTCCTACACGCATTTCAGTAACCCAAGACTTTAAAAACCCGCCCATTTGCCGTCAGCATCGAGATAGAAAGCGACTACAACCCCCAGTCCTATCGCAACCGCCCAGGGGATCGACTTCTTGTGAGATGTTCGCTGAGAAACTGCTTCCGGCAATACTTGGCCCAAGCTCATAACGAACAGCTTAAGGTCCATCCACATGCGTGGAAAGGCCTTGAGATTGACACCCCGCATGATTACTACAAATATCGCAAGCATACCGCTCATCACACCCGAATAGAAAAGCACGCGTGGAATCCACTGGACGCCAAGAACGGCCCCCACCACCCCGAACAACTTAACATCTCCTGCCCCAAGCCAACCGAGAGCGAACGGCACTATAAGTACACCCACACCGACCATTAATCCCAAAAAGCTATGCAAGAACTGTGCGAACCCCTCAAGACCATTGAGGAGCAATCCGGCCACGACTCCAGGAACGGTCAACCAGTTCGGTATCCTTCGCACCCTAAG
>VBKE01000244.1 GCA_005879605.1 Deltaproteobacteria bacterium
CATCGGCGACACGCCGAAAGATCTCGACGCGGCGCGTCAGAATCAAATGAAATGTATTTTAGTCGGGACGGGGCGATACCCGGTGGAAGAGCTAATGTTCTGGCAACCCGATGCGTGTCTCTCGGACCTGGTCGACACGGCCGAAGTACTGAAGACGCTCTTAAATCTTTCTTAACGATGGACGAGGTAAAACCATGGAATACAGGACTCTGGGTAAAAGCGGCGTGAAAATTTCAGAAATCGGCTTTGGCTGCGGGAACAACGCTGTCCTCATGGTCAAGGCGAGTTACGATGAACAAGTTAAGGCGGTGCGCCACGCGCTGGATCGCGGAATCAATTATTTCGACACGGCTTTTGCTTACGGTTTGGGAAAGTCGGAGGAGAATCTCGGCAGGATTTTGAACGAACTTGGAGCATCTACCGTTGTATCCACAAAAATTCGGCTTGAACCGGATTCGGCGAGCGACATCAAAACAGCAACCATTCATGCCGTCGAGGCGGGCTTGTCGCGATTAAAACGAGAGCGCGTTGATCTAATCCAACTGCACAATAGAATCACGATGGAAAGAAATCCGGGCAAACGTTTCAGTTTGACCCCCAAGGATGTTTACGGAACAGGAGGAGTTCTGGACGGCTTCAAAGTCATGAGAGAGCGGGGCAAGGTGGGCTACTTCGGTTTTAGCGGACTGGGCGACCCCCAGGCATTGCACGAAGTCGTGGCCAGCGGCGAATTCCATTCTTTTCAAGCCTACTACAATTTGCTCAACCCCAGCGCCGGACAACCTGTGCCGCGCGGTTTCAGCTCGCTCGATTACAGTTTGATCATCGACAAGGCCGCGGCGAAAGGCATGGGCGTCGCGGTGATCCGTGTTTTGGCCGCCGGCGCGCTTACCTCCGATCCAACCGCCGGCGGCGGCAGCAGCCCGGAGCCGCTCTCACCGGGTTCTGACTATCCTCTGGACCTCGAGCGGGCGGAGAAGGTGAAAGCCGTACTAGGCAGTGAGGGAAAGAGTCTAACGCAGGCTGCCATTCGTTTTGCTTTGATGAAGTCGGAGGTCTCCACGGTGCTCGTTGGCTTCTCCAACACGACGCACATCGACGAGGCGGTCGCGTGCTCGGGGGCGGGAGGATTATCTCAAGACGCGATGGAAAAATTGAAAAAACTTTGGGAGACGGACTTCGGAAGGTTGAGCTTGTAATGCAGCGATCATGTAATTCCACTGATTAGGTACCGAGGATCAAGTCGCTTCCGCGGTGCATTGACACCCACCCGGGAGACGATGTCTCCGAGCGCTTTTTCGGTAATCTTGACGCTGTTTATTAAACTATTTCTTCTTCAGTTGGCGAACATACATCACCAAGGCGTGGATTTGGTCGTCGGTTAAGCTGGCCTTGAACGGCGGCATAGCATTTTTTCCATTGGTGATGACCTGAGAAAGCTGCTCATCGGAGTTACCTTGGACTTCCGCCGAGTGCAAATCGGGTATCTTCAAACTCTTTCCAACGTCGGTATTGCCGCTGCCATCTTGCCCGTGACACATCGCGCAGGTCGTCTTGAACGTACTTTCGCCAAGGTCGTTTTCGGAGGCAGCCGTGGCTGCTACGACCGTCGTAGAACCGCGAAATGCCAGAATGTACAGAAGCGCAATCATCAATGCGGTGCCCGAAAGCTGGATCAATTTTTGGGTCGGAGTCTTCATAGTTGGGGTTGCGCTCAAATTGCATAGCCGTGCCCGAGTGTTTCTTTTCATCATTATTCCTCCCTCTTACTTGGAATCGTTCAACCGCTGAAGTCCCCTGTCGGCTATCAAGGGATCTTATTTTAGCTTAACTTGATATTTTTTATTGGCAACTCCCTGATCCGTTTGCCCCATCGAAAGAAAATCTGGGTAAGTTGCATGCCATTGCCGCATTTTTGAGGCGCCCGGCGTGAATACGTTCGTCCCTAAGGTTTTATGTCTTGCAAAAACCAATCTGTCGGTATCTCTTTTCCCAACCCTTTCTCCTTCGCTGCTGTGTAGGCGCAGTAGCCGATGGCCGCGAATTGAACGCCAGTGCCGATGTTGTTTAGAAAGAAAGTGATCTGTTTGTCGCTTGTCCGTCCGGGAACTTTACCGGTGAGAAGATCTTGGATTTCAGGATAGTGGCTCCAATCTCGCGGCTTTTCACGGCGCACGCCGGGCATGTCCTCAACGATGCCGGGTGGTTGGTAGTGAAAGATGCCGCCAAATTGCGTGTGGATGGCGACGACGTCGCATTTATCCAAAGAGCTAAGATCCGTCTCGAATTCTCGGATAGAGTTGTAGTGCATGCCAGGCTCTAACCAATCGGTCTTTATAACCGGACGAGACGAGTTCGTCGCGCTGCAAATGACGTCGCAGTCTCTAACTGCTTCCTCCGCGCTATTGGCCGGCTCGCCGGATATACCGGTTTCTTGCTCCATTTCTGCCGCAAATGCTTTTCGATGCTCTGGATGCGGGCTGAAAACTTTCACTTTTTTAATCGGCAGCACGGAAGTCATCAAACGGTAGTGGGCGCGCGCCTGCCCGCCGGAGCCAATAAGCCCTAGAGTCTCCGAGTTCTTCCGTGCCATGACTTTCATCGCGAGCGCGCTGGTGACGCCGACCCGGGTCTGCTGAATGAAGCCATCTGGCATGATGGCCAAAAGTTCGCCGGTCTCGGCGCTAAAAAGCTGGACGAGTCCGACAAACATTCCTTTTGCCAGCGGCAGTTTTTCCAGACGAACGGAGTTGTTAATGTGCTGTTCTTGGACGACATCGGAGGTGACGCGGAGCGCCAATACGCCGTATTTTCCTATGCCGCCGTCGACCGACTTAAAACTATAAGTAGACTGCGGCAGGGAGTGGGGGAGATAGGTGTGGCAGGTGGGTCGATTGGCTGCCCGGCTCGACGCAAGTTCCCGGTAAGATTCTTCCATGACATCCAGACACTTTTTTACGCTAAGCGCTTTTTGAATGTCTTCGTTGTTTAAAATCAGAGTCATCGATTCTATTCCTCCGCGTTTTCGGCCTCGTGAATATCATCCCTATCTGATCAACCTGTCATTGTCCAATAAGCCCCCATCGGAAGTTGGCAGTTTTCGAAGTATCTGCTGAGCTTACTTGACGAGATCCAGCAATCAAGATTTGTGGATAGAATCTATAGAAATGATTTAGCCGGTGCCTTTTGGCTGACGCACAATGTTCAGCAATTGGTATTCCAGTCATTTGGAAGAGACGAAAAGACTTGCCAAATTGTCACCTTCGCAGATCTTTTGTACAGGATCAGCAAATTCAGGTATCGCTTAAACAAATTTTCCCTTTAGAATTTGTGGTAGTTTTTTGGAACTTTACGGGATTCGATGAAGTATTTTGATCCGTTTTCCCCCTTAGCTAAAATTCGACCGATGTTCCGTTTGGGCAGCAAGACGCAGCGGATCTGCTGGCGTGAAATTTGCTCCTGGCGTTCACCAAAGATCCAGATTCGCGAAGGTTCAACAAAAAAGGGGAGAAATACATGAAGCAAAATATCTCTAAGAAGCCAGCAAAAGAGCACTTAACCACAGGAGAGCTTGACTTAGTTATCGGACCAACAGAGGCGGCCGATGTAATGACCGGCAAGGTTGTCACTTTAAGCCCGCATCATAGTTTCAACGATGCCGTGAAACTGATGAAAGATCGTTTTTTCCGTCACTGTGTTGTGGTCGACAATGACGGAAAAGTCGTTGGGGTAATTTCAGACCGAGACATCCTACGTGCCTTAGCACGTCCTTCTAACTGGCAGACCAAGTCGTTAGATCAGATAATGACCCGCACCCCATACATCGTTAGGCGTGAAACCCCGATCGGCGAAGCCGTCGCAAAAATGCTCGCGAAGCGTATAAATTGCCTCCCAGTTGTAACCGATAGCGGAGCGGTTTGCGGGATTATTACCTCCACAGATCTGCTGAGATCTTATCAGCAGCTCCTGGGATTGATTCAAAAACAAGCCGGCTAAACTGCCGGCGCTAGCGAAACTCTAACAACAACATGATTGGGATGGACTCTTGAATGTGGCAGTGACGACGCTATCGTAGGCCATGCACACCAGGATCTGGGTAACGGTCAAGCCGCGAGCCAAGATCGAGGCCGTCACACAAATCGCCGCTGGTGAGTACCGGGTTTCGGTTCACGCCTCGCCGCAGAACGGTAAGGCCAATCAAGCAATCATAGAGCTTCTCGCTCGCCATTTCTGCGTGCCAAAGTCCGCCATTAAGATCGTTCGGGGGCACTCTGCCAGAAAGAAACAGATTTCGATAGGCTAATCCAGTTTCCTTCTCAGGTTCTCGGCGGATTGCCGAAATTTTTCTCGGGTCGTAGGGCAGCCAAATTGATATTCCTGTCTCCTGATATAGGCTCGGGGAGGGCGACGTCGTGGTAATCAATGGGAAGAGAGACACGGCGACCATCGCTGGCCCGGCTTACCCAGAGGATGAAGGGCTCGACATCATTCGGTCTCATCCGACGAAACACGAAGGTTGCTATCGGCGAATACGTCGAAGTCAAAAAAGCCGAGTGAAAGCCGGCAAAAAAAGTTGTCTTGCCTCAGCGAAGGACGGATTTTGCATACAGCTATCGCCGCCGTTTGCGACCCGCCTTTGCACTGCGAGCGGTCTTCGATTCTTCCGCGTTGTCGGTGCCGGATGAATCCAATTTCGCTGTCACGTTGTCCTTGATCCACTTCTGATCCCACCACTCCAGTGGCAGAACAGGCACGCCCTGAAGATAGACGCCGAAGTGTAAATGGTCTCCCACCGCGAGACCGGTTTCGCCGGTCTTGCCGATGATCTGTTGCTGTTTAATTGGGTCGCCTTCCTTGACATCGATCGAACTCAAATGGCCGTAAAGCGTCGAAAGTCCAAGTCCATGGTCGATGATGACGGCATTGCCGTAGATTCCCAAGTCGCCGACGAAACTCACGACTCCGCTATTGGCGGCCTCCACCGGGTATCTTTTGGTGACCGAGAGATCGAACCCTAGATGGTAGGCGGTGTCGATGGCTTGTTCCTTATACATATAGGTTCTCGCGTCGGCGAAATTAGCTTCGACCTTAGAATTGGAGAGCTGGCTGAAAGGACCACTCCAGAGCATCGAGTTGGCGGTTTTTTGACCTACCGCTCGGATCGTGTCGTCGTTTTGTTTCCGCAAGGCGTGATTGACTTTGATAAAAATATCTTTTGGACTTCCCTGACGCGCGCCCACGTCGTTCAATAAAGGCGCAACTTTGCTTTGAATGAATTCGTCCGAGATCGGGATGGTGCTTTTTTTATATTTTACATCCTTCAAGGTGTAAGAAAGTTTCATCTGTCGGGTGTTGCCTGCTTTGTCCGTTGCGACCAAGACGGCCTTTCCCTCCGGAGGTACATTGTACGGGTGAGCAAAGAACGCGATGTACGCATTCGGATCCTTGGTTTGCCCTTTGTACCCCGGGAAAAAATAGTCGCCAATCTTGATGCCGCTCGTGACCGCATCCGCCGATGGTTTGTAAACGATGAGACCGCATCCGCCGAAGCTGATATACGGATCGTCCGCAATCAGCTCGATGGTCGGCGGCGTGATGTCGATGGTGACGTTTTTCTGAAGGACGGCTTCGTTGCCTCTAAAAAAATTCCATAGGGACCGATCTCGGGCGCTGATACGAAAAACGGCGGGGCCCTCTTTAACGCCTGCCAACTTCGATGACACGAGGGTAATTTTCTTTTCCATCACCGGTTGGTCGTACTGCTCGGTGACCAGCGGAATTTCGGTGCCGCCCGCGGAAAGTGTAGCGGAGACGGATTTCAAGCCGGTGCCCTGTTCGCTGATTTCAATTTCGATGGGCCCGAGGCCGATGAAGTCTGTGTTTGGTGTGACCTTGATTTGCGGTTTGTGCCATTCAAATTTAGGGGCTAAGAAATAGATTCCCGCGATGAATAGCGCGATTAAGATGACATAAATGATGTTTCTATTAAAGCCGATCCCCCTACGGGGCCTGCCGATTTCGAGAGCAGTCATGAATTTGACGGGAAGTGGCGTTCCGAACTTCCGTTTCGACTAAAATAAACGGGGAGCGAATTTAAGTCAACGAGGCGCGCAATTAATCGCCGAGCGACGGGATACTTAAGCCCGTAAAACTACATCATTCCTTTGTCGCTGAAGCTGAAATAACGATCGCGTCCGATCACCACATGATCCAGCACGCGTATCCCCATTACTTCACCGACTTCCCTCAGCCTTCGCGTGATGTCGAGGTCCTCGGGGCTCGGGGCCGGATCGCCGCTCGGGTGATTGTGAACGAAGATGACCGCGGCTGCGGACTCACGGATCACAGGATTGTAAACCTCCCGTGGATGAACCAATGACGCCGTGAGTGAACCTTCTGAGATTTTGACCTCGCGAATTTTTCTATTCTTGTTGTTGAGCAAGACCACGTAGAAGAGCTCGCGTTTTTCCTTCCCGAGGTTGTCCCGGAAGTGGCGGAAAACGTCTTCCGACGAACGGAGAGGCTGGCCGCTTTCCCATGGTTGGTGGCCGATTCGCCGGCTGATTTCCAAACAGGCCTTGATCTGCGCGACTTTTGCTGGCCCAATCCCTTTGACCTTCGCCAATTCATGCACGGAGGCCTCGTCGATCCCCTTGAGACCGCCGAACTGGCTGAGAAGCAGGCGAGCGTGATCAATGGCCGTCTCGCCCGTACTGGCATTGCCGTTTCTGAGGATGATTGCGAGCAGCTCGGTTTCGGTCAGAGTTTGTGCCCCTTTATCCAGGAGCTTCTCTCTGGGCCGATCCTCAGCGGGCCAATCCTTGATGGTCTGATACCGAGCCATAGAACCTCGCCGACTGGGGTAGTTTCGTCGGTGTTTCGAAATGCGCGACCGCCGATTCCGTCTATCACACTGTGGGAATCAGTCCAATACCTTGAGGAGGAGTCCCTTGAGATATTCCCCTTCGGGATGATGAAGGCTCATCGGATGATCGATGGGTTGGCCCAGTCTTTTCAGAACGCTGACTTTGCGACCGGCGTCAACGGCGGCTCCAAAAACAACTTTTTGAAATAAATCCAGTGAAACGTGCTGGGAACAGGAAAAGGTGAGCAGAAGCCCGCCGGCATTTAGACGCTTCAAAGCGTGAAGATTGAGAAACTTATAGCCGCTCGTGGCGGCCGTGACGTCGTTGCGTTTGTGAGCCAGGGACGGAGGATCCAGGACGATCACGTCAAAGCTCGTATCGCATTCTTTCAAGTAGGTAAAAGCGTCGGCCTTGAGCAGTTCTCCACCGGATGCAAAACCGTTCAACTGCAGATGCTGCTCGGCCAATTCCAGCGCCGGCCTTGATGAGTCGAGGGAAGTCACTTGCTTTGCCCCTCCGGCGAGCGCGTAGACGGAAAAGGCGCCGCTGTACGAAAAACAGTTGAGGATCGTCTGCTCACGCGCGAGTGTCGACAGCAAAACGCGGTTGTCCCTTTGGTCTAAAAAGAATCCGGTCTTCTGGCCGCGTCGAACGTCCACGACGAATTTAAAACCGTTCTCTTCGATGGGAATAAGCTCGGGCGGAGCTTCTCCCGCCAACACACCGACGGATGGTTCGAGCTCTTCTTCCTCCCGGACTCGACCTTCACTGCGTTCATAGATGCCGTTTGCCGAAATGAGGCCTGCCAAAGAATTCATGATGATTCCCTTGACGGAATCTATGCCCGAGGTAAAAAACTGGCAGACGAGAAAATCGCCGTAGCGGTCAATGATCAAGCCGGGAAGAAAATCGCCTTCGCCGTTGACGAGGCGATAAGCATTGGTTGTTGATGAGAGATATTTCTCCCGAAGCGTCAGCGCCCGCGACAGCCGGCGGGCGAAAAAGCCCTGGTCGATGGTTTCTTCTTTCCAAGTGAGAAGGCGAATTCGGATCTGCGATTTGGGGCTGGAGAGGCCACGGGCAATCCAGGTTTTTCGAGCGTCGAAGACATCAACGATGCCAGCCGTTTCATCGTCGCCCTCGATTCGGTCGATGGCTCCGGAAAAAATCCACGGATGGCCCCGAAGGACGGGGGCTTCTCGGTCTTTCTTGAGAAATATTCGTTGCAGCGTAATGGGTAAGCGAACGCTTTGAGGCGCCACTGTAATTTGAACGGATTGAACTCTTTGAACTACTTGAACACATGCCGCTGGCGGTTCAAGCCGTTCAAGCTGGTCAAACGGTTCAAAGTACTACTGTTGTCTCGTGCCTCTGGCCTAATGGCTACTCTTTCCGAATAAACGTGCCGCTTTTGCCGCCGCTTTTTTTGACCAGCCGGATTTCGCCGATGGACATTTCTCGATCGATGGCCTTGCACATGTCGTAGATAGTAAGGCCGGCGACGGAAACTGCGGTCATCGCCTCCATTTCAACGCCCGTCTTGCCGCTCACCCGCACCGAAGCTTCAATCTCGACCCGCGCCGGGTTCTTTTCCGGGTTCAGCTCGATCTCCACCGATGTGATGTTGAGCGGATGGCACATGGGAATGAGTTCCGACGTCTTTTTGGCCGCCATGATGCCAGCGACGCGAGCCACCGAAAAGACGTCGCCTTTTTCCACTTTGCCTTCGAGAATTAAATCCAATGTATCCGGGCGCATGTGAATGCTGCCTCGCGCCACCGCAATTCGGCTGCTTACTTCCTTCTCGGAGACATCGACCATCCGCGCACGGCCTTGATCATCCAAATGAGTGAGTCTTGCCATACCCAATCTTTCGACCGACGGCTTTTTATGTTACATAAAATCAATGGTGAAAAAAAGCCACTATCGAGTTGTCATCTTAGGTTCGGGCGCTGCCGGTCTGACGGCGGCGATTTATGCAGCTCGCGCAAATCTTAAGCCGCTCGTCATCGAGGGCTCCCAACCGGGAGGCCAACTGATGATTACCACAGACGTTGAAAATTATCCCGGTTTTCCCAAGGGAATCATGGGGCCGGATCTCATGGAGGAGTTCAAAAGGCAGGCGGTTCGTTTCGGTGCGGAAACCGAGTTTGGTGAAGTCACCGCCGTTAATGTGAAACAGCGACCGTTCAAAGTATCCCTTGGCAAGGACAGCGTGACTTGTGACGCGCTGATCGTCGCCACGGGAGCCTCGGCCAAGCTTCTCGGCCTCGAATCGGAGACGAGACTCATGGGTCACGGCGTTTCAGCCTGCGCGACATGCGATGGGTTTTTCTTCAAGGACAAAGAGCTGGTCGTCGTTGGCGGTGGCGACACCGCCATGGAGGAAGCGATCTTTCTCACCAAATTTGCCACCAAAGTCACGGTTGTTCACCGGAGGAACCAGCTCCGCGCCTCCAAGATCATGCAAGATCGCGCGGAGAAAAATCCTAGAATCTTTTTTGTCTGGGAAAAAGTGGTAGAAGAAATTTATGGCGATCCCAACGCCGGCGGCGTAACAGGTATCAGGCTCAAGAATCTGAAGACAGGGGAAACACGAGATTTTAAATGTGATGGGCTTTTTGTCGCCATTGGCCATGAGCCCAATACGAAACTTTTCGTGGGACAGTTAGAATTGAATCCAGCGGGATACATCCTGACTCATGACGGGACGAGAACCAATGTGCCGGGAGTCTTCGCATGCGGGGATGTGCAGGATCATGTCTACCGCCAGGCTGTCACTGCGGCCGGCACCGGTTGCATGGCGGCGATTGACGCGGAACGATTTTTAGAGAGCCAGGCCGATTAGAATACTTTTTACGGCTCTCTTGTGCGTTCAGTGTTAGGAACGAAACATAAAGTAGACTGCACCGAGCAGACACAATCCCGCCCACAAATAGTCGAGCCTTAGCGGCTGGCGCATGTAGAGCACCGCAAACGGCGCAAATACGGATAAGGTGATTACTTCTTGCGTGACCTTTAACTGAGCAAGGCTCAATTGCGTGTAACCGATCCGGTTCGCCGGCACTTGCAGCAGATATTCGAAGAGCGCGATTCCCCAACTCACTATGGCGGCAATATACCACTTCTGACCATTCAGATTCTTTAAGTGTGCATACCACGCGAAGGTCATAAAAACATTTGATGCTACAAGCAATAGCGTGGTTCTAAGAATGACTGGCATTTTGCTTCCTACCTCCCGGTATTCCATCAGTTCGTCCGGCAACTCGACCAAGAGCCCAACAGTGTTGTCTCGATTTTCTTTTTCTAAGTAGCAAAATCTTACAACGTAGCGAAAGGGAAATCGAGTATGGGTGTCCCGATCCTTTTTTGAAAGGGTCTAGCGTGTTAGCGTAGCCTATTGGGCGTCGTAGCGGCCGTGGGTTTCGTTGCCGTAACCTCTTGCTCAAGCGATGGGCTTCTCAATCTTCTTCAAATCAGCAAGTAGAAAATCGCGGCTTTTCGTTTCGGTACCGTCCTTGAATCGGATCAGGTAAGGTTTCCCTGAAGTACCCGAGAAGCTTGCGACTTTCTCGATGAAATCCCGCGCCGTCTTCACTTCGGAATCGTTCGCTTCCCACTTGCGCCGTAGGAAAGTGGCGGCGGTATCCGCAGCGTGGGTAGTCCCGTTTCGGACAAACTTCGCGTCTTTCAGCTCCGCCACGTGCTTAATGAGTAGTTCGATCTTTTGCCTTTCCGAAAGGGGGATAGTCTGAGCGTGAAGCACAACGGGAATCGCAATAGCCAGCGATGCTACGAAACCTAGTCCCGATTTGAGCAGTTTGGTTATGGTCAAGTGATCCGTGCCTTAGACGTTTTGCCCCGCGAAATCATCATCAGCGATGTCCAATCTCCCGGGCTGAGGCTACATGAAGAAATCTGAGTCTATTTTGCGCCGCTCCGTATCAATTCTATTGCCTGGTTGGTGGTGCGCACGCGGGCCATGCGCGGGAAAATTGTATCCATGAAGGCCGCCATGGAATCGTCATGTGAGTTGCTGCAGGCGTCGCGGACAATGATCAAATTATAATCTAAGTCGCGGGCGGCATAGGCGGTAGACGCGATGCCGACGTCGACGGCACCGCCGGAGAGAATAATGGTATCGATGCCGCGCGAGCGCAACGCCAGATCAAAGTATGTTTGATGAAAGGTGCTCCAGCGATATTTCGGAATAATGTAGTCTTCGGGCGCCGGCTTTAGCTCATCAATTACCCGTTGCTCCCATGAACCCTCGGTTGCGCCGTGCACAGTTGGGTTGCATTCACCGTTGGGCCATGGGCGAAGGCGCATGTCAGTGTCCGTAACGATCATGCTCCGGATTTGGCCGTCTTTTCGGTGGTTCGCCATGGCGTAAAAGATGGGAATTGAAGCCTTTTGAGCAGCGTCTCTGAGACGGACAGCGTTATCTACCACCGGCTTCATTCGCTTTTTCGTCTCCTCGGCAGCTCCGTGGTAGTACACGTTGAGCATGTCGAAGAAGAGAAGGCCTGTCTTATGGATATCGAGATCGTTGACGTTCATGGCTGTTCCCCCATGCATGGCCTTCATATTTGCCTCAATGGCTATTGCGGCAAGTCTGGTTTGCCGCGAGTATGTCTGCGTCTACCACAAATCGATGGAACAAGGCTACTTTTCTCGCGGCCAGCTACGGAGAATTTCTTTTGCCGCATAATGTCCAGGCAAGCCCGAAACACCGCCACCCGGATGAGTACCGGAGCCACAGAGATAGAGATTTTGGATCGGCGTTCGATACCGTGCCCATCCCGCGACCGGACGCATGAAAAACATTTGATCCAGCGCCACTTCGGCGTGATAAATGTGTCCTTCGGTCAAACTGAAGCTTTGTTCGAGGTCCATGGGCGTTAACAGTTGGTAGTGCAGGATCGAGTTCTTAAAACCAGGCGCATAGTCTTCAATGAGGTTTATCACGGTATCTCCGAGGACATCTCGCTGCTCGTCCCAGTTGTTGCCTTTCAGGTGATACGGGGCATATTGCATCCACACGGACATAACATGCTTTCCCGCGGGAGCGACGGAAGGATCGGCCACCGAAGGAATCGTAATTTCCAAGAACGGCTGTTTCGAGAAGCGGCCATATTTAGCATCGTCGGCAGCGCGTTCGAGATAATCCAGCGTCGGTCCAATGTGGATGACCCCGCCAAGATTCGCGGATGATGCGTGATCCGGCGCACATTTGAATTTAGGCAGGGCGGCCAATGCAAAGTTGACTTTAGCAACCGTGCCGCGGGATCTGATGTTCTTTACTTGTAACAAGAAGCGGGGATCTAGATAAGTCGGCTCAACCAGTTGAAAAAAAGTTCTTTTGGTGTCGGCGTTCGAAACCACAACAGTTGTCGCGATTTCGTCACTGTTTTGCAGAATAACCCCCGTGGCTACGCCGTTTTTGATGACGACCTTGGTCACTTTAACTTCAGTGCGAATTTCCGCCCCATGCTGTTGCGCGGCTCGCGCGATGGCCTGCGGGAGATTGCCGATACCGCCGCGCACGAATCCCGACGCTCGTAGCGCACCGGTCGATTCTCCGAGCTGGTGATGCAGAAGAACGAAAGAGGTTCCTTGGGCGCGCGGACCTACGAATGAACTAAGCACGCCGGTGGCTCCGATACTAGCCTTGAGCAAATCGTTTTCGAACCACTCGTTGAGCAAATCGGACGCACTCATCGGAACAATTCGGAGAAACTCGTACGCTGCTTTTTTGCCGAGCCGATGAAACTTCCAGCCAAGCTTGATCAATTTTGAGAGGTTAAAGCTTCCCGGGCTTGCGGCGTCCGGCATGGGCAAGTCATTCAGGCTACGAAGAAAAGAACCCAGTTTCTTCAAGAGCGCGCTGAAGCGGTCGAATTTTGCCGCATCGGCTCGAGAGAATCGGCCGATTTCTTCGGCGATCTTGGCTGGTTCACGCGGAACGAGAAGTGAGTTCGCATCCAGGGCAGGTGAGAAAAGCAATGGCTCCAGAGGCAGAATTTCCAAGCCATGCTTCTTGAGATTGAGATCGCCGATTATGTCGTTGGAAAACGACCCGGCGAGGTGTGCGCAGCTTGAATACTTGAAGCCGGGAAAGACCTCTTCGGTAGCGGCGATCCCACCGATTAGTTGGCGCCGCTCCAAAACCAAAACCTTCTTGCCAGCCTTGGCTAGGTAGGCCGCCGTTACAAGGCCATTGTGACCGGCGCCGATAATGATTGCGTCATATTTCTGCACAGCGAGCTAAACCCTTCTCATTTTCCAAGCTTTCAATATTTCCAATGCCGCCAGTCGTCCCGAGGCGGCCATGACGCCACCGCCCGGATGCGTACAGGCGCCGCACATGTAAAGATTCTTAATCGGCGTGCGGTACTTGGCCCAGCCGGGAAAAGGCCGGAGAAAGAACAGCTGGTCGAGAGTCAGTTCACCCTGGAAAATATTTCCTTCCGTCAAGCCGAACTCTTGCTCCAAGTCCCATGGGGTTATGACCTGGCGGTGCAGGATAATGTCTTTCAAATTGGGCGCGTATTCGCTCAAGGTTTCGATGACATTATCACCGAACTCTTCGCGCCGCTCCGGCCAGGTGCCATTCTTCAAATGGTAAGGCGCGTATTGAACGAAAATCGACATGACGTGTTTTCCCGGCGGCGCCATAGAGGGGTCGAGTCTCGACGGAATGACGGTGTCCAGATAAGGCCGTCGTGAAAAGTCACCGTATTTCGCATCGTCGTAGGCGCGTTCGATATAGTCGATGCTGGGGCTGATCGAAATCGCCCCCGAGAGGTGCGCACCGTCTCCCGGAAGACAGGTAAAATTGGGCAGACCGTCCAAGGCGAGATTGACCTTAGCTGAAGAGCCACGGATCTTGAACTTCCTGGCCTGTTCTACAAATTCCGATGGAAGGTGTTGCGAGTCGACCATTTTCAAAAATGTTCGTTTAGGATCGACACCGGAAACGATGACTCTCGCTCGAATCTCCTCGCCCGAATCTAGTACGACGCCGTACGCACGACCGTTCTTGACGAGCACCTGATCGACCGAAGCCTGTGTGCGAATCTCGGCGCCGAAGTGGCGCGCGGCGTCAGCAATCACGCGGCTGATGGTTCCCATGCCGCCGCGCGCGAAACCCCAGGAACGAAACGCGCCGTCGAGCTCGCCCATGTAATGATGAAGGAGAACGTAAGCCGTCCCCGGAGAGCGGGGGCCCATGAAAGTTCCGATGATGCCGCTGGCTGACATGGTCGCTTTGAGGGCATCGGTCTCGAACCAACCGTCCAGAAAGTCCGCCGAGCTCATGGTCATGAGCTTGGTCATCTCGTAAAAGAGTTTTTCGCCGAGATCGTGAAAATGATTGCCAACCCAGGCGAGCCCAAAAAGATCCCGTGGGTTCCAAGAAATGGGGCTGGGCGGAACGATTCCAAGCAGCGGTTTGATGGCCATGGCCATCTGAACCATCAACTGGCCGTACTGTTCGTACGCCTCTGCATCCGTGATGGAATGACGCGCGATTTCTCGGCGCGTCTTGGCGTGATCGCCCCAGCGGACGAGATAGTTCCCGTCAGGCATGGGCGTAAACGTGCTGTCCAGGGGAATGATTTCCAGATCGTAGTTGGGAAGCTCCAGCTCGCGGATTACCTCCGGGCGCAATAGACTCACGACATAGGAGCAAACCGAGTATTTAAACCCGGGATAGAGTTCCTCGGTCACCGCGGCCCCGCCGACGAGGTGACGCCGCTCGAGCACGAGTACTTTCTTCCCGGCCTTCGCGAGGTAGGCGGCGTTGGTGAGACCGTTGTGGCCGCCGCCGATCACAATAGCATCGTATTTTCCGTTCATCGATGGCCCTTGCTTAGGGCGGCATTTTTTGTAATTTTCTTTCGCAAGTCAACGCAAGAGGCAAAATTTTCTTTGAATCGAAAATCAAAAAGCCAAATTCGAAAATAAAATATGCCGTACGGAACGCCCTTTTATTCACGCACGTCCCCCCTGTGCGTTAGCCAGAGTTGGCGCACATGGTCCGGTTACTTAGTTGCTAGTTCCTACGATGTCCTCCACGATTACGAATATCATGCAATTCGGAACAGCGCTGCATTGATCGACGTATCGCCATTGTTCAAGTACGAGGTTCGGGGGAAAGATGCACTGAAGCTCGTCAATCGCGTAATCACGCGCGACGCCGCAAAATGTGCCGTTGGTCAGGCGCTCTATACCTGCCTATGCGATGAGGAGGGGAAAGTCATTCAGGACGGCACTGTGTTTCGCGTTGCCGAAGATCATTTTCGCTTTCATTTAGCCGATGCGAGCTTGCGTTGGCTGAAGCTAAACGGCATGGGAATGAACGTTGGCATTCAGGAAGTTTCGGAGCAGGTGGCGGCCCTGGCCATTCAGGGGCCCAATTCGCTGCGTGTTCTCCAAGAAGTGGTGGATATTCCGCTGGGTGAGCTAAAATTTTTTCGGTTGACCTCCGCCATCCTCGCTACGGTACCGCTCCTTGTGTCTCGCACGGGATACACCGGCGATCTTGGCTACGAGCTTTGGTTTAGTTCCGAGCACGCTGAGCGAATCTGGGACGTGCTGATGGAAAAAGGACGGGGATTGGGAATCAAACCCGCGGGTATGCTCGCGCTTGACATTGCGCGTCTTGAGGCGGGGTTTATCCTGTTGGAAGTGGACTATATCGGCGCGGAAAAAGCCCTGATTGCGACACAGAAATATTCGCCGTTTGAAATCGGACTCGGCTGGACGGTGGACTTGAAGAAAGAAAATTTTGTCGGTTGCAAAGCATTGCGGGAAGCCGATGCGCGCGGCCCCTCTCGACAGATCGTCGGTGTGGAGATCGATCTGCGGGATTACGAATATCTGCATCAGAAGATTGGATTGCCGCCGCAAATTCCGCTAACCGCCTGGCGTGGAGTGGCGCCGGTTTATAAGGATGACCTGCAGGTTGGACACGCCACCACCGGCGGCTGGTCGCCGACGCTCAAGAAGTATATCGCGCTTGCTACGGTAGCGAGAGAACAGGCGATGCCAGGGACCCGACTCGACATGGAAGTCACAGTGGAATACGCGCGAAAAACCGCCGGTGCAACGGTCGTAAAGTTGCCGTTTTTCGACCCGCCGAGAAAAAAGGCGATATTCGCTTCTTAGGAAATAAATTTCCGGCGTAGCCTGCGAATTCAAAACGGACGGCCAATACTTGGCCTAGCGCACGAGGCGTACCGGGATGCCGCGGTTGTGAAGGTAGTTTTTACATTCCGAAATGGAATACTCCCGATAGTGAAAGATCGAAGCGGCAAGCGCGGCGCTCGCCTTGCCTTGTGTCAGTCCTTCGTAGATGTGCTCGAGAGTCCCAGCGCCGCCGGAAGCAATCACGGGAATTGGGACGAGTTCTGAGATCGCCCTCGTCAATTCTAAGTCGTAACCTGCTTTGGTGCCGTCCCGGTCCATGCTGGTGAGCAGGATCTCTCCAGCGCCATAGCTCGCCATCCTCCCGGCCCATTCACTTGCATCAATCCCAGTCGCGTTTCTGCCGCCGTGCGTGAAAACCTCCCAGTGGTTATTTGCTCGCTTGGCGTCAATGGCTACCACGATGCATTGGCTGCCGAACATCTCCGCAGCCTCCCGAACAAACTCGGGTCGATTGGTCGCCCCCGTATTGATGGAGACCTTATCCGCGCCGGCCCTTAATAGCTTGCGTATATCTTCAAGCTTGTTAATTCCACCGCCGACGGTGAGGGGCATGAAGACCTGATCGGCGGTGCGCGCGACCACGTCGAGCATGATTTCTCGGTTTTCGTGGGAAGCCGTGATGTCGAGAAAACAGAGTTCGTCGGCGCCTTCTCGATCGTACACGCGCGCGATCTCTACCGGATCGCCGGCATCCTGCAGCTCAAGAAACTTTACGCCTTTAACAACCCGTCCCGCCTTAACATCTAGACAAGGGATAATTCTGTTGGTGAGCATTGGCAGCTCTCAATGTAGCCAAGAGGAAAGGATATCTCAATGTCACGGACAATGATGGGCCGAAAAATTATAGACTCGCCAGCCGGTATTAG
>VBKE01000293.1 GCA_005879605.1 Deltaproteobacteria bacterium
CGATCACATAATATGAAATTTGATCCCCAGGCTGATAGCGCCGCTGCGATTTCAAAGCCAATTCGTAAGGCGCCGCCGCGTTGCGTTTTTTGGCTTTGACCTTGATCTGGTAGCTTTCCAAAGAATCTTGCAGCGTTTCCGTCTTTGCCAGCCAAGTAATGTCCTTGCAGTGTTGTTCGAGGCCGTCGAGATAGCGCCGATAGAGATCCTGAACTTTTTCTGTTTCGCCCTTGAGAAGCAGCATCAACATCTCCTCCAACCACTCGCGCTGGAACCCTTCCAAACCGCGGGAGCGCAGCCCCGAGCCCTTGATAAGGAGCCGCTCATTTTCATCCAATAAAGCGTAGTTCTTCATCTTGTAACTGAACATGGCTGGATACCGCCCGTCGAGCTCCAATTCAATCCCGATAGGAAGAGTTTCCTTCAGTGCGGCGATCAATGTCTCTGCTTCGGTGGCGCTTTTAGCGGTTTCAGGCGGGATGAAATAAATACCATCGGTATCGACCTCGATAATTTGCGCGCCTTTCTCTTTGAGCCAGCCGACCGCGGCTTGAATCAACTCCCTGCCCTTGGCGGTGACGTGATTGGCCGCCTCGAAGTCGTTGAAATGGCCCATTTGAAAACCGAGGTAACCATAGAAAGAGTTGATTAGAATTTTAAACGTCGATTGCAAGGCATTGAAATAGACCTTCGTCTCTTCGTCCTGCCCGTCGCGCGCCAGCTCTTTGGCCTTGAGGCGAAACATCCGCAAATCGCGCAGCAGATTGGGAAATACGCCTAAATCATCCTTTTTTGGAAGATAGTTATAGACCAGCATGATGGAAGGATACAGCGAAGTCACGTCGCAATGGAGAACGCCCCGCGCCGTGCCTTGGTACTCCATATGCGTAAAGCCGCCGGCGACCTCGCGGCCGTCGTCCGGACGAGGCACCGAGCGGCGTTGGTAGACATATTCACGGAGGAAGAGCGCATCGATTTTCGTCGCGTTCCCGCGCAGCGGAATATTTTGATAGCTATAAGGAAAAATCTGCGCTTGAACGAAATGACTCGGCGATAATAGTTCTGAGACGGCGCGGGTTTCGCGCACGTCGTCGAGGGCGTTGCGAAACAACGTGTCCGGATCGTGATCGAAATACCAACTGGCCTTGCCGGCGGGAATGTAGGTCCGATCCGCGCTAGCGATGCCCAAGTGCCGGGCGATTTCGTTCAAACTGACGCTTTCCAGCTCTCGAGTCGCAATATCGTAGTGTTGGGCGAGCATCCACGTGTCGATGAGGTGCCGGCCGAAAATTTCATATCGACGATACGTGATCGTCCGCTCCGCCATCTGCAGGCGAGATCCGTGGCTCTTTAGACCAGAACCGTCCCGACCGACCTTGAGCTCTACTTTTTGTCTCTTGGCGCGGGCTTCGATGTATTCCAGACCGAAACGAAAGAGGTTATGCCCTTCGATGACGTCCGGGTCGCGCCGCTGAATTTCGTTCACCAGCTCTTGAAGCATCTGAGCTTCATCAAATTCCTTGCCCGAGATCAGCCGCTCCCAGCCCGTTGAATCCGAGAGCGCGATGGCAGTGATGCGGTCGGAGTCGCGGTAGGCATGGGGAAATTCAAATCCCGGCGGGCAGTAGGTCTCTATATCCAGCTGCAGGCGCTTCAAATTGCCGAACGTCATGCCCAAGAAGTGCGTCTTGCCGGACAATATCAAAAACTGATGCAGCGGATCGCTGAAATACCGATAAGGAGCATCCGGCCCGGAGGATGTTTTACCGCTCTTTTTCTGCGCGTGGAATCTCGCGTGCTCCAACTGATTCAAATCGGGAAACAGGGCAAGACGGTTAAAAGCCCCTTGACCATCAAGCTTCTGTAGTTCCGCCTCGCCCTTCCAATCCTTCAGAGCTCCATCACCTTCCAAAAGCATAAAAGGCCGGAAGGGCGCGAGCTCGGTCTCGATGCGGCCGTCTTGACGACGAAAGATTTTGACCTTGTTGTTTCCCACGACTTCGAACGCGATCAGGCCCGACGTGCTGTCGTGGCCGAACAAGATCTCGTTCTGTTGAAAAATGGGCGTAAGATGTTCGCGTTTTTGAGCCATAAGCGGCAGAGCTAATATAACAAATGGGATTACCAAGTCATAGTAGAGAAAACGAATCTGCCAATAGCAAGAGCGTTTTTGGCCGGCCAGTGCTCGGCCTGATTAAAAAAGCTCTGGAGCGATTGGGCAAATTTGTGATAGAGTACGACCGTGCCTATCGATCCGCTCACATTTGACAGTCGGCCCGCTTTAAAGAAACCGATCCTTCTCCTTTCCTTTGCTGGATGGAGTGACGCGGGTGCGTCGGCTACTACGGCTGTGAGGTACGTCGCCGATCAGTTGCTCGGGCGAAAGTTTGCCGGCATCGACCCTGAGGAGTTCTACGATTTTTCGGTACAGCGCCCGGTCGTAAGATTGACGGAAAGCAAAATCCGCGAGATCCACTGGCCTTCCTACGATTTTTATCACGGCGCGGGAATTGGCGTGGAGCGGGATTTTGTGCTGGGTATCGGCGCCGAGCCCCAGCTTCGTTGGCGGACTTTTACCGAAACCCTGCTCCGATTCACGCGCGAATGTGGCATTGAGACAGTCGTGACGTTAGGCGCCTATCTTGACGAGGTGCTTTACACGCGTCCGGTGCCGTTGAGCGGTTTTTCGACTGATCCAAAACTGATGGAAGAGTTGGACCTGATGCCGTCACGATATCAGGGGCCCACGGGAATCATAGGTGTTTTGGGTGACGCTTGCCGTAAGAGCGCGATTCCACACGTCAGTTTCTGGGCCGCATTACCCCATTATCTCAATGTCACACCCAATCCCAGAGGGACTTTGGCTCTGCTTCTCCGTCTCAATCAATGGATCGGATTGCGCGTCGATACGGCACCATTGGAGCGAGCGGCCGGCGATTTTCAAGCGAAGATCAACGAAGCCGTCAACGCTGACCCCAAACTCTCCGCCTTCGTGCGCGAACTCAAGAAACGCGAATTCGAACAGTGAAGCTCTCCGTCCTGATCCCGGTCTACAACGAGGAGCGCACACTGGAGGAGGTCGTGCGCCGCGTGTGCGCGGTGCAAATTGCTAAAGAAATAATTCTCGTCGACGACGGCTCCAAAGACCAAAGCCGTCAAATTCTTACTCGATTGCAGGAAGAGAACGAACGGGCCAGAGATCCGCTGAACCAGATTCGGGTGTTTTTCCAACCCTTCAATCAGGGCAAGGGAGCGGCGCTGAAGACGGCCTTCGGTCACGTCACGGGTGATGTCGTGGTCATCCAGGACGCAGACTTAGAGTACGATCCCAAAGACTATCCCGCGCTTCTCGATCCGATCCAAGCGGCGCAAGCCGATGTCGTCTACGGAACCCGTTTCTTCGGCGGCGGTGCCCATCGCGTGTTCTTTTTCTGGCACTACGTGGGAAATCTAATGCTCACTCTGATCTCGAACATGCTCACCAATCTCAACCTCTCCGACATGGAAGTTGGTTACAAAGTCTTTCGCGCCGAAGTCCTCAAAGGCATCGAACTCAAATCCAAGCGCTTCGGTTTCGAACCGGAAATCACCGTTAAACTTGCCAAGAAACAGTGCCGCTTCTACGAGGTCCCCATCTCTTACCACGGCCGCACCTACGCCGAGGGTAAAAAGATTACTTGGAAGGACGGCATCGCCGCGCTCTATTATCTGATTCGATTTCGCTTGGCGGATTGACTGCCGCTGCTGAAAAGCTGCGACCTCCCACTTGTGCGCCATGAGAATGCTAAGTCCCATTGGACGCCAATGTAGATATCTTACGTCGGAACGGACGTTAAGCGACTATCTTCCCTTCACTCCACAACGCTTCCATATAATCCTGTAGCGCCTTCTTCAGTGGAAACTGAGGCGTGTAGCCCAGCTCAGCTTTGGACGCGCTGAGATCGAGAGGGGCTTGTTTACCGTCTGTGCCGCTTGCGCCGACGATTTGAACCTCTGTTTTCGGTGCCAATTCCTTTACGATTTGAGCCAATGCGTTCGGGCTTGTGATAATCCTGTTGCCGGCGTTGTAAGTTCGCTGCTTCGGACTCGATGCCTTGCATGCAAGATGTAGTGCGAGCGCAACGTCTTTGGCGTAGACGTATTCGTTCGGAGCGTAGACCTTGGCGTCGATGGTGAAGGGCTCCCCTTTGATGATGTTCAATGCCAAATCGCGCATGACCATCCCGACCGTCGAGCCGCCGACGTAATGGCCGCGGCCAAAGACGCCGCTTGGACGGATGATAATCGAGTCTAGGTTGTGGTGAAATGCGTAGCCATGCACGAGATGTTCTGAGCAAAGCTTGGTGACCGTGTAAAGATTGTGTCCGCCGGTAGCGGCGTCTTCGCGCACAACCGGCTCCTTGATCTTTGGGCGATCGTAGATGCCGAAAGTGCTAACGTAAACGATGCGTCGCAAGCCTATGAGGCGGGCTGCTTCCAAGACATTGATTGTCCCCAGAATATTATTGGTGGAGCCGGTGTAGGTGTTTTCGGCAACCCGTTTGCCGATGAGGCCGGCGGTGTGCACGATGGTGTCAGTGTCAAATTTATTGAGCGCTTGGATCAATGCGGGCAGGTCACGCATGTCTGCCGCGACGACGTGTGCCTTGTCGGGCCCAACGACTTTCCCGATGTAGTCTCGGTTCGGCACGAGATCATAAAGGACCACCTGGTCTCCGCTATCGACGAGTCTCCGCGCGAGGTGGGTACCGATGAGCCCGGCACCAGTAATCAGAACGTTCATGACAAATCCTCCGAATAATGAGTTCTACGTAGCTTAGGTTGGCCAAAGAGCGGTGTCAAACTGTGAAAAAAAGTTCTTGCGGTTGCTGCAGCGAAGCGATTATCCTGGGACAGTGAGGGGGGAGCCTTACTACGGTCTAAGTCACGTTAAAGGAGAGATCAATCTCCAAAACATTTATCCGCGACCGCCGAACGTTGGTGGTGTGTTTAACAGCCGCTGTTATTCTTTCAGCGGGATCGATTGTCTTGGCGCAGCCGATCAAAATCGGCAGAACTACCGGTGGAAGCGGGTTTCATATCCCGTCATATGTGGCTATAGACAAAGGGTTTCTCAAAGCCGAGGGGTTCGATGCTAATTTCATTGCAGCGACCGCGGGTGTGCTTGTCAGGGCGGCCATCGCCAAAGAAATAGAATTCGTG
>VBKE01000216.1 GCA_005879605.1 Deltaproteobacteria bacterium
TGGCCAGTGGTATTGCCAAAGTCATCAGTCAGTCCACGCCCATTCAGGCGCAAGTCCAACCGTATGCGGGAACCAGCACGTTCGTGCCGCTCTTCGACAGCGGAGAGCTCGATTTGGGAGTCGTCAACGGGGTCGACATGGGCATGGTTTACCAAGGTCCCAAATTAAAGGTGGGAGGAAGAAACCCGTTTCCCCACGTACCGAGCTCGCGCCTGATCATGCGCGGCTCGCCCTTACGAAGCAGCCTGATTGTCCGGAAGGACTCACCGATCAAAACGATCCGTGACGTTAAAGGCAAGCGCGTCACCGGCGAATATCCCGCGCAGCTCGCCGTGTGGTACAACGTCTTTGGCGCGCTGTCGAACGGCGGGCTGACCTGGAATGACGTCAAAGTCGTGCCGGTTCCGGTGGTGAACGAAGGAATCGACGCCTTTATTCAGGGGCGCGCCGATGTCATCACTCACGCCATTGGCTCCGCCAAGGTCAAGGAAGCCGACGCTACGATCGGCATCCGCTACATCTCTCTCGACTGCTCCAAAGAAGGCGAGGAGCGCATCAAAAAAGCCGTGCCGGGTTACTATCTATCCACGGTCAAGGCCGGTTCATCGACCGGCATCGTCGAAGATACTTGCGCTTACACCTACGACATTTATTTCGTCGGCCATAAAGCGCTTCCCGATGCCGTGGTTCACTCCGTGCTGAAAGCGCTATGGGACAACCTCGCGAAACTGCCGCCTCTCCATCCCGGTTTTGCCGAATGGACCAAAGAACGAGCCGTCGATCCTGAGGTGACTATTCCCTATCATCCGGCGGCGGTGCAGTTTTTCAAGGAACAAAAGCTCTGGTCTGCGAAGATGGACGCGGTACAGGAAAAGCTACTGGCCCTGAACTAAGCTCATCCGCTGTTTCGGGTCTCGGGTTAACTCGAATACCCCGAATTCGAAACGGCGAGAGCACGGAGAAGAATACTATGCGGCGACGACGGACGATGTTCGGTTTTCTGGTTGCTGCCACCACAGCATTGCTTCTCTGTAACGCCAATCCGGTTAAAGCGCAGAAGCTCCCCCGCTCGGTAACCGTCGGCACCAATCCGCCGGGCTCTGTCTTCTATGCGCTAGCGAGCGGACTGGCCAAAGTGGTGAGCGAGGCTACGCCCATGCAGATGGCCGTGCAGCCGTACACCGGGACGAGCACCTTCATGCCGCTCCTCAATTCGGGAGAACTGGACTTCGGCATTAATAACGCCGTGGACATGGCGCTATCGTATCAGGGGCCGGAGCGGTTAAAGATCGGTGGCCAGAACCCTTTTCTTCACATTCCCAATGTGCGGCTGTTGATGCGCGGGTCGCCTCTGCTGATCGGACTGCTGGTGCGGAAGGACTCTGCCATGAAAACCGCCCATGACATCAAAGGCAAACGGTCCACCGGAGAGTATCCCGCCCAATTGGCTTCCTGGTATAACATGTACGGCCAGTTAGCCAGCGCAGGGCTCACCTGGAAGGATGTAAAAATCGTTGCAGTGCCGGCGGCCAACGAAGGAGTTGACGCCTTGGTCCAAGGGCGTGCGGACGTCACTATGCACGCACTCAACTCCGCCAAAGTCAGAGAGGCTGATGCATCCATCGGGGTGCGCCATATCTCGGCTGATTGCTCTTTAGAAGGAGAGAAGCGCCTGCGGCAGGCTGTCCCAGGTTACTACCCGAGTATTGTCAAGGCCGGGACCGCCTTCGCCGTGGTCGAGGACACCTGTTTCATCGCGTATGACATCTACCTGACCTCGCACAAGGCCGCCCCCGACGCCGTGGTGGCGGCCGTCGTCAAGGCCATCTGGGACAATATCGAGAAGCTCCCGCCGCTTCACCCAGGCTTCAAGGAATGGACACGAGAGCGGGCCGTGGACCCCGACGTCACCATTCCCTACCATCCAGCGGCGGCGCAGTTCTATAAAGAGAAAGGAACCTGGTCAGCCAAGATGGACGACGCGCAGCGCAAGCTCCTTGGCTTAAACCCGTAGGTCAGTACGCATCTCGCGATAACATTTCCATGAGTGACGACTTCCTTTCCACTCCGACAAAGTTCAGGTCCCTAAGCGGAGCGAGCCGCATTCTTGAGCAGCTACTGCTCGGGAGTCTCACTGTCTTAGGATCGCTTTGGGCCTTGGGTATTCACCACAGCCTCCCCTGGGCCTTCTTCAATCAGCAATACCTCGGTCTCTTTCTGGCCCTCGGCTTGGCCAGCATCTTCGTCGCCGTCAAGGCAAGAGCCAAAGAAACCGGGGACCACGTCCCCTGGCATGATTGGTTCTTCGCCGTCGCGGGAGTGCTTGTCGGCCTTTATGTGACCGTCTTCTATCCAACCATCGCCTATCGCCTTGGCGTGCTTTCTCCTGACCGTTGGATCCTCGGGGGGTTGGCGGTTCTGTTCGTCCTGGAAGCCGCGCGGCGCGTCGCTGGCGGAACGTTGGCTTGGATTGCTTTGGCATGTGTTCTTTACGCCAAGTTCGCCTATCTCTTTCCTGGCCTGTTGTATGCGAAGGGCTCTTCCTGGGCAAGGATTGCAAGTTATCTCTATCTCGACTCCGGCGGCATCCTCGGCGTCCCGCTCGATGTCGCCGCTACCGTTCTCGTCGCCTTCATCTTCTTCGGTCAGGCGCTCTACGCCGTGGGCGGTGACAGGTTTCTCATCGATCTCGCTTTGGTCGCCATGGGGCGTTACCGCGGCGGGTCGGCAAAAGTTTCCATCGTTTCCTCCGCCCTCTTCGGCATGGTCTCGGGCAGCGCCGTGGCGAACGTGGCGGTGAACGGCGCGATCAGCATACCCATGATGAAGCGCGCCGGCTATGCACCTCACATGGCAGCGGCCATCGAGGCGGTAGCGTCCACCGGCGGACAGATCATGCCGCCGGTGATGGGCGCAGCGGCTTTCTTGATCGCCGAGTTTTTGAATATCACTTATGGCCAAGTCGCGCTCGCCGCCGCGATCCCCGCCTGCCTTTATTACCTCGCGCTGTTCGCTCAGGTGGACCTCGAGGCGGCCAAGCACGGCCTCGCCGGTCTTCCGTCGGAGCAGGTTCCGAAACTGCGCGACGTGATGCGGCGCGGTTGGATCTTTTTGATCCCGCTTTTCATTTTGGTTTATGCGCTCATGATCGCCGACTGGGATGCGGCGAAATCGGGAATGGCAGCGGTCATCGCGGTGTTCGTTGTCGGCGCGCTCCAGAAAGAGACGCGGCCAACGTTCCAGAAAATACTTAAAAGCATCCAAGAAACCGGGCGGACGATGCTTGATATTATCGCGATCACCGCGCTCGCCGGTCTGGTCATCGGCACGCTCCAGCTCTCGGCCATCGCGTTCAAACTTTCGCTTCTATTGGTGACGATCTCGGGAGGCCATGCGTTCTTGCTGCTGGTTCTCACGGCACTCGGTTGTCTCTTCCTGGGACTTCCTCTGCCGACCACGGTCGTCTACATCATGCTGGCGGTCTTGGCCGGTCCGGCGCTGGTTCAGGTGGGAGTTTTGCCGCTTGCCGCGCATCTTTTTCTTTTTTACTTTGGCATGATCTCGCTGATCACGCCTCCCGACTGCTTGCCGGTCTATGTCGCTGCGGCGATTGCCAAGGCCAACTTCTGGAAGACCGGCTGGACAGGAATGAGGCTTGCTATTGCGGCCTATGTCGTTCCATTCGTGTTTGCCTTTCATCCCGCTCTCATCCTGGTCGGCACGGCCAGCGATATTGTCGTAGCGATCGTAACGGCATCATTCGGGATAATTCTCATTGCAGCAGGGTGCGCGCGTTATCTTTTCCGTCCGCTTGGATGGGTCAAGTGTGGTCTATTGTGGGTTGCAGGACTTCTATTGCTTCTTCCGACGTGGAGCGGTGTCTGGCTTATTGTCGATGCCGTTGGTCTTGCTCTCGGCTTAGCTGTGGTTTTGTGGGAATGGAAAGGCAGCTCCGAGCGAGACGTACGCCTTGCGCAGGCGGACAGCAGTGGGCCATGAGGAAATATTCGCGCCTACAATGATAGAATTGCAATTTAAACGCAGCGGCTACCTTAAAAGCGCACTAATCGAGTGCAAGAGAAATCGTGTCAACGACAATCAAATTGCTCAGCGCGGGGGCGGTTCAGCCCGGGCTGGTGAGAGTCATTGAAGCGTTCCGGGGCGAGACCGGCAACGACGTAAACGTCGTCTTCGCGACTGCGCCGGCGATCCGCAAACGCCTGGGCGAAGGCGATGCGGCGGATGTCGTAATCGCGCCGACGGATTTACTCGACGAGTTGGTCAAAGCCGGAAACGCTCAGGCGGCGGAGCGCGTGATCGTCGGCCGGATCGGGGTCGGCGTTATGGTGCGCGGCGGCGCGCCGCTGCCGAAAATCGCCACGGTGGATGAATTCAAGCAGTCTTTGCTGAACGCCGAGTCGATTGTTCACAATCAGGCCCCACCGGG
>VBKE01000217.1 GCA_005879605.1 Deltaproteobacteria bacterium
CCCGACCACGATAAGCACCAATCCCACTGGCGGCATGATGAATGCGAGGCCCGCTCCTATCACCACAAGCCCGATTCCGGCTGCCATTGGATTCATAGCCCGCCGACGTTCCGGGTGCTCGGCTTCTTGGTTTTGGGTTTGGTGTGCCTCCTCCCGCATCAGAGCGGTTGCGGCTTCCCTGAGTTCCTCCTGTTTTTCTGGGTCTGCCTCGCGGATCAGGCTGCCTATTTCACGCGCAAGCCGTTCTATCTCTTGTTCTCGTTTTTGCTGATCAGAAGCCATCTACTGGTTACCAGTTTTTTCGTTTATAGCAGGGAATGTCAATCACCCCTGCGGCGCTCTCTCCACTCCACAAGATGTGCGTGCAATCGCTCTGCTGCATTCGCTAAGTCATCGCATCCCCATCGAAAGCGGTCAGATGAAAGAACACGGACAAAAGACGGACAATTTACGGATGCCTTCCCTAAGCTACTCCCTCAAGATGTTGATAGAGTTGGTGGTCCCAGCGGGACTCGAACCCGCGTTACCGACGTGAGAGGCCGGTGTCCTAACCACTAGACGATGGGACCTTGGCTGAGGAGGTAGGACTCGAACCTACAATCGCCTGATCCAGAGTCAGGTGGCTTACCAATTAGCCGACTCCTCAATTTTGGCGGCCAGGTTAAACTAAAAGAATTGCCTGGGAGAGTCAAGGTCGTTTCACTCGCGCGGACTAGGACCGAAGCCGTTCCAGCGCCGATTGTAGCCGTCGGATGGTACGTTCTTTGCCGAGGACTGCGATGACCTCGTGAATGCCAGGACTAACGGTTGAACCGGTCAATGCGACGCGGACCGGTTGAGCGAGCTTGCCCATGGATAGACCGAATTCTTCGAGAACTCCGGAAAAAGCGGATTCAATATTGGCCTCGCTGAATTCATCGAGGGCACTTAGCCTCTCGATCAATTTGCTTAGTGGCCGAGAGACTTCGAGAGTCAGAAATTTCTTTGCGGCTTTCTCATCAATGGCGATGTCGTCGGTCAGATAAAAATGCGCCGAGTCGACCAGTTCGACCAGCGTCCTAGATCTTTCTTGTAACGTTTTGATCATCCTTTCGAGCCACGATTTGTCTTGAGGAACGCGATAGCCCTTGGCCACGATGTAAGGAACAATTTCCTCTGCTAGTTGGGATAATGGGCGCGTTTTTAAATAGTGAAAGTTGACCCAAAGAAACTTCTCCGGGTTGAACACGCCGGCAGATTTCCCGACGGATTCAAGGGAGAACTTTTCGATCAGCTCTTCGCGGGAGAAAAGTTCCTGATCGCCGTGCGACCAGCCGAGCCGGACAAGGTAATTCAGTATGGCTTCAGGAAGGTAACCCATGTCGCGATAAACGGTGACGGAAGTGGCGCCGTGCCGTTTGCTGAGCCGGGCTTTGTCCAAACCAAGTATCAATGGTACATGGGCGAACTGCGGTGGTGTATCGCCGAGTGCTTGATATAAAAGGATCTGTCGCGGCGTGTTGGCCAAGTGATCGTCGCCACGGATGATGTGAGTGATGCCCATATCGATATCGTCCACGACAACGCAAAAATTGTAGGTCGGCGTCCCATCGGACCGGGCGATGATCAGATCATCGAGCTCGCGGTTGTCGAAAACCACGTCGCCTTTTACCGCGTCGTTGACGATCGTCGAGCCATCCCGTGGAGAGCGGAATCGAATCGTGTAGGGTTTATCTTGAGGCAGGGGCGGGATAACTCCCTCCGGCGGACGGCAGGTACCATCATACATGGACTTCCGTTTTTCCTTCTGGGCTAATTGTCGTTTGGCTTCTAATTTCTCGGGGGTACAGACGCAGGGATAAGCTTTGCCCTCGCTGAGGAGTTTTTGAACCTTCTCCTCGTAAAGCGGATAGCGCTTCGTCTGGTAAAATGGCCCTTCGTCCCAGTCGAGACCGAGCCAGTTCATTGCGTCCAGGATGGCGTTGATGGCTTCGGGCGTTGATCGTTCGCGATCGGTATCCTCAATTCGGAGGATAAATTTTCCACCGTGGTGACGCGCAAAAAGGAAATTAAAGAACGCTGTGCGCGCCCCTCCTATGTGTAGATATCCGCTCGGACTAGGAGCGAAACGAGTGCGAACTTGTGCCATTGCTGCAACCTAACAAGGAGTCGGAGGAGGGTCAACGAGCGCAGCCGGGACCGGAAGAAGTCTTTTCGCAAGGCCACAAGAATGACAAAAGGCGTCGGAGCTGATACGTTATGAAAAGGGAGAAGGGGTCGTGAATGAAAGTCTAAACAAAAAAGACACTGAGAAGCCCTCAACGGCAACAGTGGAATCAGCACCCTCTCATTTTATCCGAAACATAATTATCGAGGACCTTAAGCAAAACAAGAACGGCGGCCGGGTCCACACGCGTTTTCCACCGGAGCCGAACGGCTATTTGCACATCGGACATGCGAAATCCATCTGTCTCAATTTCGGTCTCGCCGCTGAATTCAACGGACTCTGCAACTTGCGGTTCGATGACACAAATCCGAGCAAGGAAGATGTCGAGTACGTCGATTCGATCAAAGAGGATATCCGCTGGCTGGGGTTCGACTGGGATCATCGAGAATATTACGCCTCGGACTATTTCGAGCGGCTTTATCAGTTTGCGATTCAATTGATCAAAGGCGGCAAAGCATATGTTTGCGATCTCAGCGCCGACGAGATGCGTGACTACCGTGGGACTCTGACCGAGCCGGGTAAGAACAGTCCATACCGGGAACGTCCGATTGAAGAGAATTTAGATTTGCTTCAGCGCATGAAGGCGGGAGAATTTCCCGATGGCGCCCGAACCCTGCGGGCGAAGATCGACATGGCCTCGCCGAACTTGAACATGCGCGATCCGGTCATGTACCGAATCCTTCACGCGACGCATCACAGCACCGGCGACAAATGGTGTATTTATCCGACTTATGATTTCGCCCACGGCCAATCGGATTCGATCGAGGGAATCACGCATTCGATCTGTACGTTGGAATTCGAAGATCACCGACCGCTTTACGACTGGTTTCTCGATCAGCTCAATATTCATCATCCGCAGCAGATTGAATTCGCTCGCCTCAATCTCACTCACACGGTGTTGAGCAAGCGCAGGCTGCTTCAACTGGTACGGCAGAAACACGTCACAGGCTGGGATGATCCGAGGATGCCGACGCTTGCCGGCTTTCGGCGGCGCGGCTATACGCCGGAAGCGATTCGAAATTTCTGCGAGCGTATTGGCGTAGCCAAGCGTAATAGCATGGTTGACATAGCCATGCTGGAGCACTGCCTGAGGGAAGATTTGAACAAACGGGCTCCGCGCGTCATGGCGGTGCTGCGGCCACTCAAGATCGTAATTGAAAACTACCCCGAGGGCCAGGTTGAAGAGCTGGAAGCGGTGAACAACCCGGAAGATCCAACCATGGGAACACGAAGAGTTCCCTTTTCGCGGGAGCTCTACATTGAACAGGAGGACTTTCGTGAAGAACCCCCGAAGGGCTTTTTCCGATTGTCGCCAGGGCGCGAGGTGCGACTGAGATACGCTTACATTATTAAGTGCGAAAAGGTTATCAAAAACCCTGATACCGGCATTGTGACGGAACTCAGGTGTACTTACGACCCTGACACTAAAAGCGGCTCATCTCAAAGCAAACGCAAAGTGAAAGCAACGATTCACTGGGTTTCAGCGACGCACGCGATAGGAGCTGAAGTCCGTTTGTACGATCATCTCTTTACTAAAGAAGATCTCGACGACATACCGGAAGGTTCCGATTGGCTGGCGAATATTAATCCGAAGTCACTGGAGCGGTTGACGGGCTGCCGTGTTGAACCGTTGCTGGCAAAAGCAAAAGGTGGAGAGCGCTACCAATTCGAAAGACTCGGCTATTTCTCAGTTGACAGCCCGGATTCTTCGCCGAGTTCGCTGGTCTTCAATCGCACAGTTACGCTGCGCGATACGTGGGCAAGGATCGAGAAAAAGGGGAGAAAAGCATAAGAGATATAAGCATTTTCACTCTTACCGAGATAAGGTATACCTCATTCTTAGAGAATGGCTTTCGATAAACAAATTTTTTTCATATGAAGGCGTTGGTTACCGGGGCTGCTGGCTTTATAGGTAGTTATTTAGTCAAGGAATTAGTAGCACAGGGGCATGACGTTACTGCTCTTTGTCAACCGGGTAACCTTGCTGAGCATGTGCGTGCGCACGGGGTTTCAATTGCGACAGGCGATGTAACTGATCCAGAATCCTTGCGTAAACCTTGTCAGGGACAGAATTGGGTTTTCCATTGCGCCGCCATTGTTGGCGGTTACGGTCCGTGGGATCGCTTTCTTAAGGTAGGCGTAGAAGGAACTCGGAACATGATCAACGTAGCTGCCCAGGCGGGCGTTGATCGGTTTGTACATCTCAGTTCGATTTCAGTGTACGGAACAAGACCTTGCGGAAAGCTGTTCAAGGAAACGACTGCATTCGACCGGAATCCGGAGGCTTGGAACCATTATGTGCGGCAGAAGGTGCTCTCGGAAAAAGAGCTGTGGAAGGCTCATACAGAAGGCAAAATCCAAGCAATCGCAATTAGACCATCATTGGTCCTGGGGCCTGGAGATCGAAATGTAGTTCGCCGTACTCTCAGCCTCATTCGGTCACCCCTGGGCGCTATCGTCGGTGACGGTAGAAATCGGGTTCCTTGTGTAGTTATCGATGAACTCGTCAGTACTATTGTCTATAGCGCTGTAAAGGAATGTGCTATTGGGAAAGCGTATAATCTATGCGGCAGCCAACAGATTACTCAGCTGGAATATATGGACCTCCACGCAGCTGCGGCTGGGCTTAAACCTCTAGAACGTAGAATTCCGATGCTTCTCGCGCAAGTTAGTTGCTCAACGTTGGAAGCAATTTACCGCATTGCAGGCCGAGAAGAGGAGCCTTTCTGCA
>VBKE01000218.1 GCA_005879605.1 Deltaproteobacteria bacterium
CATTTGAAAATCTAACCCTCCTTAGACGCATGATGGCAGGAGAAGGAGGGCAGGTGATGGAGGAATTTGGTATGGCGCGACAAAGTAAGCGGGAGTATTTGCGATCCATCTATGAGCGCTACCGCGGGGGGCGGCGCACTGAGAAGACGGCTATGTTAGAGGAGTTCTGCAAGGTGTGCGGTTACAACCGCAAGTATGCCATTGGGCTGTTGAGCCGTCCGTTGAAGGCGAGGGTTCCCAGACGCCCTACCCCGCGTTCGGCTACTTACAGCAAGGCGAGCATTGTGACACTTGCCAAAGTCTGGGAGGCCTCGGGGTATCTGTGCTCACAGCGCCTCAAGGCAGCGCTGCCGCAGTGGCTACCCTGGATCAAGAAGCACTTCGAAGTCAGTGCAGAGTTGGAAAAGCAACTCTTAGGGATCAGTGCCCGTCAAATGGACCGCCGGCTTTTCCCCCACAAGCGTAGCGTCAAACGTCGACTCTATGGCACTACCCGCCCGGGCTCACTGCTCAAACAGATGATTCCGATCAAAACCGATCATTGGGAGGTGACTTTGCCCGGCTATCTGGAAATCGATCTGGTCTCGCATTCAGGTGGCTCAGCAGCCGGAGAGTTCATCTATACGCTAGACTGTGTCGACATCGCCACCGGCTGGGTGGAACGTCAGGCAGTGATGGGCAAAGGACAGCTCGGGATCGTCGGTGCCCTTAGGGAAATCGAACAAAGGTTGCCATTTCCATTACGCGGCATTGACTCCGACAACGGCAGTGAGTTCATCAATACCCACCTGTTTAACTTTTGTCAGCAAAGAGCCAAACCCCATAGCGTGCAGTTCACTCGCTCGCGGCCCTATAAAAAAGATGACAACGCGCATGTGGAGCAGAAAAATTGGACCCATGTGCGCAAACTCTTGGGTTGGGACCGCTATGACACTTTGCAAGCCCTAAAGATGAGCAACCAGCTCTATGAGCAGCTGCGGATCTTTCAGAATCTGTTCCAGCCCTCCATGAAGCTTAAAACTAAGACCCGTAAAGGCTCGCGCGTGATTCGCCGTTATGATCAGGCCGCTACCCCGTTACAGCGCGTGCTTAAATCCTCAGGGAAAACTCTCCCACAACTCCACGCGTTAAAAGCCATGCTTAAAAATACCGACCCCTTCGAGCTCTCCCGTCATATCGACCAGCAGCTCGAGGGCCTCTATAAGTTAGCTGCCCAACGAAATGGAGCAGCCCGGGAGAAAGCCCCGTTGAGAGAACTGCGACCAAACGTTGATGCCCACGAGCACAAGCCTCACTCGGTTGCGCAGACACCTCGCTCGCCTTGGAAAGACTGGACCTTCAGCAAAAAATTAAAGCGTCGGCAATATGAAATCCAACGACAGCTTCGTACACAACCTTCGGTCAGATTTTCACATGACTCAACGAACCCTAGCTCCGGTTAGATTTTCAGATGGCTTGACAGGTTAGCGAAGGTATTCGGGAAACCTCCAAAAACAAAACGGGGAGAAGGTTTCCCCTCCCCCCGTTTTTCACCGAGGTTCAGTCCGGTTTTAATAAGTGTAAATCAGTTGCATGGCCAAAGTGGTCTGGTTAGCGTCGGCCTTACTACTCCCTCTTTGAAAGACCGCTCGATTGGCAAAGTCTTGCCGCACCTCTGCCCGCCCTAGAAGCATCTTAGTGAACTTGTAAGCTCCCGTCAGAGTGAATTCGCCCAGGGCAACGTTGTGTATCGGTTTGGTCGCCGCGAAGCCCAACGTCCTCGCCGCTTGCAAATCCAAGAACGCTTCTGCCCTAAGCGCGGTATTAAAGCGGTCGGTCCAATCGTAGGAGGCTACACCCGATAAAGTATGCCAATACGACTGTCGATTGCCCGTTGGCGTCGGCGCTTTGGCTTCGGCGCCAAAGGTGTAATCCAAAAGAAGGGTGAGAGGATCCATTGGTTTTATTGTCGCGACGTTGCTCCAGGTTACCCTCTGCCGGCCATCATTGCCTCGCTGTTCAGGACCGACAATGATGCTGCTTGCCAACCCGAACACGTCGCTTGGAGTAAAGTTAACGCCACCCAAAAACGACGGTACGTGGTTGTTATCAAAGCGTCTTGAGAACCGGATAAGTAAAAAGGCCGCCTAGGTGGCGAAATGGAATAGCAAAGAAAAAGTCGTACGAATTGGAGATGTTGTTGTTGTAAGCGCCTGGCTGCGAAATGATTTCCGCTCCCAACAGCGTAACGAACAGACCTCCTTTGAATTGGAGCCCCTCACCCACCGGGATGGTAGTGGTCACATACGACTCGTACAACTCGGCTGACGGTTCCTTGTGAAGAGCCTTGCCCCACAATGTCGATTCCCTCAACAACTCTGCCTCCCGGCCAAACATACCGGACAAATGGAAACCAACGCCCCAATCCTTTTCCGGCTTGTCGAGCGTAAGGTTAAAGTTATTGAATTCGATTTTGTTGTAGTCCTTGTTGAAAATCCGCCCGCTGATGTTGGCTGGATGATGCGGATGATTAGAACTCCAGTTATAAGCGCTGTCGAGAAAACCACTGATGCCGATCCCGACGGCATCCTGCAGACGACCTTTACCGTCCGCAATAGCTTTGTCCAGCAGTCCCACGCTGCCGTCCAAGCTTAGCCACCCCGGCCCCAACGGCTTCTCCGCCGGCTCTGGCGGTTTCTGTTCCGGCTCAGCCGCGTAAACCGGTCTGAAGGTCAGGATCAAAATGCTCAACAACCACCATACCACTAGCGTTCCCTTCTTCATCCTATTCACCCTCCCATTCAAACAAATGAGTTTACTTCTTATACTGGAATTTGCGGACTGCTTTCAAGCTGTAAATCGCGTGCAAACCCGATGCCGCCTAAACTACGTTAATCAAATTATTGTACCAACTTAATAATTCTAATTTTTTTCGATCGGTGCAGTAGCACAAACCGCATAATCGCCCACATGTTAATCAGCAGATGCCCGCTTCTTGAGCAATTTTCGCAACGCCTCGGCGACAACCATTGCTTGAATTCGACAACCCGCGTATCAACGCATCGCGGCGGCGCCGACATCTGCAACAACAGATCGCGGTTTTACTTCCGCGACCGTGGCGGTTTTTCTGTGGGTCATGTATAGCGCCAAGCCTGTGAAGATAAAGCCACCGAAGATATTTCCGAGCGTGACCGGTATTTGGTTCCATAGCCACCAGTCAGAGAAAGAAGCCTGCGAACCGAGAATCATGCCGGCCGGGATCACAAACATATTGACCACTGAGTGCTCGAACCCCTGAGCAAAGAAAGTAAGTATGGGCAACCACATCGCGGCAATCTTGCCGATCGTGGATTGCGACGTGAGGGACATAACGACTCCCATCGTCACCATCCAGTTGCAAAGAATCGCCTTAACGAAGGCCGACATGAGCCCATCATACCCCAGCTTGGCGTAACCCAAAGTCTTTGCTTCGCTAGCGGTAACGAGCAACTTCGTTAGGGGCGCCGCAGGCGTTAGCGTCTTGGCGAAAAGAATCGCATAAAGGACTCCCCCGATGAGATTGCCCAGAAACACCCAGCTCCAATTGAACCACAAGCTTCCCATCTTGATTTTCCCATCCATCACCCCCAAGGGAACCAACGCGAAATTTCCCGTAACCAGCTCCAGCCCAAGGAGAACGATCATTACAAAACCGACGGGAAAGATCAGCGCGCCGACGATACCAAGGCCCGTTTGAGCGGCCGCCGTGAGCGCCAACGTCGTTGCAAAGCCCAGCAGCGCCCCGGAAAGAATGCCGCGGATCAAGAGGTCTTTAGCGCCAAGCTTGCCTTTAGTCGCTCCAGCTTGAATCATACTGTCCACTACAAGATCTGTTTTTACGTAATCCATAGCATTATTTCCTTTCTCCGTTTTTTTGTGGATCGATGGTAAATTCTTCCCCTTGAGCAGTGACGGCGAAGGTTTTCGCCTTCAAATGCGGATCGCTCGAACAAATCCCCGTCTTAAGATCGAATTTGTAGCCGTGAAGCGGACAGACGACCGCTTCCCCCTCGATCCAGCCCTTGGAGAGTTGCCCACCCTCGTGCGGGCAGGCATTCTGTATCGCGCAGAGTTTCCCGTCTTGCTTAAAGACGGCGATCTCCTCGCCCTGCACGCGAACCAATTTCGCGCTGCCTTCTGGAATGTCCGCAGCACGAACTCCCACAGGGTCGAGTTCTTTCTCGGCTGGTGCCGACGTAGCGGGCGGCGCAACTTCGGCTTCAATTGTTTTGCGTAGCTGCTGACGCATGGCCTTGAAGGCTCCATGCTTGACCAATCCCGCGACGACAGTCGGTAGGTCTTCACAGGGAACATCTTCCATGATCTTGATCGGCGGGTTCGGCTCGCATCCCGCATCCCCACCAGCAAACACGTCAACGGCCTCGACCACTTCGCCGTTGATCTTGATATTCTTACCCAACAAACCAATGTCAGCGACGCTATGATTGCCGCAGCCGGCCGGACATCCCGACCAGTGCATGCGAAGGGGCTGCGTTTTGCCAAGCTTCGCTTCCAGAACGCGTGCGGTTTTCAGCGCCCAGCCCTTGGTCTCGATCAATGCGAAGTGGCAATAGTCCATGCCCGTGCAGCTCACGAGACCGCGCATCACTTCGGAGGGATCGTAGCGAAGGTACTGCAAGACCGGCTCGGCGGTGAGGTTGCCAATCTTGTTATCGGGCACGTTCGGAATAATGATATTCTGTCCGACGGTCAGCCGAATTTGGCCGCTGCCGTAATTTTCAGCCAAGTCGGCGACCTGAAGCATCTGCTCCGCCGTGATCCGGCCTACGGGCACGGCAAGACCAACGTAGTTTAGCCCCGGCTGCTTCTGGCGAAAGATGCCGACGTGATCCGTATGTTTCACCGATCGTTGATCTTTCCCCGCGCTGAGAAGCGGCCGATCGGCTCTGCGCTCGAGCTCGTGGCGAAATCGTTCCACGCCCCAGTTGTCGATGAGAAAGGCCAAACGCGCTTTGGTGCGCAGTTCGCGCGCTCCATGATCGCGAAAGATGAGAACGATGTGACTGCAAACCGCCGCCGCTTGTTCCGGCGTGACAAAAAGATCCAAGGGAGAGGCGAGGCGATACCCGCCCGAACCCATTTTTCCACCTACGGCAACATTGAATCCTTTGATTTCTCCGCCGCCGCTCTCTTTCATTGCTGGCGTCAGCGCAATGTCTTGTCCCTCGGCGTGGGTGCAGGCTTCTTTGCAAGCGGTAATCGTTACGTTGAACTTTCTCGGCAAATTCGTGTAGGCCTTGTTGCCCAGGAACATCTGAGTGAATTCCCGGACTACCGGCGAGGCATCAAAAAGCTCATTCGGCGTGAGTCCGGCCACCGGGCAGCCAACCACATTACGAATATTGTCCATACCGGTCTGGAGCGTGATGAGCCCGACGCTGTTTAAGCGCTGCCAGATCTCCGGCACGTTATTGATGGTGAACCAGCGCAGCTGGATCTGCTGCCGCGTCGTAATATCCGCAAACCCTTTGCCAAACTCGCCGCTGATTTCGGCGAGCGTGCGCAACTGGGTTGCGGTGGTGATGCCGTTGGGAATACGCACGCGCATCATAAAATGACCCGGGGTCTGACGGCGGAAAAAGACTCCGGTCCACTTGAGCCGCTCCCTGTCCCCTTCCGGGATGGCTTCCCAACCTTCGACGGCGTAACGCGGAACGTCCTGGAGCACATCCAGCCCATCTTTTTCCGTCTTGTATTCTTCGATCTTGTTCATTTGCCTGCTCTTATTCGTCACTCCAACTGTCGGACTCAAACGATCAATTTTCCGCGACCTTTTGATAAAAGATCTCCGGTTCGCCCTCCGCGCGGCCGTCGAGAATCTGTTGCGCGTTCGCCATCGCGCGATCAATGTCGTCCATGGGCGTCGTCGAGATCCTGCCGTGCCCCGGGTATAAGGCTTGCAAATCGAAGCAGCGAAGCCGAGCGAGGGAATCGAGGTAATCACCGACGCTCCCGGACTCGGCAATGTAGGAGAGCGTTCCACCGGCGAATACGCTGTCGGCGGAAAAGAGCAAGCCGCACGTGGTTTCGATGATCGAGATGCAGCCGGAGGTGTGGCCCGGTGTGTGAAAGACGCGCAGGCTGTAATTTCCAAGATCGATGCGCATCATATTTTCGAGCCACAAGTGCACTCTCATGGGAATTTCGTTCAGGTCATTGCTTTTGTACATCGTCACGTAATAATCGCCGGCGATCATTTTGGACGCCGCCAAGCGGTAAGCCGCGATTATCGCGCATTCTTGGAAATAACGATTGGCGCCGATGTGGTCGCAGTGCTCATGGGAACTGATGACAAGATTGATGTCCCTCACCTTAAGACCAATCTGAAACAGGCCTTTTTCCAGCACCGGAAAATTTTGGTCCGATCCCGAATCGATCATGACATTCAGGTATTTCCCTTTAATCACGTAGCTGTGACTGCTGCCGTTTAGACCGCGAATTTGGAAAATGCCCGGCCTCAGCTCAGTCACACTCTGTTTATTAGGATGCATAAGCGTTAATTCCTTTCTCCATCCATTGCGCTTTCTAGATCGGAATAAATTTCGAACTGCTCCGCGAACCGATCGTTTTGGAAATAACCTTTCAGCGCCGGATTGAGATGACAGACACGTAAAATGCCCGACCGCTGATCCACTTCTTTCTTGAAAGAGGTGATAAGACCCATTTCCCAAACGCCAAACTGAGCCAATTCCTTTAAATTCACGATCACGCGCAAGCCTTCTTGAGTGAGCCATCGCTTGAACAGATATTTGACTCGCAGCGGCTCATTGTTCTGCGCTTTGCCGGACGGGCTCACGATGATCCAGCCACCTGCTTCGGAAATTCGGTAATTCACTTGCGATCATTTCCACAGCGCCCATCGTTTCCTTTGCCTCCGGCTAACCCGCGCAATTCGCGGATGAGACAATTCAAAACTTCTTGCCAGCTCGAGTATCGGTACGT
>VBKE01000245.1:0-29624 GCA_005879605.1 Deltaproteobacteria bacterium
CCATCTCGGGGAGATGCACAACCCGAAGATTGTTCCAGCATTGACGGATCTTTTGTCCCGCGCTCAGGCGCATCAGGTGATCGAGGCGACGGTGGAAGCGCTAGCGAAACAGAAAGATCCCCGAGCCATCCCGGCGTTGCAGCGCGCGGCCCGCGGCCCCTATGATAGTTTTCTGAAGCTTTCCATTGCCCAGGCGCAGGTCGCGCTCGGCGACCGTGAAGGACTTGCAACTTTGGTCAGCGTGCTCAAGAGCGACGGCGCCGCTCTGGCGCGCCAGCAGGCCAGTGACTTGCTAGAAAGAGTCGCAGGGAAGAAGTTCGGTTATCAATCGGACAAGGACGTCCGGCAGAACAGCGCGGCCCTGGCGAGGATCGACGCGTGGGTAAACAGCGAAGGAAAAACGGTCCGGTTTGTTGCGCACGATCTGTTCGCGTGATGAAACGTGCAACCTGCATCGCACCTATGGACCTATAGTCTGGTCAGCGTCATTTTAGTTAGCCTCCTTTCGCTCATCGGCCTCGCGTTCATTTCGGTCGGCGAGGAGAAGCTAAAACGCATCATATTTGTCATGGTCAGCCTGGCCGTCGGCGGTTTGTTCGGCGACGCTTTCATTCACCTATTGCCGGAGTCCTTTGAAAGGTTGGGGAGCAATTTGCAAGCCTCTCTCTATGTTCTGGCCGGCATCTTTGCCTTCTTCGTTCTGGAGAAGTTTCTCCTCTGGAGACACGAGCACGTCCTGGAATCCGATCATTCCATCCATCCCGTAGGGTACATGAATTTATTGGCTGACGGCGCCCACAATTTTATCGACGGAGCCATCATCGGAGCCTCTTATGTCGTCAGTCTTCATGTGGGCATCGCGACTACGATGGCCGTGATCTTTCACGAGATCCCCCATGAGCTGGGTAACTTCTTTGTCTTGCTCTATGCCGGCTTCACAAAGCGGAGGGCGCTGTTTTTCAATTTCGTATCAGCCGTTTTTGCGATCGTAGGAACGATTATCTCCCTCCTGGTGGGTTCCAGAGTGGAAAATTTTTCCAGCGTGATGTTGCCGTTGGCGGCGGGCGGCTTCATTTATATTGCTGGCTCCGATTTGGTGCCTGAGCTTAACAAGGAGTCGAAGCTTGGCAAATCCGTCGTGCAGATGCTCGCCATAGGATTGGGTGTTGGATTGATGCTGCTATTAGATATGCTGGAAGACTAGGGAAGCTTACATTGCGAGAAAGAAGACATTTCGATCTTTATGGGGAAATATGACATGGGGAAATATCGACGGATCCTGCGATCCATGGAATTTCTGTTAATTCTGGCTGTGCCCCTGAACTACGTAAGCGGCCGGGCCCAAGCCGCGACGGAAGCCGATGTCACGCGCGCGACCTTGAAGAACGGCCTCCGCGTGGTGATCGTCCGCAACACGCTCGCGCCCGTGGTGACGACGGAGATTAACTATTTAGTAGGATCGAACGAAGCGCCGGAGGGATTTCCCGGCATGGCGCATGCCCTGGAGCACATGATGTTTCGGGGCAGCCCGGGGCTTTCATCAGCCCAGCTTTCAAACCTCATCGCCGCCATGGGCGGCAACTTCAACGCCGCTACCCAGCAGACGGTGACGCAGTATTTTTTTACCGTTCCCGCCAGTGATCTTGAAATCGCTCTCAATATCGAGGCCGTGCGGATGCGCGACGCGCTCAACACGGAAGGGCTCTGGAAGCAGGAGCGGGGAGCGATTGAGCAGGAGGTCGCGCAGGATCTTTCCAATCCTCAGTACATGTTCTACTCCCGTCTGCTTAGCGTGATCTTTGCGGGGACGCCTTACGCCCATGACGCGCTCGGCACCCGTTCGTCTTTCCAAAAGACGACGGGAAAGATGCTCAAAGACTTCCACAAGAATTGGTACGCGCCCAATAATGCCATCCTCATAGTCGTCGGCGACGTGGATCCCGCCGCGGCCTTGGCTAAGATCAAGCGGTTCTTCGAGCCGATTCCGCGCCGTGCCGTGCCCGCGCGGCCGAAGATTCAGCTACAACCGGTGAAGCCGACGACCATTGCAATCGATTCGGATCTCCCCTACGGAATAGCTGCCGTGGCTTATCGCTTGCCGGAATATGACGATCCAGATTTTGCCGCAGGCGTCGTTTTGGCGGACGCGCTGGACAGCCGAAGAGGAGATTTATATGGGGTCGCCGCCGCGGGAAGGGCGCTCGGCGCTGGTTTCGACGCCTCCGCGCTTCCCAAAGCGGGCTTCGGATACGCTCATGCGGAGTTCCCACCGGGGCAAGACAGCTCTGCGCTCGTCGCCGAGATGAAAAAAATTATCGAGGGATACGTTAAAAGCGGCGTCCCCGCCGATCTGGTGGAAGCAACCAAGCGTCGCGAGGTCGCGGAGGCTGAATTCCGCAAGAATTCCATCGCGGGCCTGGCGGCGGAATGGTCGCAAGCGCTGTCCGTCGAAGGTCGGACCTCACCGGAGGACGACATCGAGGCAATCAAAAAAGTTACCGTCACGGACGTGAACCGAGTCGCCAAAAAATATCTTATCAATGACACGGCTGTCGTAGCTTTATTGACGCCGCGCGAATCCGGCAGCCCAGTCGCCTCCGAAGGCTCGAAGCCCGGCAGCGAGTCTTTTGCGCCGAGACAAACAAAACCGGTTCCGCTGCCCGCGTGGGCGAAAAGAACGTTGAATCCTCTGGATGTTCCGGCATCGAAAGTGAATCCCGCTGTGACGGTGCTGGCCAACGGGCTCCGCCTGATCGTTCAACCGGAAACCATCAGCGATACGGTCGGCGTTTACGGCGTGGTCAAGAACAGGGCCGAGCTCGAGGCGCCAAAAGGAAAGGAAGGAATCGATCAAATCCTCGAGGAGCTCTTCCCGTATGGATCGGTGAAGCTGGACCGTTTGGCTTTCCAAGAAGCAATGGACGAGATCGGAGCGCAGGCGTCGGTAGGGACACGCTTCTCGCTCCAGGTCTTATCGGATCGCTTCGAGCGCGGCGCAGAGCTACTCGCGGACAATCTATTGCATCCTGGGTTGCCGGAAGCCGCCTTCAGAGCCGTGAAGCAGCGAACCCGCCAAGCGGTGGCGGGTCAGCTTCAAAGTCCGGTTTACCTTTCGCAGCGGGCGTTTCTTAAGGCGATTTACCCCGAGAACGATCCGACCTGGCGTCAGGCGACGCCCGATACCGTGGCCTCCATCGAGCTTGAGGACGTGCGCGCCTATTATGAAAAAGTTTTTCGTCCCGACCTTACAACCATTGTCGTTATCGGCAAGGTGACCCCAGAGCAGGCAAAGAGCGTCGTGGAAAAATATTTCGGCGAATGGAAAGCGACGGGGCCGACGCCCGAGACGGATCTCCCGCCGGTGCCGCGCAACAAACGGGCCACTACTTTGGTTCCCGACCGCAGCCGCGTCCAGGATGAAGTGACCCTTGGCCAGACCTTCGAACTGACTCGCCAGGATCCGGATTACTATCCGATCGAGCTTGGTATGAACGTCCTTTCCGGAGCATTTTATTCGACCCGGCTCTATCGTGATCTCAGGGAAAATACCGGTTTGGTGTACTCCGTCGGCGCGGCGCTCCAATCCAGTAAGACCCGTTCGGTGTTTTATGTATCTTATGCCTGCGATCCGCCGAACGTCGCAAAGGCGAGAGCTATCGTGGAGCGGAATCTGCGCGAGATGCAAACGACGCCGGTCACGTCTGAGGAACTGCTGCAAGCCAAAACCTTGCTGGTTCGAGGCATCCCACTCGCCGAATCGAGCTCCCACGGAATTGCCAGCGGATTGCTTGATCGTTCGCTGAAGGACTTGCCTCTCGACGAACCGATCCGCGCCGCGAAGCGCTACAAGGAACTCACGGCTGCCGAAGTGCGGGCGGCATTTTCAAAATGGATCAAGGTGGATGACCTCGCGCAAATCACCTTGGGTCCCGAGCGGAAGTGAACCGCGCGTTTACTTTTTCGCGACAAATCGAGTCTTAATACGCCTACTAGCCCATGCTGAAAAGGATATGAAGAATGTCACATCGTCGCCCTCCGCTGATGCGCGCGTTGCAGCTCAATACGGTGGTTCTAATCGTAGAGATCGCCGCGGGGATCGGCTCCAACAGCTTTAGCCTGATCATGGACGGCATCCATAATCTTTCCGACGAGGTCGCGCTCGTGCTTTTGGTCTTAGCCTACAGCCTTAGAACAGGTCTCTCAGGCAAGCTGTTGCGCTACGCCAATCTGTTCAATTCTGTCGGACTCTTGGTCATCTCCGTTTTCCTCATTTTGCGCGTTGTCGAGCGATTGTCCCACCCTGTCGAAGTCTTCGGTCTTGTGCCCATCGTCGCTGGATTGATCGGAGCTTTAGCCAATTGGGGCGTCGCTAGAGTGCTTCGTGAGCCGAGCAAAGAAGACATTGCGATTCGCCTGGCCTACGTTCACAACCTAAGCGATACTTTGGTTTCGCTCATTCCCGTGGGAGCCGGAGTTTTGATCTTTGTCTCGGGAAGTTTTCTTTTTGATTCCTTGTTTGCTCTTCTCATCGCAGCCGTCGTCGTTATCACGACTCTTCGGGCAGTCGTCAGCTCGCACGAGGAACTCTTGTGGCCGGAGAACGTATCTTGCGACCACTCTGGCGGTGAACAAACCGCGTGACCAAGGCTTGTGCTCAGGTTTCCCAATATAGATCCGGTCGCCATCCGAATCGGCCCTGTCGAAGTTCGGTGGTACGGCTTAATGTATATTTTCGGTTTTGTCGGGGGTTACTTCCTGGTTCGTTGGCTGGCCGAGAAGAGAAAGATTCATCTTCCCAAAGATGTTCTTCAAGAGTTCATCAGTTATCTAATGATCGGAGTTATTTTTGGCGGTCGCCTGGGTTATGTGCTTTTTTACAATCTTCCATTCTACCTCGACAATCCGTTAGAGGCGTTGGCGATTTGGCACGGCGGAATGTCGTTTCACGGAGGCCTGCTTGGAGCATTATTGATGGGATGGTGGTTCACCAAGAGACGGGGCCTAGCGTTTTATCCTGTGGCTGATGTATGTGTTGTGGCGGTTCCGATAGGATTAGGACTTGGGCGCATTGGAAACTTTATCAATGGTGAGCTGTACGGCCGTCCCACAAATGTTCCCTGGGCTATGATGTTCCCGCAGGGCGGGCCAGTGGCTCGTCATCCCTCGCAGTTGTACGATGCTTTCCTCGAAGGTGTAGTGCTATTTTTTGTCCTTCTTTGGTTGAGCGGACGGGTGCAGACCGATGGCGTGCTGTTTTGGACATTTGTTGGAGGCTACGGCGTAGCACGATTTTTCGTCGAGTTCTTCCGTGAACCGGACCCGCAGTTGGGTTTTGTCTTGGGTCCATTTTCCATGGGGCAGATTTTGAGTCTGGCAATGGTTTTGGCGTCCACGCTGTTTTTGTTGCTGAGAAGAATCAAGCTTTGATACCAGTTCTTATTTTTTCCTGCCCGACTTTTCGTCAGAAGGTCCCTTTGATATAGTCCGCTCATGTCTTCCATCCTGATCAAGAACATCGGCGCGATTGTCACCGGTGATTTGAAAAATCCGCTACGCAACGCCAATTCAATCTTCATCGATGGTGGCATCATTCGAGAAATCGGCAACAACGTCAGCCGGAAAGCCGATCGCGTCATCAACGCCGATGGAATCACGGCAATGCCCGGGCTCATCGACTCTCACTCTCATCCCTCCATCGGCGAATACACGCCGGCGCAGAACTCGCTCTCGTGGATCACCAACTATATGCACGGCGGCGTCACCGCTTTAATTTCCGCCGGCGAGCTCCATCTACCCGGCCTGCCCCTGCCGCCGGATGCGCGCACCGCTCTGTCAGTGGCGATCGTTACGAAGCGCTGCTACGACAACCTGCGGCCGTCCGGGGTCAAAGTCCATGCCGGCACATTGCTTTTGGTTCCCGGACTCGTGGAGAAAGACTTCGACGAAATCGCGGCACTTGGCATTAGGTTGGTCAAGTTCATTTTCTATGACTACAGCCTGTTGCCGAATGGCGAAGCCGAGAGCTACGTGAAGTGGGCGCGTGCGCGGGGCATCAAAGTGAAGATTCATTCCGGCGGCGTGTCGCGCTCCGGCGTGAGCCAGTTGGCGGGCTGGGAAATCGTCAGGAAGATCGATCCGGACATCATCGGCCACATCACCGGCGGGCCGATTCCGATGCCCGAGGAGGAGATGATCCGCATCGCCTACGAGACCGATTACTTCGTCGAGATCTGCAGTTCCGGTAACTACCGGTTGGCTTTGAGTCTCATCCGCGCCGTCAAAGCGAGAGGCATCTATCACCGCGTGCTCATCGGCACGGACACGCCGGGCGGGACGGGAGTGATCCCGCGCGGCATTCTTCGGGAGATTGCTTTTATGTCATCGGTCGGCGAAGTCGCGCCCGAAACGGTGATTTGCATGGCGACGGGCAACGTCGGGCGAGCCCATGGACTCGACATTGGCATACTTGAAGAAGGACGTCCTGCCGATTTAGTTCTCTTGCACAAAATTACCGGCTCCGTAGCGACGGATGCGCTCGATTCGTTTGCCAAAGGCGATCTGCCGGGCATTTCCACTGTGATCATCGACGGTGAGATTCGCGTGGCGGGCCGCAGCCAGCAAACGCCGCCGCCCGAGCGGGTGGCGAGCGAAACAGGTTATTGAGGGACGAATTTCGTGGGTGCTTTCGAATTCGGCGCCGGCCTTTTTCCCACCGAGCCGTTGCAAAAAATGATTCAGCTCGCCAAGCTCTCAGAAGAGCTGGGCTTCACTCATATCTGGGTCGGCGACTCTCATCTCATCTGGCGCGAAGCCTACGTCAACGTGGCGGCCGTGGCGTTGAACACCTCGAAAGTTAAGATCGGCACCGGCGTGACGAATCCTTTAACACGCCATCCGTCTGTGGTTGCCAGCGCCTATGCGACGCTCGAAGAATACTCTCCCGGAAGAATGATCGTCGGCATCGGCCTGGGCGACAGCTCCGTCGAGACCATGGGTATGAAGCCGGCAAAACTGTCGTTCTTTGAAAAAACGATACAGCAGATGCGGGATCTCTTGTCCGGCAAAGAAGTGCAACTCGAAACCGGCAAGATTCACTTGCTTCACCCCTGCAAAAACAAGGTTCCCATTTACATCGCCGCCAGCGGGCCGAGGATGCTCGAACTTTCCGGTCGCATCGCCGACGGAATTATCGTCCTCGTCGGTGTGGCTGATGAGTATATAGCTCACGCGAAAGAGAAGATCGCGGAGGGAGCAAGGGCCGCGGGACGAAAACTGGAAGATATTAATCTAGTTCTGTGGGTTCCGTGCGCCGTGTCAGACAAAGCGCCGGCGAAAGATGCCGTAAAGGCCCACGTAGCGCGCGTCGTCGCCCATCCGCTTCCTTATGTGCTCGATCCGAATGAACAGAAAGTATTAGAAGAGATTCGTAAAACCTACGATTACTACCACCACATGGACCAAGAGGCGAACCACGCCGAAGTCATTCCCGACTGGCTGGTCGATAAATTTGCCATCGCCGGCACCGTCGATCAGTGCCGCACGCAGGTGAAGCGGATCAAAAAGAGCGGCATCCAACAGATCGCGATCATTCCGTACAGCGCCCCTGGCGGCAGCCGGGAAGAGACGCTAAGAGGATTTGCCAAGGCTATGGGCTAAGATTTACCAGTTGGGTTGAACGCTAAGTCTCAGTAATGCGGTTAGGTCAGCGGTTTTAACTCGATAGTAGGGTGTTAGCTCGCTGTTGGTTCAGATTCCCCCAGCGCTGTAATAATATGATCCATCAACTCTTCAAGTTTCTTTTGCTCCTCGGCTGAAATTCTTGTGATGTTAAAGTTGAGAGCCCAAATGGAGAGTGGTACCAGGTAAGGGCGTATTCAATAAGCAGCTTCCTCCATCGAGATTTTCCCGAGTAGAAATTGTTCCCGTATCGGTTGCAAGAGGTAATCGAGCAACTCTTCGACTTTGCTTCGTTCTTCTTGAGACATGGGCTCAAGATCGAGACTCCCAGGCTCTACCCTGTACAACCGTGTGTATTCCGTTATCTGACGGGCAGCCTCATCAATGAGCATCTTGCGCTCTACGAATCGCCAGTAAATATCTCTTAACGTCTGAGTTTCCCCTTGCATCATTGTCTCCAAGAGCCTAGCGCCTTGCCGATAAGTAGCGATAGTCTGGAACAACGGTCTGCTCCATGTGTCGCATAACGTTCCTTTCGGATAAGCAAGCTAACACGTGTAATTTTTGACAATGGGGCCGAGTCATTTTAGACATTACCGCAAGTGGGTTCAGCTCATGCCGCGATCTCGCGCAGGACTTCGGGATAGAGCTCCGCCACCTTGATGAGCGTCTTTGCCGCTTGACTCGGTTTGCGGCGGCCTTGCTCCCACTGTTCGAGTGTGCGTCTGGAGACCCCAAGTAATGCTGCGAACTGCTCTTGTGTGAGACCGGCTTTCAGGCGCGCTCGCACAATAGGGGAACGGGGCTCAACCACGGATCGTTTGCCACCGCCGGACTTTATCTCTCTGACGCCATCCAGTACTTCTTGCCAAACATCGCGCTCGGACTCAAATTTAGAAAGCGCACGTCCTTTCAGTTTCTTACTCATGCTCAAATGTCTCCTTTAATTGCTTGAGAATATGTGCAGGAACATTCTCCACTTTCGCTTTGGCGTACATGGTTAACATCCAGAACTCGTTAGGTCGGTAACGTACCACATAGATCACGCGCAAACCGCCACGCTTGCCCATTCTTTTGCGTTTCCAGCGGAGTGTTCTCACTCCACCTGAACCTGGGATGATGTTTCCTGCTTCCGGATGCTCCATCATGAAATGCTGCAGTTCGGCATACTCATCGTCATCGAGATATACGGCACGTACACGTTCGAAAGTTGTCGACTCGATGAAGGTGAACACAAAGCACACTACGTCTCTGGCGTAGCGTTGTCCACTTAGGTATTGTTGGAAATATGGCACGAATAATTTCAGCATCGACCGTGATTCCTGCCGCTGGCCAGCCACCAAAGATCATCGAAGAGTTTATCGGACGGGTAAACTCAGCGACGTCTGCGGTCAGCATCCCCAAGATGACGAGCCCATCCGGCTGGAGAGAGCCCGGACAAACGCCGGAGTTCGACGAGTACACCGTCGTGTTGCGCGGTGAATTGCAGATCGAAACGCGTGAAATGGTTTACAATGTCGTGGCCGGGCAGCCGGGAGCGGAAGGAGCGGAGTACATCGCGGTCTGTGTTCCGGCCTTTTCACTGCAAACCGTGCACCGCGACGCGCAATAGTTTTCTACCCGCCGAATCCAAAGAAGCGGGCCACAAGAAAGATTCCAATCATGGAGAAGGCCAGCGCGATTTTGATGGCGGCGCCGAGGACGAGGCCGATTGTGGCGCCGAATCCGGCGCGCGCCGCTTGGCTGAGACCGCGTTGGGCCAGTAGCTCGCCGATAACTGCGCCGATGAACGGCCCGAACAACACACCGGGAAAACCGAGAAAAATACCAACCATTGAACCGATAACCGCACCGAGGATGGCGCCCTTCGATGCGCCGAATTTCTTTGCGCCGAACATCGTCGCCCAGAAATCCACTCCGTAACTGAGCAATGTGAGCACGGCGAGAGCAACGATCGTCCAGGTACCAACGTAAGTGAAATCCTCGGCCCACGCGGCCAATAAGAGGCCGGCGAAAACGAGCAGGGCTCCGGGAATGGCGGGTAAAACGAGGCCGACGAGGCCGGTGACAATCAGGGCGAAAGCGAGAAACCAAAGAAGGATAGCAGTTTCCATAGGAAGCAACGGTTAAGTTCAACGGCGCGCAGTGGTGAGCGGCGCGCCAGAGCTGCACTTCATCGACTCTTGAGGTATTGGCGCCAGGGACTCCAGTAATATTTCTCCCAACCTTGAGTTACGCCGTCGTAATCATGGTCGGGAACATCCAGGTGGACGAGATCGATCTGTCCATGTTCCCCCTGGGGAGCAAAGGTCAGAATGAGAGTGGAGTCCAAATCATCGGGTTTAAATAGCGATGAGCGCCATGATTGCACGATGAGCCGCGGCTTGACGACTGCCAGGATCACTCCTGTTAACACCCCGTCAAAAGCACAAAACTCGCAACCTATTTCCCGCCCTATAGTCACCTCCGCTCCTGTGATTGTCTTATGTTCAGCTGGGTCGAGATACATCTCAAAAAGTGCATCCGCTGGAGCCGGCAATACCACTGTTTGTTTAATCACGCTTCTCATAATGTGCTCATCCCTTTTTCGACAAATGTCTAAGCTGTCGTCTTGTCCGGATAAGGGCAGAGCGACCGGATCGTGCAGTCCGGGCATCTCGGCTTCTTGGCAACGCAGACGCGGCGGCCGTGGTACTGCAGCAAGTGACAGAAGCGAACGCGCTTTTTTTCGGGAACGATGGACATCAGGTCGAGTTCGATTTTGTCGGGGTCGGTGTTTCTTGTGAAACCGAGTCGTTGCGATAGGCGCATGACGTGAGTGTCCACGCCGATGGTTTGCCGGCCGAAGGCGTTACCGAGAACGATATTGGCCGTTTTTCTACCGACACCGGGGAGACTTATTAAATCGTCCAGCTTATCCGGGACCTTTCCACCGAAGCGCTCGACGATTTCCTTGCAGCAGTTGCGAATCGCTCGCGCCTTGTTGCGGTAGAAGTTAATCTTACCGATGTCTTTCTCGAGTTGCGGCTGAGTTGTTCGCGCGTAGTCCTCGGCGGTTCGGTATTTCTTAAAAAGTTCGACGGTGATTTTATTGACGAGATCGTCTCGGGCTTGAGCCGCCAAGATCAAAGCGATGAGAAGCTCCAGTGGATTACTGAAGTCGAGATCGAGCTTGGCGTCCGGATGAGTCTTTTCGAGGCGATCGATGACTTTTTTGACCCTCTCCTTGGTTCCGGCTGATTTTGGAATTGATTTGCGTGAAATGGCCATTTTGGTTTAAGAGCAAAATATGCTAGGAGAAGACAAGATGTCAAAGGGAGGAATTGCTAAATGGATGTGAAGGAGCTGCAACGGCTGACCTTGCCGAAGTTGAGAGATTTCGCCAAACAAGAGACCGATCTGAAGGGCGTCATCGGCATGGAAAAGGAAGAGCTGATCAAAGCCATCGCCCATGCGAAGGGCATCGCCTATGAAGTGTCGGCGAAAGACAGAAGCGCGATTCACGCAATCAAACAGGACATCCGCGGTTTAAAAAAACAGAAGGCGGAAATCTTGGCAGCGACTCCCGATCGCAAAAAACTGAAAAGGATTCACCGAAAGATCAAATTGCTCAAACGGCTTACCCGCGATCTCGCGCACGAGACGAAAACCGCTGCCGCCGCTAAAGCCGCCCAACCGGCCCAGCCCGCGGCGCCCGCGCAAACGCCGCCGGCCGCTGGATAAGTTTCATGAAGACGCCGCGTCCGGTGCGCGGCCGGGGATCGGCCGGCAATCCGAAAAATCGCTTCGAGGCCATTGAGCGCATCCCGCAGCCGGCGGACGACAACGATGACACTTCTTCCCCGCACACCCAGTTTCTCACCGACTCCTCGAAATCGATCATCGCTTACAACGATAGCCCCGACGTCGGTTTCGACGCCAGCGTGAACGCCTACCGGGGCTGCGAGCATGGATGCGTTTACTGTTACGCGCGACCGACCCACGAATATCTCGGCTTCTCCGCCGGGCTGGACTTCGAAACCAAAATTATGGTCAAGCAAGACGCGCCGGAACTCCTGCGCAAAGAGCTGTCTAGCCCGAAGTGGCAACCGCAGGTGCTCGCCATGAGCGGCGTGACCGACTGCTACCAACCGGCGGAGAAGAAGCGCGAGCTCACGCGCCGTTGCCTGGAAGTGTTGTTGGAGTTTCGCAACCCGGTGGTGATCGTCACGAAAAACTATCTCGTGACGCGGGACATCGATATTCTGAGCGAGCTGGCGCGCTATCAATGCGCCGGCGTGACGATTTCATTGACGACCTTGGATGCTAAACTGTCTTCGGTCATGGAGCCGCGCGCTTCGGGTCCGGCGCGTCGGCTCGCGGCGATCCGCGCGCTTGCCGAAGCGGGCATTCCGGTCGGTTATCTGCAAGCGCCGATGATTCCCGGACTCACGGATTCCGAGGCGCCGGCCATCGCTCAAGCGGCGGCGAAAGCGGGGGCAAGTTTTGCGGGCTACGTCGCCTTGCGTTTGCCGTTCGCGGTGAAGTCACTATTCGAACAGTGGCTGGAACAGCATTTTCCGGACCGGAAAGAAAAAGTCCTCAACCACATTCGCGCCATTCGCGGCGGCAAGCTCAACGATCCGAACTTCAAGAGCCGAATGAAGGGCGAAGGAATTTTCGCCCAGCAGATGGCGGAACTGTTTCAGTTGGCGTGTAAAAAAGCGGGCATCAACAAGCGCTGGCCGGAGCTGACGACGAAACACTTTCACCGGCCGGGAGCTTCTCAGCTCAACTTGTTCGAAGCGGATTCCGCTGACTCGTAGACCTACCCAGGATTCTACGAGTCATTTCCGCGCAGGCGGGAAGCCAGATCGCTTGTATTTCCTGGATTCCGGCTCTCGGTCGCTGTAGCAAGCTCGGCCGGAGATCACAAATACGCAGCGGTTCGAGAAACGCCGCAGGGCCGAATCTTCAGTCGCAGTAATACTCGATGGAATAGCCGTTGGGATCGCTGAAGTAGATCGCGTGCTTGCCGCGCCTCCCGTCGATGTCGATCTGGTTCTCCTGGAGCCGCTTTTCCAAACGCCTTAAGCCGGTAATCGTTGTCTTGAAGCCGAAGTGCTGTAATGCCTGGCTATTGGGAGTAATTCTTTTCTTCGTACGGACAAAATTCAAGAGATCTTGGCTTCCAGGAGAACGGAGAAAGAGCATATTGGGTGGAACGCGGAAGGCGACCTTCAAGCCGAGAACATCCGTGTAGAACTGTTCGGTCTTTTTGAGGTCGCGCGTTAGCAGAGCTATATGAAGCAGGCCGTGACTCGCCATAAAATGCTCCCTTCAGGGGTAGCGAACGGGTGAACTCTTCGGCTTTTCATATACCCTGTCATGACGATTGGAATCAACTTGACTGCGCTCCCATTGTTTTTACAAGAACGGTAATCCTTGGTAGTTTGGAAACTGCTACTCTTAGCGGCAACATGAATTCCAAGACCCCTTCTCATTACAGCGCCAGCCAACCTAGGATCTTTTACGGTTGGTACATCGTCGGTGTGGGTTTTCTCTCGCATATCGTGTGCGCGTTTCATCTTTCGAGCACGCTCAGCGTCTTTCTCAGGCCGCTCACCGAAGACTTGGGAGTCTCTCGCGGTCTGTTTTCTCTTCTGCGGTCCGGAGAGATCGTCATCGGCGCGGTAATGGCGCCCTTGGTTGGGACTTGGGTCGATCGCTATGGCGGCCGGTGGCTCATGGCAGGGGGTGCATCGCTCGCGGGCATCGGCTTCCTACTTCTAAGTCAGGTGACAGCGTTCTGGCAGTTCCTGATTGTCCGTTGGTTTCTCGTCACCGTCGGCGGCGTTTTTATGTGTTACATCGCTGTCACTGTGACGATCTCGCGTTGGTTTGTAAGAAGGCGCGGGCGGGCCATCGCCATCGCGACTTTAGGACAAGGCATCTCCAAAGTCGGCATCCCGCTCTTGGCGGCGACTTTATTTGTCTGGCTCGGATGGCGTCATACCTGGAGCGTGTTCGGGATTGTAACCGTTGTCCTGGTGGTAGTGCCGGCAATCGCTTTCATGCGCCGCAATCCGGAAGAGATGGGGCTACAGCCGGATGGGATCTCCCTTTCCTCGGACTTTCCGGCCGAGACTGAAACAGAATCGGCTCGCGCCATCTCGGATACGCGCAATTTTGAAAAGAGCATCGTTTGGACGCGCGGAGAGGTCGTTCGCAGTCGGGTCTTTTGGTTGCTCTGTTTAACTTTCGGTATGGCTAATGTCGGCATCGCGGGTCTCAACCTCCATGTCTTTGCTCATATCTCGGATATGGGCTATCCCAGTTTTATCGCCGCCACCGTGATGGGCATCATTGCATTCACCCAACTTGGATCAACGATGTTTTGGGGATTCATCAGCGAGCGTGTAGAAATCCGCAAGGCAACGATGCTCATGTTTTTGATCCAAGCCACCGGGATCGGCATTGCTATCGCAACCGGGCAACTGGTGCCGATATACGCCGGGTTTTTCTTGTACGGTATCGGCCTGGGTGGGAGTTTGGTTTTGCAGGAAATGATATGGGCGACGTACTACGGCCGCGCTTCCCTCGGAATGGTACGGGGACTGGGTATGCTCATCACTCTGACGTTCGGCGCCGGCGGCGTGCCATTCTTCGGTTTCATTTTCGATGCCACGGGGAGCTACGCAATCTCGTTCATCACCTTCGCGGTTGGTCTTTTGATCTGTGCTTTTTTGACTCTGTTGGCCGGTGCGCCGCAGAAGCAGAACCTGATCTATGCCAAAGGATAGTCGAATTTTCATCCATCGAGTCGCCGACCTCCATTCGGTGATTCACCCATTTCTGGCATCGACAAAGCCGAATCCATGAAACAACCCGCTTCTTCAACGGTCGCATTACGAAGTCTCGGAACACGCGACGGTGTCTTCACCTTCGCCATTGAAGGCCGGCTGGACTCCGGTAGCGCCGGGAAAATCTGGCGCGAAGCGAATGAAACCGTCGCGCGAGCCGCGAGCAAACAAGTCACGCTTGATGCTTCACGGATCGAGTACTGTGACGTCTCGGGCATTGCGCTCTTGGTCCAATTGCGCAATCGGCAGCAGCGGGCTGGCGGGACTTTTGAAATTCGTGACTTGCGGCCCGAATTTCAAGAACTCTTGGACGCTTGGGGATCTGAAGATCCGGCGCGATTAGAAGGCCAGCCGACACGGCGGAACAATTTTGTGGAAGAGGTCGGCGAGGCGGTGGTTGAACTTTGGAAAGATACTTGTTCGCTCATCAGTTTTGTGGGCGAACTGGCATCGGCTCTCATAAAGACGACTTTTCATCCCCGACGCGTGCGCTGGAAGGATACGCTTCTCATCGCTGAGGCGGTTGGGGTGAATGCTTTGCCGATCGTCGCACTCGTCGGTTTTCTCATGGGGCTGATCATGGCGTTTCAGGCGGCGATTCCGCTGGGTCGGTTCGGCGCTCAACTCTACGTTGCTAATCTAATCGGTCTCTCGGTCTTGCGCGAGCTTGGACCCTTGATGACCGCCATTGTCGTGGCCGGGCGCTCAGGTTCGGCGTTTGCCGCGGAACTCGGGACGATGAAAGTTCGCGAGGAGATCGACGCGCTAATCACCATGGGCCTGGATCCCGTGCGTTTCCTGGTGGTGACCCGCGTGATCGCGGCGGTGCTGATGACGCCGCTGCTCACGATCTTTGCGAATCTTGTAGGGCTCATTGGCGGGTCAGTTGTGTTACTTTCGTTGGGGTTTTCGTTGACCACTTTTTACCATCAAGTGCAATCGTCTGTGACTTACGGCAGTTTGGTGGGCGGGTTGGTGAAGTCGTTTGTGTTTGGTATCTTGGTCGCGGGGATCGGTTGCCTGCGCGGTCTACAGACAAAAACCGGTGCGACCGCGGTTGGGGAATCGACGACGCGCGCCGTGGTGAGCGGCATCATTCTGATTACCATTACCGATGGCATCTTTTCGGTGGTCTACTACTACCTTGGAGTTTGAGTGACGATGCGTTCGGAGCGCGAGGCGATCATCCGGGTGGAAGATTTCACCGCCGCCTACGACGGGCAGGTCATCCTGGCTCATGTTAACTTCGAAGTCTACGCGGGCGAAGTGTTCATTATCCTCGGTGGCTCCGGCTGCGGCAAGAGCACTCTGCTGAAGCATATGAACGGCCTTTATAAACCTGCCGCGGGTAAGATCCTAATCGATGGCGAAGATATCGCGGCCGCGGAAGGAGATGATCGGCTCGGCATCCTGAGAAAGTTCGGCGTGATGTATCAAAGTGGTGCTTTGTTTGGCTCCATGACGCTGCTCGAAAACGTCTCCCTCCCGTTGGAAGAATTTACCGACCTTCCGCCTGACGCGATTCGGTTGATCGCGATGATGAAGCTTCAGCGGGTGGGTCTGAGCGGCTTCGCCAATCTGATGCCATCAGAGCTCAGCGGCGGGATGCAAAAACGGGGCGCCATCGCTCGGGCCATGGCGCTCGATCCACGACTGCTTTTCCTTGACGAACTGTCCGCTGGTTTGGACCCAGTGACATCGGCGGAATTAGACCAATTGGTCTTGAGCCTGGCACGGAGTCTCAAAATTACCTTCGTCATCGTCACCCATGAACTCGCGAGTATCTTCGCGATTGCGGATCGCGTCATTATGTTGGATAAACAGGCTAAGGGGATTGTGGCTATGGGAAGACCTCAGGAATTGCGAGATCAAAGCGATAACCCGATGGTGCAGCAGTTTTTCTCACGTCAGCCTTCGCACGAGCCCGGCTAAAATCGGGACTCACTTCTTCTGCTATGATGGAAAATATAAGCTACTTCAAGATCGGTCTATTCGTAATTTGCGCGATCGTCATCGGCGTTATTGGCGTCGTCGTTCTCGGCGGCGGCAAGTTTTTTCAGAAAAAAAATATTATAGAAACCTACATCGATGAGTCCGTGCAGGGCTTGGACGTCGGATCGCCGGTCAAGTTTCGCGGCGTGCTGGTGGGGAATGTCGAGGAAATTACGCTCACGGGCGTCGAATATGGCACGCGGCGCGGATACGTTGTCGTGCGTGCAGGTATCTCGCGGAACGTGTTTCAGTTTTCGTTGGCGGATCCCGCAAACCCCGCTTTCATAGCCGAGGTGCAAAGGGGACTGCGAGTGCGGTTGGCCCCGCAGGGATTGACGGGGCAGGCCTACTTGGAAGCGGATTATCTGAATCCGAAGCTTAATCCTCCCCTGGAAATTGACTGGAGACCCAAATATCCCTACGTGCCCTCGGCCCAGAGTAAGATTACTCAATTAAGCGATGCCGTGGAACGCATTCTGCGCAACGTCGAGCAATTGGACATTCAGCGTCTCATCGGCAGCGTGGAAAGCTCACTGAAGACCATCGATAAACTGGCATCGGGCGCCAACTTGGACAAAATCAGCACCCAAGCGGTCGCCTTATTGACCGAAGTTCGCCAGACCAATCTTCAGCTCAAGCAAGTTGTCGGCAGCTCGGAGCTCAAGGACGCCGTGAAGGACGCAGCGGTTGCCGCCGGCACGGCGCGGCAGATTCTCGAGCGCGCGGATAAACCGCTGAGTCAGCTGATCGCCGATCTCCCCAAGGCATCCGAGAGCATCAATCGCGTGGCGCAGCGCCTCGATGCCGTCACGGCGAATCTACCGGAAACGAACGCTCAGTTCAGGCAAACGCTACAGCAACTGAACCGTCTCATCTCCGGTCAGCAGCGCGACATTGAAAAGACCGTGGAAAACCTTCGCTCCATGTCCGAGAGCTTGAAAGAGGCCGTCGACAATTCAAAAAAGTATCCGTCTCAACTCCTGTTCGGCGCTCCGCCACCGCCCTCGAAGGTCATGGGAAAATGAAAAGACTCCCTTTCAACCTGTGCTGTGCGTCGTTCTTCCTGTCGGCGTTGTTTTCCGGTTGCGTAAGCTTTGAGCGCAGTTATCCAGACAAGCATTATTTTGTGCTCGACGTGGGCCAGGGTGTAAAGCCGCCCAATCAGACCGGGAATGGAGTTCTGGAGGTATCGGACATGCGCATCTCCCCCCGCTACGAAAGCCAGAGTTTCGTCTACCGGACATCGGAAGCGAGCTACGAGTCCGATTTCTATAATCAATTCTTGATCCCGCCGGCGGCTCTTATCACCGAAGAAGTCCGGAAGGCGCTGGTTCAATCGCGGATTTTTGAGCACGTCATCAACTCGTCCAGTCAGCTGCAACCGACGTACAGATTGGAAGGCATGGTCAATGCGCTGTACGGCGATTTTAGAAGCAACAGCCCGGCGAGCGCGGTGATAGAGATTGAGTTTTTCTTGAGCAAACCAAGCTCCGCCGGAACCGAGATCATCATGGGTAAGCGCTACTCGAAATCGGTTCCCGTAAGCGGTCGCTCGCCGGAAGCGTTGGTGAAAGGCTGGGACGAAGCCTTAAGCGCGGCGTTGGGTTCTCTAGTCGCCGATCTGCAATCCGCGAGCTTGCAACAATGAGCTAGTGTCCTGGAACCAAAGTTCGTTAAATAAGTCATTCAGATCTTCGCCGTCATACCGGCGAAAGCCGGTATCCAGAAGTCTTTGAAATTCCTGGATTCCCTTTTCACGGAAATGACGGCGAAGGTACTTCGAATTTAAAGCATTCTTAGAAGTGGTTGGGACCTGCGTGGGCCAGATCGCTTCACTCCGCCGGCCGCACGCGGCAGAGGTAGGAGCGATGGGGAAGGGAGCCGCTGATAGGATCGGCGAGTTCCGTGCCGATGAGGGTTCCGGGATTCGCCCCGCCGCGGCCGTAGGGATCGTAACCCGGCAAGTCGAGTTCTTTGCAAGCCTGCCACCAGCCATGCTGACAACAAATGACGCCCGGCATAATGTTCGGAGTCACGCGGGCGCGGACTTTGATGGCGCCGCGCGGGCTCTCGACGATCATCCATTCTTTGTTCTTGATGCCGTAGCGGTTGGCAATGTCCGGGTGAATATCGGCCGTCGGCTCGGGTGAAGCCTTGCGCAGGCTTCGCAAAGCCCGCTGCTGGCTGTGCACGAAGGTCGTGAATTTTGCGTTAGTGAGCACGAGAGGAAAATCGGCGGCGATCTCCGGCTTGCTGACCGGGCTCAGAGCCGGCTCGACATATTCGGGCATCGGCGGGTATCCGTGGGCGGCGAACTTGTGGCAGTAGATCTCGACTTTCTTTGACGGCGTGGGAAAACCGCGCACGACTCGGTCTTTATTAAGCTTCGCGTGCTTTTCGTGCGTCGGCTCGATGTGCCGCGAAATTCCCCCTGGAGTATCTTTCAGCTGTTCCAATGATATGCCCGACGGCGCAAGCTCATAGGCGTAACCCGCCTCGATGTCGCCGTTCCAGAACCGATCGCCGAAGCCGAGCCGTTTAGCCAGCTCAAATACAATCCAGGTATCCGAGCGGCGTTCGGCGAGCGGTTCGACCACCAGGGCGCGATATTGTAGATGCGTCTTCCCCGATGGCCGATGCTCGAAAGCGGTCGTGATGTTGGACATTTCCAAAAAACTCGTCGCCGGTAGCACGTAGTCGCACAGTTCAGCCGTCGGCGTCATGAAGAGGTCCACGGCGACAGCAAACTCCAGTGCACAAAGCGCTTCGCGGCCCCGCCGGGAATCGCCGGTGGACATCACGGTGTTCGAGCCGAAGTTCAAGAAAACTTTGACGGGATAGGGACGCTCTTCGAGAATCGCGGTAAAGATATCGTACGCGGCGCAGTTGCCGGGCGTGGCCGGCGGCCCGAGAGGTTTTCTCTCCCGGCCGACGCGCAACGCGGCCATCTCCGTCGACAGGAATTCTTTGCCGCTGACGTCGTTGGTCGGCACCTTGGGGAAGATCACGTTGCCACCCGCTCGGTCGATGTCGCCCAAGAGCGCATATAAGGACGCGATGGCGCGGCTGGTTTGCGTGGCATTGGTATGTTGGCCGAGACCGTTCCACATGTACATGCTCACGGGCCTATTGTGGGCCAGCAAAAGGGCAGTTTTCCACACCTTGTCGGCCGGCACCCAGGTGATCTTCTCCGATTTTTCCGGCGCGAACGGGGCGGCGATTTCACCGAGTCGCTCGAAGACCGGCTTGCAGGAAATTTCTTCGTCTTTGCCGGTTAGTAATCTTGTGCCGAAGAGAGCGGGTTGGACGCCGTCTCTCTCATAGGTGCCAGTAGCCGAATCATAGGTGACGGCTTGATTCCGCAGTTCATCCCAGACGATGTAATGGGTAGGATTCCCTCCGGCGGCGAGATCGGCTTCGGTCACAACTTTTCCCGTCTGCGAATTCAAAAGAAAAGTCCCGTTGGTCCATTGCCGCGCGAACCCCGCGTCGTACCAGCTTTCTTCCATCAAACAATGAATCAATGCCAAAGCGAGGGCGCCGTCGGTGCCGGGACGCACTTGCAGCAAGATATCCGCTTGGCTGCCGATGCCGACGCGTCGCGGATCGACCACGACCGTTTTCATGCCGCGCGCTCTGGCCGCGACGATGTCGTGGGCGAGAATAAGCGACGTGGAGCTGGGATTGTGACCCCAAAGAAGAAAAGTCTCGGTGCGCCCCAGGTCCGGTGTCGGAAGATTCGTCCCGAAGGTGTAACTGAAGCCGGTGTCCTTATGCCAGTTGCAGACATGGGTCGTCGACACCCAGTTCGGACTGCCGAGCAGATAAAGCAGACGGCCGAGCCAGCGTTCGACGTCGTCTACGGAAGTGCCGCTCTTTGTCCCTTTACCGAGCGCGATAGATTGCGAGCCGTGTCGTTCGCGGATCGATAGGAGGCGTTTGGCGATATCATCGAGCGCCTCATCCCAACTGACCCTCTGCCAGCCCGGATCAGGATCGCCTTTGGGGCGCGTGCGCTTTAGCGGATAATTCAATCGATCCGGGTGATAGACGAGTTCAGGGGCGGCCTTGCCCTTGATGCATATGACGCCGCCGTTGGGATGATCGTCATCGGGCTCGAGTCGAATCACCCGTCCGTCTTCGACCGTCGCGATGGTGGCGCAGTGCGCCGTGCAGAGGGCGCAGTAACCGCGAACTGTATGCGACGGATTCAAAGGTTCAGCGAGCGTGGACATAATTGCGTGGGGATTTTCTCACTAGGGCCGATTCGGTTTGCCCACGAAGCCCGGACCGAACCCCGCTTCGTGAGCGGCCCACGCTCCTGCAACTCGGCCGCTGAAGATCGACGGACCGAGCATCGTGCCTTCGAGGCCTGCTTTGCCGTTGATGTGGCCGCCGGCCATGCCGGCAACTTCGCCAGCGGCGTACAACCCGGGAATCGGTTCGAAGTATTTATTCAGAACACGGCAATGAAGGTCGGTCTTCACACCGCCAAAGTTTTTCCGCGCGAGCGGAAATAGCTGAATCGCATAGTAGGGTGGCGTATCGAATTTCTTCGACAGCTTCAGCGATTTGCCGAACTCGGGCTCGCGCTCGAGTCCGTCATCGAAAGCCTTATTGTAGCGCTCGATGGTTGAAGTAAAGGATGGCAGATCGACTTCGATCTTTCTCCCCAGTTCGGCCAAGGTGTTTGCCTTTTTGATGTAGGGAGAATTGTCGAGCAGCTCCTGCACCTTATCTTTACGCACTTTGTCGCCGTCGCGGTAATAAGGATCGGCGACTTCCATCTTCGCCGTCATCGGTGTATCGAGAATCGCCCAGGCGTGCGGTGGATTCTGTCTGAGCATTGCCGGTGTGGCCGACGCGCCGCCCGTCAACGATTCATTGTGAAAGCGTTTTCCTTGCTGATTGAACCAGATGTAGCCGGGCGTGAGACGGAAGACCAAACCGCGGCGCCCCTTGGGGTCGCGATAATCCGGCGTGGCATAAACGTAAAACCAGATGTGATCCATATGCGTGAAGTAGCCACCCAGCTCGCGAATCATTTTGTGACCCGAGCCCGTTGCGCCGAAGCCCGAGCCTTCCATGACCTTGAAGGCCTTGAACTCGGGCCGATTCTCCAAGATCATATCGAGATTCGAATTAAAGCCCCCCGTCGCGACTACGACGCACTTGCTGTGAATCTCGAAACTCTCTTTTTTTCCGTTCGTCGCCGTCACCCCGCAGACGCGGCCGTTCCGGGTGAGCAATTTACCGGCAGAAGTCGAAGTCATAAACTTAACGTTCGGCAGCGAATCGGCGGTCTTGATGAGCGCCGTCATGAGGCCGAGACCGTTATTGTCGGGCCGGTGCCAGCGCATCACACGATTGCCCTCCTGAAACTTCATATCGGTCCATTTTACGCCGCAGCTCTCGGCCCAGTGATAAAGGTCATGAAGCGTATGCTCGAGATAAAATCTTGCCCATATCTCGTCGGCGGCACCCTGTCCCCACTTCACCCAATCCTCGAAGGCGATGTCTGGCGTGTCATCAAGTCCCTGTGCTTTCTGTAACGGCGTGCCGACGATGCAGCAACCCCCGCCGGAAATGGCCGCGGTTCCGCCACAGGAATCTGCTTGCTCTAAAACGATGGCTTTGCCGCCGGCCCGCCCTACTTCAATCGCCGCGGGAATCCCTGCGCCTCCTCCACCAATGATTGCAACATCGGTTTCCAAACGGGTTTCGTTAGCCATATAAGCTCCCCTGCTGTCTTACTCTCAGGGAGGGTTTACCACCGTTATTGGCGTTGGGTCAAATCCGCTCGCCGTCGACTTAACCGGTTCTATGACTCGTTTAACTTGACAGGTTACGGCCAAGTTTGATAGCCGAACCACGTTAGCCATGAAGCCTGCGCCGTTTGAATATTTTGCTCCGCTAGAGCTGCAAGAGGCGTTGGATCTGCTCGAACGCTACGGCGATGAGGCGAAGATCCTCGCGGGTGGACAAAGCCTTATGCCGCTTATGAATCTACGCCTGGCGCGGCCAGGGCTGATTATCGATATTAACCGTTTGAGCAGTCTCGATACCATAACCGCGACGCCGGAGGGCGGCCTAACCATTGGCGCGCTGACGCGCCAGCGGGCCCTGGAGCGCTCCAAAATCGTTCAGGAGCAAAATCCGATTCTCGCCGCGGCAATGCCGCTTATCGGCCACTTTCAGATTCGCAACCGGGGAACCATCGGCGGCAGTCTCGTTCATGCAGATCCAGCGGCTGAGCTTCCAGCGGTGAGTCTGCTTCTCGGCGCCGAGTTTTTATTGAGGAGCAAATCGGCCGTACGAGTAGTCCCGGCAGCGGAGTTTTTCCTGAGCTACTTAACGACAGCCATTCGGCCGGCGGAGTTGCTCACGGAGATTCGCTTGCCAAAATGGCCTTCCGGCGAGGCATGGGCCGTCCAAGAGATCGCACGACGGAAGGGGGATTTTGCCCTCATCGGCGTGGCTTTGCGGGCGGAGCTGGATGGGGAAGAAACGGTGCAGAAAGCGGTCATCGTTATGTTCGGCGTGGATAGCAAACCCCTAAGAATGGAACGGGCCGAAGCAGTCTTGAAGGGACGCCGAATCAGCGAGGCGTTTTTACGCGAGCTTAGCGGAGTCGTTGCCGAAGAGCTCGAACCCGATTCGGACATTCACGCCTCTGCCGCTTACCGCAAGGAAGTGGGTGGCGTGTTGGTTCGCCGGGCACTGGAATCGGCATTGGCCAAGGTAAAGGAGACGAGGACTTGAGCGCAAAGCAGGTGATCAAAGTCACGGTCAATGGACGGACCTATGAGCGCCTGGTGGAGGTGAGAATGACGCTGGCGGACTTTCTGCGCCAGGAGTTGGATCTCACCGGCACCCATCTGGGCTGCGAGCACGGAGTATGCGGCGCTTGCACGATTCTCGTGAGCGGTGAGGCGGTACGTTCCTGCATTATGCTTGCCGTGCAAGCGGACGGCGCCGAGCTTCTCACTGTGGAAAGCCTGGCCGAGGGTGATGAGCTGCATCCATTACAACGAGCGTTTCAGGATCAGCACGCGCTTCAATGTGGTTTCTGCACTCCGGGTTTTTTGATGACGGCATGTGCTCTTCTGAGGGACAATCCGGCGCCGACGCGAGCAGAGGTGCGCGAAGCCATTTCCGGCAATATTTGCCGCTGCACGGGATATCAACCGATTATCAACGCGATCCTCCAAGTCTCCTCAGAACCGGAAGGAAAAACCAAAGGCGAATGACTTAGGTGGAGCACATAGGCAAGACAACGCAAGGTTACGTGGGCACGCCGATTAAGCGGCGCGAGGACATTCGTTTCATCACCGGGCGGGCAACTTATGTCGACGACATCAAGCTCACGGGCATGCTCCATGCGGCTATCCTGCGCAGTCCACGGGCCCATGCACGGATTCGGTCCATCGATACTTCCAAGGCAGTGGCGCTACCCGGCGTCATCAAGATCTTTACGTACGCAGACCTGGGAGATCTCGCCGCCGTGCCGGTACCCATCCGGATGGTTCAGCTGCCCGGATTGGAGCGTTATCTGCAGCCTCTGCTAGCGCAGAAGCAGGTTCGCTATGTCGGCGAGCCGGTGGCGCTGGCCATCGCGGAGAGCCGTTACTTGGCCGAGGACGCGCTCGACGCCATTGAAATCGACTACGAAGATCTGCCCGCGGTGGTCGATGTGTACGACGCTTTAAGAGACGAAGTGCTGGTCCATGAAGGAGCCGGCACGAATCTCGCTGCGGTGCATGAATTCTCCATCGGTGACGTTGATCGTGCTTTCCGAGATGCCGAGTACACCCGCCGAGAGGAATTTCGCGTTCATCGCTTCACCGGCAACCCGCTGGAGACACGGGGTTTCGTCGCTTCGTTCGATCGCGGCAAAGGGGAGCTCACCGTTTGGGGCGTCGCCAAGCTGCCGCATCTTAACCGGCAAACCATCGCGGCGTTCTTGAAGCTTCCAGAGCGTAGAGTTCACTTTATTGAAAATGACATTGGCGGCGGGTTTGGCATCCGCGGGGAACTTTATCCGGAGGATTTTTTGATCCCGTTCGCTGCGGTAAAGTTGGGACAACCAGTTAAATGGATCGAAGACCGCCGCGAACATCTGATGGCGGCGAATCATTCCCGCGAAAATCGCTGCGAGCTTGAAGTGGCCGCCCGCAAGGATGGTACGCTCTTGGCTTTTCGGGCGATCGTTTACGGTGATATGGGCGCCTATGTGCGGACTCATGGCGGATTGGTGCCCTGTTCCACGGCTGCGCTGCTCACCGGACCGTATCGAATACCTAATTACCACGCCAAGATCCATTTAGTGATGACAAACAAAACCGGCCTGGGGACTTTTCGCGCGCCGGGGCGCTATGAATCCTGTTTCTATCGCGAACGCATGCTTGACCTGATGGCAAAGGATCTCGGGATTGATCCGGTGGATCTACGCTTCAAGAATTTGATTCGTCCCGAGGAGATGCCCTACGACGTCGGCGTTACGCGGCCCGGTTCGAATGCCACGGTTCTTGATAGCGGAAATTATCCGAGCGCGCTTGAGCGCGGTCTCGATGAATTCGGCTATGAAGATTTAAAGCCGCTTCAGGGTCGTCTTGAGAATGGCCGGTATCATGGCACTGGCATTGCCTGCTTTGTGAAAAATACTGGAGGGCTCGAGCCTTACGAGGGCGCGCGCATCGTGATTGGCGACCGCAATGATGTCGCCGTCTATCTGAGCATTTCGATGTTGGGCCAGGGTCATGAGACCGGCATGGCGCAAATCTGCGCCGATGCGTTGGGTGTGCCGATGGACTGGATCACGGTTTATCACGGCAATACCGACATCACTCCTTTCGGTTGGGGCACCTTCGCCAGCCGAGGAACCGTCATGTGCGGCAGCGCGGTTCATCTAGCGGGGCAAAAGCTCAAGCAGAAGCTTCTCAGAGTCGCCGCGGAACAACTCGGTGTTGATGCCGCCGTGTTGGAATTCCACGAGGGGAAAATCTACCGCACGAACACCGAAGCGCCGCCCGTAGATCTGCATGAGATCGCTGCCAAAGCTCGCCATTGCGGAACCCTCAATCAGGGGTTTCCGGAATTGGAAGAGACGGCCTATTTTCATTCGAGCCAGATGACATACTCTTACGGGGTTCACTTGGCGCACGTGGCCGTGGATGTCGAGACCGGCATGATGGAAGTCCTCAAGTATCTCGTCGTCGAAGACGTCGGGCGCTGCATCAATCCGCTTTTGGTTCACGGCCAAACCGTCGGTTCAGCGGTCCAAGGCATCGGCGGTACGATGTTGGAAGAGCTGATTTACGATGAAAACGGCCAGCTCTTGACCGGCAGTTTGATGGATTATCTTTTACCCACAAGTACGGATGTGCCCGACATTGGCAGCGTGATCCTCGAAGAGGCGCCGTCACCGCTCAATCCGCTCGGTGTCAAAGGTGCGGGCGAAGGGGGTATCGTCGGCACAGGCGCGGCGCTCGCCAACGCTCTTTCTCACGCTCTCAGTGATTTTGGAGTTTCGGTGAAGGCTCTGCCGCTCACTCCTGACCGCATTCGCGCGTTGATCGCGGGCCGGGCCCGACAACGGTAGAAGTCAACGACTTTCCATCGGCGCCCGGGTCATTGCACGCCCAGACGCTCGCAGCTCGATTGTCATAATTTCGGCGACTTTTCCCGGCCGCGGGGTCATCACGACAACGCGGTCGCCGAGAAAAACCGCTTCGGGAATGCTGTGTGTGATGAAGAGCACCGTTTTCTTTGACTCGCTCCAGATCCTGAGCAGTTCCAAATTCATCTCGTCGCGTGTAATGGCGTCCAGCGCGCCGAACGGCTCGTCCATCAAAAGGAGATGTGGATCATGGATAAGTGCGCGGCTAATGGAGACCCGTTGCTGCATGCCGCCGGAGAGCTCGCTCGGATACTTGTTTTCAAAACCGCGCAATCCGGTAAGCTCCAGAAGATCGAGCGCTTTCTTTCTGTACGCAGCGACATTCAAGCCTCGAGATTCGATCTGTAGTAGAACGTTGTCGAGCGCCTTGCGCCAAGCCAAGAGCACCGGCGACTGGAACACGATGCCGATGTTGGTCAGCGGACCTATGACCGGATTCCCCGCGATGCGAACTGTTCCTCCAGTGGTGGACAGAAGTCCGGCGGTAATTTTGAGCAGTGTGCTTTTACCGCAACCGCTTCGCCCCACCACTGTAACGAACTCCCCTGGCTCCACGCCAAAGGAGACTTCTTCGAGGGCGGTAACCTCATCGCTACCTGAATTGTAAATTTTGCGAACCCTCTCGTATTCGATGAGGTTTCCCAAAACCAGTCCTTTACATCCCGGGGGTTTTCCGGATGAATTGATTCGTGTAGGTCATTTTGTAATCGACCGCCGGGGACAACTCAAAGTACTTGTTCGCTATGTCCACGGACCTTTTCATCATCGACTCTTTCATGTAGCCTAACTCTTGCTGCTTGGTTTCCGGGTCCACGACGTCGTCGAGTCCAGCTTCCATTTGCGCCAAACTGATGTCCCGATCCTTTTGCGGATTGGCGCTCATAAAAATCTCGAAGGCTTCCTTCCGGTTTTTGAGCGACCATGCCCAGGCGTCGAAAACGGCAGATACGAATCTTTTCACCTGATCCGGATTGTTTTTGATCCGATCCTCCCTGGTCTGAAGCACATGGCCGTAGGTCTCAAGCCCCAGGTCCTTAAAGAATAAGTACTTAATTTGTTTTCCCTGGCGCTTTCCAAGAATAGCCATCCTCTGGATACTCGAACCGTTGGTCCCCGACATCAGGTCTATTTTCCCCTCGAAGAGGGCGGGCGTGCGAACCGCAGGCTCCATCGTCTTGATGACGACTTTTTTGTAATCAAATCCCGAGGCCGCTGCCACTGCCGGGAGTAAGACAAATGCAAAATCTCCGGGGTTCGTTCCAAAACGCTTACCCTCAAGATCTTTCGCCTTCTTGATTCCCGAGCTTTCCAAAAAGATCAGACCACCACCGTTGAAAGTCATGCCGACGCCAATGGCGCGATTCTTCCCGCCTTTGGACATGACTTGGAGGGCTGTCAGTAAGTCACCATAGCTATACTCGGCCTGTCCCGCGTCAACAAAAGTGGCCGAGTTGCCCGAGCCCTTGCCCTCGATAAGGGTCACGTCGAGACCATTTTTTTTGAAGAAGCCCTTGTCCCGTGCTACGAAGAAAGGGACGTACTTCCCTTCGATGATCCAATCCAACTGAAACTTAATTTTGTCCGCCGCAACGGCCGTGGAACTCGAACAGAAGATCGTGCTCGCGATGAGCAAAAGCACCGCTCCGAAGGGTTTCTTTTTTGTTCTCATGATTGTCCTCCTTTAGTTACGTTCTCATTTCGGTTGACAGCCCGGCGCTCAAAGCTCCGTTGGGTAAATGCCGCGACGCCAGGGCATGAGCACTTTTTCCAGGCCCACGATAACTCCGAAGAGGCCGAGTGACATTACAGAAAGAACCGTGATGGAGGCGAAAATCAGAGCAGCATTCAGCTCGTTATTGCCGATGATGATCAGATAGCCCAACCCTTGTTGGCCGGATACGAACTCCGCGACTACGGCACCGATGACCGCCAGAGCAATGGAAGCTTTGAAGCCGGCAAAAAGATAAGGGACCGAGTTAGGCAGACGGATTTTCCTAAACTCTGTCCACGGTTTCATTCCCATCGTCTTGGCCAGGTCCAACATCTCTCCGTCAATCTGAGAAAATCCCACGACAGAATTGACAACCATCGGGAAAAAGGCGACGAGAAAGGCGATTGTGACTTTGGACCAAATGCTGTCAATGCCCAACCAGATTAAAATGAGCGGAGCGATGGCAATTCTGGGTATTGAGCCGATCACAACCAGTGACGGATATATCGTGAGCCAGAGGATCCGCGAGTAGACAATCCCAAGGCCAGAGACGACACCGATCAATGCCCCGATCAAAAACCCCAGTATGGTCTCATAAAAAGTCGGCAAAAAATTGGCGAAAATGAACCCTCCGCGCTTTTGAAACTCGGCTAGAATCGCTAACGGTGTGGGGAGCAGGTAAGAGGGAATCTCCAAAACCGGTACAAGCAACTGCCAGAGAACGAGAATACAGAGGAAAAATAGGACCGACCATTTTAAAGAGGGTGTGCTCGGTGACGGTTTCTTTTCCATCGTTACCTCTGAGCGATCTCAGGAAGCTATGGGAAACCCGTTAGTAAAAATGTTTCAATCTTACCGTGCGCACTCCTTTACAAATGCGCTCGCAAACAAGCGGCCCTCACATCGGGTTTCTGCTTATCCAAAGGCAGCAATGGTGTCAAGGGAGTAGAGCCCGTACTTCACCCGTTCCGCTGACTATGTCTGAGCGCTATCTTTTGTGCTATTTTGCGTCGGCAAGCCGGAGCGCAGCCAACGTTTTTAAGATTGGTTGCCGCCAATCATGCGCCTCGCTCTTGGTCGAAAAACATTCAGCGAAGGAAAGGGTTAATGGCACCGTTAAGCCATTTGCGACTGATTCAATTTCGCGCCGGATATAACCTGCCCGTCCATGCGGCGATAGAATACGGCATCTTTGCAAAGTATGGTCTTGAAATTGAAGTAGCCTATACTCCAGGTTCGGATTATCTCATCGAAGCACTCAGATCGGGCAAGTTCGAAATCGGTCACCCGGCAGCCGACGACGTCGTAGCGGCGGTTGAAAGCGAAGAGAACAAGCACGGTAGAGACATCGATCTCTTTCTTTTTATGGGACTCCATAGCGGACTCTTAAGTCTAATTGCTGCGCCCGAGTATCCCGATGTCGGGTCTCTTCGGGGGAAATTACTTGGCGTGGATTCCAGACGCACGGGTTTTGTCTTCCTGTTGGAAAAATTTCTTCGGTCTAACGGATTCGGCCCACAGGATTACAGCCTTGTCGAGATCGGTGGCTGGGAGTTCCGTTACCAAGCCCTGCTAGAGAAAAAAATCGCCGCGACCTTGCTGACCTCACCTTTTGTGGCCGATGCTTTGTCATGCGGCTGTCATCTTTTGAGCCGCGGCGACGAGATTCTACCGGTCTATCAAGCTACCTGTGGCGCCGCGAGGCGGGCGTGGGCAAGAGATC